>JAGXLO010000019.1 GCA_018334695.1 Candidatus Cloacimonadota bacterium
GAATCTACAACGGCAGAGTGGATATAGGAGCTTATGAGTATAAACCTGAAGCAGTAGGAGGAGATCCTGATACTAATTTTGTTAACAAGCTTTATCTTTTCCAGAACCAACCAAATCCTTTTAAAAACAGTACTGAAATATTGTTTATCACATCAGACTACGAAAGAGTAGAGAATTACACTCTATCCATATACAATACAATAGGACAGTTAGTACGCAGATACGAAGGCAGAGCTAATAACTTTAGTTTTAAGACAAAGGTTAAGTGGGATGGTAATGACAGCCACGGTAGAGAAGTGGCTCCCGGCACCTATTTCTATAAACTGGAATACAACAACAATGCAGTGGTGAGGAAGATGGTGAAGGTGAAGTAGAAGGGAGAAGGGAGAAGAGAAGTCACTGCGGAGGCGTGAAGACGCGAGGAGGGATGACTGTGTGATAGAGCGACAATGCGACAATGAGACTGGGAGAAGGGCAAAAAGAAAAAGAGAGAAGATAAAAGGAAAAATTTAAAAGTAAAAAATAAGTGAAAAAGTGAATTGTGAATTGGGAATAGTGAAGTGGAGGATTTAGGATATGGGGAATAGAATTTAGTTAAAAAATATAAGAACAAAATTAGCAGAATTTTATTACAGCAGACTGGAGTTCGGGCTTGTACAGGACTTCAGGATGTTGGTTAATAGGAATAAATTAAATTAAAAAATTAGATAATATAATTCCCCTCTCGAGAGGGATGGTTCCGCATTTGCGTAAGCGGGGTGTGTAATTACTTCAATTTTCAACTTAATAAGAATTCACGAACCATTCCGTGACGGAGTTCAATTCACGATTGTGTCATGGAGTGGTCCATGACACCACAAAGGTTTTGAGATTATGACTTAATTATTGAGCAACGAACACCAACGAACAAAAACGAACAAAGCAATATATAAATTAGCAGAAATACTTTCCCCGAAGGGGATAAATAATTTAGCACAGGGTTTATACCCTATGAACAAGGTTAAAAAAATATAAATTCGCTGAAAGCGATATATAAAAAATTTACCACGAAAATACACGAAAAGACACAAAATATACACAGCAAAGAAGGGAAGACATAAGGAAAGAATTAGGGTGAGACTGTAAGAACATGTGACCATGAGAAAAGGATTTGGAGGTTAGGATTTAGGGGAAGAAGGAAAATCTCATCTCTTTGTAAAACCTGATGGAGCCAACGGGGCTCGAACCCGTGACCTCTTGTCTGCCAGACAAGCGCTCTCCCAGCTGAGCTATGGCCCCAAATATTTTGTGTAATCGTGGGAAAGGATTTTTGTTTTTAAAAATTTATGTCAATATTTTGGATAATTTATTTCAAAATTTTCCAAAAATTAATTAGATAAAATTGTTTGTAAGTTTATAATTGTTTTTTGAACCAATATATTTTATAAGATTACAGCCGTTTTTTCTTATACTATAAGCAAATTACCAACTTCTCCTATTTTCATACATCCAGCTGGTAAGATTCCCCTCTCTGCCCCAATGAAGAGCCTTGTTAATTTCGTATTAGTCCTTTAAACATCTTATTTTTAAGAGAAGTTTTCTTTTATGATTTGGTTTACAATTGCTGGTAAGGCATTTTTGACTTTTGGTGTGAATTTCTCGGAAAAAACATCGGTTTGTTCTACTTCGATACCGTATATTTTTATTTCTTCAGGAACCCTTTCGCCTTCTCTTTTATAAATATCCAGAGCTTGAAAAAAGCCAATATCGTGAGTTGAGGTGCTATGTTTTGTTTCCTGGAAATCTTCGGGCTTGTATAAATGCAATGAACCAACCTCTGATTCTCTAGTTTGGACAGCATCTATAAGAATAAGTCTATCATATCCCACAATTTGGTCGACAATACGAAACCCGGCTGCACTTGCTTCCTGTACATCAACTCCCTTAACTCGCTTTTTAATTTCTCTGGCAACCATAATTCCAACACCATCATCAGATAGGATAGGATTTCCCAGTCCCAAAACCAGAGTTTTCATCTGATTAGTCGCGTCTTATGGTTTTTATTATATCTTTATTTTGATGTATGTTAATAATCAATGGAGTATTTCCGGGCAAGGAGTGAGTGGCACAAGCAAGACAGGGATCATAAGCCCTAAACGCCATCTCCACCATATTGAGCAAGCCATCATCCAGTTTGCCTTTTGTAATAAGCTTTTTAGCTGCTTTTTCTATGGAAAGTGACATGGCAGCTGAATTAAAGACAGTTGCCACCAGCAGATTTGCTGCAGTTATAATTCCTTTTTTATCTGTTTGATAGTGATGAATCAAAGTTCCTCTCGCAGCTTCCACTATACCTACTCCTTCTTCCGGAGTATCTGTAGGTATATTTCTAATATCATCAGAGGTTATAGTTTCATCTTCCAGTAATTCTACCATTTTTTCGGCAGCATATAAAGCTTCTATCAAACGAGCCCAGTGAAAAGCCAATGTATTATGAGCAGGTTTTTTGCCCAGAACATCGTACATTCTTTCAAATTCCTGTTGAGCCTTATCTGTTGGCATAGAATCGGATACATTCAATCGAGCCAGAGGTGCTACTCTCATCACGCCACTCTCTTTACCGTCTGTAAATCCTTTCCAGCCGATGTCTTTTAGATAAGGAAACTTCATATAGCTCCAGGGCTCTACATGCTCAGAAACCACATCAAGATAATCCAAACCTGAGAATTTAGTAATTTCATTTCCCTCCGGATCAACTACTCTAACTTTTCCATCATAGAAATTCACTCTATTCTTATCATCCACCAGTCCCATGTAGTATGTATTATGTTTATAAATATCTCCTGTTACCAGTTTTACATATTCATCATTATCCAAAACAATTTTATTGAAAATATTTATGGCTTCCATAGCAAAACCTACTGCATCTTTGCATTTCTGCAGGAATTCCTGACGTTTTTCTTCGGTCAGAGGCTTGGAAACACCACCTGGCAATCCACCCACAGGATGTATAATTCTGCCAAAGAGATGCGTTACAATTTCTCTGATCTGACGTCGGGTTTTTATTACTTCCAGACCAATTTCCTTACCAACTTTTGCTACAACTCCCAGTATATTTCTTTCACCTGGAGGAGCAGAAGGCGTTACGACAAAATCCGGTCCGCCCAGGAAGAAAAAGTGCAGAAGGTGATCTTCCAAAATATAGGCATTATAAACCAATCTTCTTATTTTTTCGGCTGTCTCTGTAGGTTTAACATTATAAACAGCATCTGCGGCTTTGGTGGAAGCCATATGATGAGCCATGGGACAAACACCACAAATACGAGGTGTTATTCTGGGCATTTCTTCCACAGGTCTATCTATACTGAATTGTTCGAATCCCTTTAATTCCGGGACTTGCAAATATGCATTCTCCACACCACCGTCGTCATCAAGGAAAATTTCTATCTTTCCGTGACCTTCCAGGCGTGTAATTGGATCTATTGAAATTTTTTTACTCATAAAATTTATACTCCTTTAGCAATTAACAGGCTAATTATTATCTTTAGCATAATCATTTAATTTTCTTCTTAAGTAAGAAGTAGCCAGGGAAAATCTGTAAAAAGTTCCAGCAGGATCTACTACCGTATCCATTATTTTTTCCACATGCTCGTCACTCATATTTTCTTCACCTTCGATACCTATTATAGAGGCAATAGCAGATATCATACTTGCCCCTACATCCTGTACTTCAGGTATAGGTCCATAACATCCGCGACAGGGCATATTAGCTTTTATACAGCGACCCTCTCCGCCTTGAGTACAACCGGAGCGCGTAATAGGTCCCATGCATATAATACCTTGCGCCAATAGGCATTCCTCAGGATCCAGTTCTACTTCAGACACTCTTTTAATGTCCTTTAGCATAATCTTATCAGGTTTAGAATCCTTGCGATCGCAAGTATCACAAAGAGCTTTTACAGGTGCCAGAACTGTACCCTTTTCCGGTCTTTTACCTGCTAGCAATGTATTTATTGCATTTAGGGTAAGATACGGAGCCGGGGAACAACCGGGTAAATAATAATCAACTTCTACTACCTGATCTGTACTTTTTACTGTATTATGGAAAGCCGGTAATGTAAGCTCACCTTCCGGTACATCTGTTTTAGTTTGAGGAACTATAAAGTCCGGATTATCAACAGATGGACATGTGGAACCATAGGAGGATTGGAAAATTGAGTCACGATCATGGAAATTCGCTAAGCCGGGAATCCCTCCAATCTGTGAGCAAGCTCCAAAAGAGATAAGAATTTTTGATTTTTCTCTTAGTAAATTTGCCATCTCCTCTTGCTCTTCGGTTCTAATAGCTCCATTGATAAATGTAATATCAATCTCATTCTCACTCATATCTCTTACATCTTGATATTTAAAATCCATGGCGCAGGGCCAGAAAACAATATCAATTTTTTCGGCTACAACTAACAGGTCTTCATGTAAATCTACAATCGCTTCTTCACAGCCACCACAGGAGGCACACCAATAAAATCCAACTTTCGGTTTTGCCATCAATTCCTCCAAAAATTTATCTCATTTTAAAATTTATTTTATTTATTTATCTCAAAGTACCTTCGGGATGAGCAGTATATTGTTTTTTCTTAACTTTATCAGGAATGTAATCAGGAAGTACAACAGGGGCTATTTTATCTTTATCAATGCCTATTTTTTCCACTTCTTTTTCATATTCATTCACATGGTTGAGGGTCAATTTACCTAATTTTGTGGATTTTGCATATTCAGCTGCAAATTTACCTGCTCTGCGTCCAAATACCATCAAATCAAGTTGCGAATTACCCATCAATCTGTTTCTTCCGTGAACTCCACCGGTACTTTCTCCAGCTACGTATAGACCTTCTACTTTGGTCTCACATTTATCATTAATTTCTATACCACCATTTTGATAATGTAGAGTGGGGTAAACCAGCATAGGATCTTTTCGTATATCAATATCAAAGCGATCGAATTGTCTTAACATTGCGGGAAGGTTTGATTTTATTGTACCAGAACCATTTATTTGTTCAATCAGGGGCGTATCGAGCCATATACCAACATTACCGTCGGGTGTAGCCACACCATTACCTCTTTCTTTACATTCTCTAATAAAGGCTGAAGCTTCCACGTCACGGGGTTCCAGAGGATAAACAAAGAGTTCACCGTTTTTATTTACAGGTTGTGCTCCCAGACCACGCAATTTTTCCGTACATAAAAATCCAAGTATTTGTGGAGGAAATACAGCACCTGTTGGATGGTATTGAACTGAGTCCATATACATCAGATTAGCGCCCACGCGATAAGCCATGACCAGTCCGTCTGCAGTAGCACCGTAGTGGTTGGTAGTTTCAAATCCCTGAACATGTAAGCGTCCAAAACCACCGGTAGCTATTATTGTAGATTTTGCTTTAACAGTAATATAGCATTTATTCTGCAAATGATAGAGGATAGCTCCGGCAACTTTGCCTTTTTCATCTTTAATCAGTTCAACAGCAGGTTGGTGTTCCAAAATATTTATTCTATCGGCACGATTTTCTACTTCATCTCTTAGGACTCGGCACATACCAGCACCGGAATAATCACGAGCAGAGTGCATTCTAGGTCTGCAGGTTCCACCACCAGGTTTGGTGAGCATAGTTCCATCTTCGTTTCTGTCGAACATCACACCTAATTCTTGCAGCCATTTTATGGCACCAGGTGCTTCTGAAACAAGTGCACGGACAAGATCAGATTTATTATCAAAGTGACCGCCGCCCATAACATCCAGGTAGTGCAAATAAGGGGAATCATCAGGTCTTACAGCAGCTTGAATGCCTCCTTGAGCCATCATGGAGTTAGAATCTCCGCTTCTTAATTTAGTAGCTAAAGTAACATCAGCACCATTCTCATCAGCTAAGATTGCGGCACAAAAACCGGCAGATCCTGCTCCTATAACAAGTACATCAGTTTCGTAATCAGGATTTTCCAGATCAAAATAATCAGGCTGAACGCGTGAATATGCTTCTAGAATATCCACAACTTCAGAAGTAAGTTTATCTCCTTTATTTGGACCTATGCGCACTTTCTTCCTGGATTCTTCTTTGTAATCAGGATGAAATTTATTTAAAACTTCTTCTCTCTCTTTATCGGACATTCTTTCTACAATAGGTTTACCTGATTTTGCCAGCTTCAATCTTTCGGCGCGTGTTTTTTCAACATTTTTTATTGATTCTCTCATATAATCTAGATACATAAATTACTCCCAAAAATTATTCTGTTTTAATGTCACGTTTGTAGTAGGTTTCTTTCAATTCTTCCGCATCCATCTGAACAGCTTTATCCAATTCTGATTCGTATTTACCTTCTACCATCTCTTCTACACGCTTATTCAAGTCAGGACTGTCTGGCATGATGTATTTGCCATAAAGACGACGTGCGAGCATGGCAGCATTATACTGTACGATTTCTGCGGGACAGCGAAGTGCACACAGACCACAGCGGATACAATCAAAAGAAAGATCAGCAGCTTTTTCGATATCACCTTTAATCAAGGCTTGAACGTAATCCATCACCTCAATATCCTGGGGACAGGCTTTTGTGCAGGTATTGCAGCCTACGCAGCGGAACAGGATCGGATAGTATTCTTTGAACGTATTAATATCAGCTTCAATTTCATTTATATCATACATAGCTTTTTGTGCTGGTACAAAAGGTATCTGAGCTATATACATGCCGTCCGAAACAACGGTTTGACAGGCTAATCCTGCTTGCAGTTTATAATCTCCTTTTTCTCTATACAATGTTGCACAGGCGCCACAAAATCCTTCTCTACAGCCTACACCAGTAGTAAGTTGAAAACCTGCATACTCCAGAGCCGTTAGGATCGTTGAACTGGCAGGAACATCAAAGCCTTCACCAAGTATGTAAATCTTTACCTTTTTCTCTTTTTCAGACATTCTTCTTCCTCCGAAAATATTTTATCTAAAACGTAAATTTTCTTTCTCATTTATTTTCTGTGCTTTCTGTAAAATCATATTCAGGCAAGGGACCCAAATCTTTGATTTTACTTGTAAATTCCTTAATTTTTCGTGCAAATCTTTTGCCTTCACTGGCAGAAATCCATTCCAGAGTTAATCTTTCTGGATTGATACCCATCTGTTCCATGGTTTTTTTTAATAAAATAACTCTTCTTCTGGTCTTATAATTTCCTGTTTGATAGTGACAATCTCCCGGATGACAGCCGCCTATAAAAACTCCATCTATTCCCTGCTGAAACGCTTCCATAACATGTTGAGCATCAACTCGGGAAGAACAAAGAGTTTTTACCACAATTCCATTAGGAGGATATTTCATACGAGAAGTACCAGCAAGATCTGCTCCGGAATAAGTACACCACTTGCAAAGTAAACACAGAATTTTTGGTTCAAATTTTTCCATTCTTACCTTCTTTTTATAAATTTAATTAGCTGCAACAATTTTTATCATTTCACTTAACTGCCTATTCGTAAAATTTTTCTGCTGGCAGGCATTTGAGGGGCAGGCGCTAATACAGGCACCACAACCTTCGCACAAAATATCATTGACTTCTACCACTCCTTCTGCTTCATTCAGTTCTCTGGCATCATAGGGACAGGTTGCCACACAAATCCCACATCCTGAGCAAAGATCGGTATCTACAGTGGCAATAATAGGTGAGTGGAATATTTCATCACTGGATAAGAGAGCAAGAGCTTTGGAAGCAGCACCGGAAGCTTGAGAGACAGTTTCGGGAATATCCTTAGGTCCTTGAGCAGTGCCAGCCAGAAAATATCCTGCTTGAATGCTTTCCACAGGTCTAAGTTTGGGATGAGCTTCTACCATAAAGCCATCTTCACCTGTATTCAATTTTAATTTCTGGGCAAATTCATCAGTGCCAGCAGATGGAATAATACCCATTGCAAGCACTACCATATCCGCCTCCAGCTGTACGCCTTTACCGCTTAAAGTATCAACACCATGAATAATCATTTTATCGTTTTCTTTATAAATACGGGCGACTTTACCTCTTATCATCAAAAGCTCTTCTTCTTCCATAGCCTGTTGCACAAATTCATCATATTGCTTGCCACCGGAACGAATATCAATATAAAAATTATAGGGTTGACCATCAGGTACTTTGTGTTTATATAACTTTGCATGTTTGCTAGAATACATACAGCATATTTTTGAGCAATAAGATAAATGTCTATCCGGATCACGCGAGCCGCAGCAATGAATGAAAGCTACTTCTTTGGGCACTTTACCATCCGAAGGTCGTCTTACTTCACCGTTAGTAGGCCCTGTAGCCGAAAGGATCCTTTCGAACTGTAAACTGGTTATTACATCCGGGTATTTTCCATAACCGTATTCTGCCAGATTTTCCTCGGGATAAAGGTCGTAGCCAGTAGCAATTATAATGGCACCTACTTCTTCTTCAATAATCTGAGTTTTGGCATCGTAATTTATAGCTTCCGCTTCACATACATCTTTACACTTACCGCAGGCGATTGGATCCAGACCGAGGCAACTATCTTCATCAATAGTAAAAGTAGCGGGGATAGCTTGTGGGAACGGTATAAAAATTGATTTTCTCCAGGCGAGTCCTTCTTCGTGCTCATCGGGAACCAGTACGGGACAAATATCAGAGCAATCATCACATAAATTACAAAGATCAGGATTTACCAGTTGTGCTTTTTGTTTTATTTTTACCTTAAAATTTCCAATATATCCTTCTACTGCTTCTACTTCGCTATTTACATGTAATTTTACATTTTCGTCTTTGCTAACCTGTACCATTTTGGGAGTCAATATACATTGAGAGCAATCAAGTGTGGGAAATGTTTCGGACAGCTGAATCATGTGTCCGCCAAGGGATGGCTTTTTTTCAACCATTACCACTTCATAACCTGCATCAGCAATATCAATAGCGGCCTGAATTCCGGCAATTCCCCCACCAACCACCAGAGCTCTTCTGGTAACCGGAGCTGAGATAGCCGAAAGTGATTCATTTAACTTCAACTTAGCTACAGCAGTCTGTATTATAACTTTTGCTTTGTGGGTAGCATCTTTCATCTCTTTATGCACCCAGCTACACTGTTCTCTGATATTGGCAATCTCACATTGATACTGATTTAATCCAGCCTCTTCTACAGCATTGCGGAAAGTAGATTCGTGTAAAGTGGGAGAGCAGGCGGCTACAACAACACCATCCAGTTTTTTTTCTTTTATAGCATTCTTCAGTAAATTTTGTCCCGGATCAGAACACATAAACATATAATTTTCTATGTGTGTAATATCGGGATGTTTTTTTAGCTCTACAGTTACTTTTTCTACATCCACAGTTTCTTTGATGTTAACACCGCAATGGCAGACAAATACACCGATTCTTTTCATAATTCCTCTACTTTTGTTTTAATCACCAAATAATTATTGATAAAGCTTTATAGATATTCATCTTTAGATTAAATTTTTTTCTTTTAGGATTGGCTCCGGATCAACATAATGTAACTTTTCCCAGCTTTTATCCCAACCACTGCCCAGAGCTATAGATAGTAATTCAGTAAAGTAAAATATTGGCATTTTTTTAAAATCCAGATACGCTTCTGCAGTTTGTTTTTGCCGTTGATCGAGATTAAATGCACATAAGGGACAGCTTGTAACCAGGGCTTCACATCCTGACTTTCTAGCAGAATTGATAATTTCGTAAGTTCTACTGATGGTCACGTCTTTGTTATTTACAGTTTGATAAGCACCACAGCATTCCAATCTGTAAGGAAACTTAATGGTGTCAGCTCCGGTTGATTTTAGTAAATTCTCGATAATATCAGGGTCTTCAAAAGTATCAATAGCCATATCTTCCGGGCGCAGTAAAAGACAGCCATAATAAGCACCTAATTTGAAATCTTTTAGAGGTTTTTGCGTTTTTTCTTCTATTTTATTAAAAGTAATTCTCTCTTTTAATATAGACAGAAGATGTTTAACCTCTACTAAGCCGTGAAACTCAATATCCTCCTTGTACATTACATCATTTACTTTTCTCAGATTTTCTTCGTCTTCAGTTATAAACTTTTCAGCTCTTTTTAAAGTATTGTAGCACATACTACAGAGCACAATAAGTTCTTTAATATCCTGTTCTTCAGCTCTTAGTAAATTTCTAATTGAGGCAAGTTGCAACATCAAATCATCAGAAGTCATAGAAAAAACCGTACCGCAACAGATCCAATCCTTCATCTCTTGCAAGGGTTCATCCAATATTTCCATCACCTTCATAGCTGAATCTTCAAAATGTTTTGCATCTACTTTTAAGGTGCAACCGGGAAAATAAGGTAAACTCATATCACATTCCTTTTTAATTTATCTATTAACCAGTTTTCTTTCTAAACACACTCACCAGAGCAATAGGTGGGAGCTCATCAATATCTTCAATATCTTCTCTATCGGGTTTAACAATTCCATCTCTATTTCTGAGATTGATTGATCTGACTGCTTCCATAACTTTTGCTACATCAATTCCCTTGGGACAGCGGCTGGAACATTGCAGACAGGTAGCACAGATCCAGATTGTTTCTGAATTTAAAATCATTTCTGCTTCACCCAGTTGAGCCAGGCGCATAACTTGATTAGGGCTTATATCCATATAGTCAATAACCGGGCAGCCAGAAGAGCAATTACCACATTGGTAACACTGAAAAACATCCTGAGCAGAAATTTCTTCTATTCTTTTTACCAATTCGTTTCTAACTTTATTTCTATTTAATGAAATCGGCATTTTTTATTCCTTTTTATATTTATAGCCAGTTGTGAAGGCTTTGATATTTAAATCCACATATTTTTGAGGAACGGAACCTCTAATAGCAGCTTCCATTGCTTTGGGAGTTACAAATTTTGTCTGAGCGGTCACATAACCCAGCATTACGATATTTGCTACGATCTTTTTACCCATGTTCTCCGCGATTCGGGTAGCCGGGATTGCTTTTTCCACTACATCAGTATGATCTTTTAGCTCTGTTACGAGATCTTTATCATAAAACAGAACTCCCCCCTTATTGAGAATATGAAAAAACTTATCATATCCTTCTTGAGAGAGGGCAACAAGAACTTCGGCTGAATCCACAAGCGGATAGTCAACCTGACCTTTATCAATAACCACCTGAGAGCTACAAGCTCCCCCTCTTGCTTCGGGACCATAAGCTTGAGTCATAGTAGCAGATTTGCCATCATAGATAGAAACAGCTTTACCAACAATATATGAGGAGAGAATAATTCCCTGTCCTCCATACCCAGATATTTTAACTCGCAATTTGTCCATTTTTCTCCTAACTAAGTCTAGCCGATATCACGTGAACCCTCGTATTTGAGGGTTTTTTTATAAAGTCGTTTATTCTTTTCACTCTGTATTTTTTCCCAATCAGCATTTT
The DNA here is from genome assembly GCA_018334695.1 of Candidatus Cloacimonadota bacterium. Lineage (GTDB taxonomy): Bacteria > Cloacimonadota > Cloacimonadia > JGIOTU-2 > JGIOTU-2 > TCS60. The sequence goes on from JAGXLO010000019.1 coordinate 11,421, forward strand.
TCTCTACTTGATCTTTAATACCGTTTTGAACATTTTCCCAAAAGGTCGGATCTTCTCGATTTACAAATTCACCACAGACAATTTCGTCATCCATAGTTAAGGGAATCTGAGTGGGATCTGCTTTGTGATCAATTACAGTTCTGTTTCTGAACTCCTTCATGAGATCCAGGCCGGTTCCACCTTTATTTTTACGAGCAAATACAGTAGCACAAGGTGATACGACTTCAATAAAGCAGAAACCTTTTTTCTTGGCAGCCGTTGCTATAGATTGCGACAAACGACGGGCTTGAACAGTAGTCCAACGAGCTACATAGTTTGCCCCTGCTGCTGCTGTTATTCCTACTAAATTAAATGGAGCTTCGTAATTACCAAAGGGAGCAGTGGAACTATAGGCTCCAAGGGGAGTGGTGGGTGCATTCTGTCCACCGGTCATACCATAAATAAAGTTATTTACACAAATAACATTAATATCCAGATTTCTACGAGCAGCATGTATAAGGTGGTTTCCACCAATAGCAAAAAGATCTCCGTCACCGGAAAAAACAACAACTGTAAGATCACGATTTGCCAATTTAAGACCTGTAGCAAAGGGAATAGCTCTGCCATGGGTCGTATGATATGAATCCAATTTTATATATCCTGCTACTCTGCCAGTACAACCAATTCCGGAAACAACTGCAACTTTATCAAAGTCAACTTCAGCTCTTTTGAGTCCATCCGCAAAGGCAGCTACATCTGAGCCCAAACCACAGCCCGGGCACCAGATATGTGGTATTCTATCCATTCTAAGCAGATCGTCCATGGGGTGTTCTAATATATGTTGTTTTTTATTGCTCATTTGCTACCTCTAAAATTGCATTTACTATATCGTCCATTTTATGCATTCCACCGCCGGGATGTCCCACCAGCTTTGTTTCAGCATGTTTTGCTGCGCATCGTTCTACTTCCAATACTACCTGTCCCAGATTCAATTCAACTACTACAAAACCTTTTATTTGTTTCGATAATTCTCTGATCTGTTTTTCTGGAAAGGGCCAAACCGTAACCAGTCTCAAAAATCCCACTTTTACACCCTTTTCTTTTGCCTTTTCCATAGCAGGAATAACAGTTCGAGAGCTGATACCATAAGAAACAACCACCACATCTGCATCTTCAATATCGTGTTCTTCCGTAATAATAATATCATCAGCATTTTTCTTAATTTTATCTACCAGCCGTTTGGCACAGCGCCGCTGGCATTCTTCGGACATAACCGGATAACCGCGCTCATCATGTGTCAAGCCGGTGGAATGGTAGCGATAACCGTCACCAGCTTTAGCAAAGGGGGGAATTAGGTCATCATCCGGATCATAGGGACGATAATCTGCTGGTTTTTTATTAGTATATTTTCTGTCGATAATATCCAATTCTTCCACCGGTGGTATAACAACCTTTTCTGTCATGTGACCAACTACTGCGTCAGTAACCACAAACACCGGCAAGCGATATTTTTCGGCATAATTAAAAGCTACAATTGTAAGATCAAAAAATTCCTGAGGAGAATTTGGAGACAGGGATATACTGCCATAATCACCGTGGGAGCCCCAGCGTGCCTGCATCATATCTGCCTGTCCCCATGAAGTTGGCAAGCCGGTAGAAGGCGAGCCTCTTTGGACATTAATCACAACACAGGGAGTTTCCATCATCATACCAAGTCCGATATTTTCATTCATAAGAGAAATACCGGGACCGGAAGTAGCAGTCATTGGTTTTGCACCAGCCCAGGATGCACCGATAATTCCAGCCATAGAAGCAATTTCATCTTCATATTGAATAAATGCTCCATCCACAAGAGGAAGTCTATAAGCCATTCTCTCGGCAATTTCGGACGCAGGAGTTATGGGATATCCTCCAAAAAAACGACATCCGGCTGCAATTGCGCCTTCGGCACAGGCAATATCACCTTGCATGAAAAATTCACCACGTAATTTACTTTTTTTAATCAATTTCTTCCTCCTTTTCAATAACAAAAATTGCAAAATCAGGACAGATCATCTCACATAATTTACAGGCAGTACATTCTTCCAACTTTTCTGCATACGGAGGATGGTAACCCTTTTTATTAAATTTATCTGACAATTCCAAGACATCACAAGGACAATACTCTACACAAAATCCACATCCCTTACACCTATCTTCAACTATCTTCACTTCTCCTTTAACAGTCTCTGGTTTGGATCTTCCAAATGGTCTTTCCCATTGTTTCATTATCTTATTCTCCTGAATTATTTGAACGATTAGATTTTATATTTACTCTGTCCTTCTTTATATAGATCGTTTCCTTTTGTGTCATTAGCTACGATGCAGGGAAAATCCTTCACCTCGAGCTTTCTAATAGCCTCGGCTCCAAGATCCGAATAGGCTACAATTTCTGCTTTCTTTATTGACTTGGCAATGAGGGCTGCAACTCCACCTACAGCTGCTAAATATACAGCCTTATTTTTCTTTATAGATTCAATTACTTTCTTACCGCGTGGTCCTTTGCCAACAGTTGCCTTTAGACCTTTATCCTGTAATAAGGGCGTAAAAGGATCCATACGATAGCTTGTAGTTGGACCAGCAGAACCTATGGGTTTACCCGGAGGTGCAGGAGCAGGACCTACATAGTATATAACCTGACCATTAATTTCTATTGGTAATTCTTCATTTTCTTCCAAAAGATCAATCAATCTTTGATGAGCAGCATCTCTAGCGGTGTATACTGTACCGGTTAATAAAACTTTATCTCCAATATTGAGTTGTTCTAAATCTTCATCAGTCAAAGGTGTATGAAGCTTGACTGTTTTTGACATTTTTACTCCTAACTTTTAAAATTATCTTTGCACATCTGTTGTTCTATGTGCTTCCTAAAACTAAATTTTAACATGCTTTCTTCTGGAACAATGGCATTGGGTATTGATTGCCACCGGCATAGTTGCAATATGGCAGGGATAAGTTTCTATATGAACATCGAGTACAGTTATTCTTCCACCAAGTCCCATGGGACCGATTCCTGATTTATTTAGTCTTTCCATAAGTTCAAGTTCTACATCTGCAAATTTCTTATCAGGATTTCGGGAGCCAATTGGTCTGAGGGCTGCTTTCTTAGCAAGCTCGGCAACTTTATCAAATGTACCGCCTATGCCAACACCGATTGTTGTAGGGGGACAGGGATTTCCACCTGCTTCTTTAACAAAATCAACCACAAAATTTTTAACTCCCTCGATTCCATCTGCAGCTTTCATCATTTTTACAGTGCTCATGTTCTCTGAACCACCGCCTTTTGGGGCAAAATTGATAATAATATCTTCACCCGGAACGATTTCTGTGTGAATAACAGCCGGCGTATTATCTTTTGTATTAACTCTTTCGATAACGGGATCATCTACGATGGATTTTCTGAGATAGCCCTCTTCATAAGCCTGTCTTACACCTTCGTTAATTGCTTCATTAAAATCTCCATTGATAACATGAACTTCCTGACCTAATTGTACAAAAAATACTGCAAATCCGGTATCCTGGCAAAGAGGTAATTTTTCTGTTTTGGAGATTTCCATATTTTCCAGAATCATATTAAAAACATCTTTTCCGGAAGGAGATTTTTCTTTTTCTCTGGCTTCTTTAATAGCTTTGACCACATCATCGGGAAGATAAAAATTTGCATCCAGAACTATTTTTTTTACAGATTCTGTAATTTGATTTGCCTTAATTTCTCTCATGGTATTTTGCCACCTTTTTCATCTTTAAATTAGCAGTTATAAAAATAAATCAACCCATAAATTTTATATCTTCGATTCAATAATTTGTGGAATTTCATTTGGTTGGTTGGCTACTGGTATACCGGCTTTTTTCAGTGCTGCAATCTTTTCTGCGGCTGTACCCGAACCACTGGAGATAATTGCTCCAGCATGACCCATTCTTTTGCCGGGAGGAGCTGTTTTACCTACAATAAATCCTACTACAGATTTTGTCATATTTTCTTTGATAAATTTAGCAGCTTGTTCTTCTGCATCGCCCCCGATTTCACCAATCATCACAATTGCTTCTGTTTGGGGGTCTGCTTCAAAGAGCTTGAGATAATCGATAAATGTCATACCAATTATGGGATCACCACCGATTCCAATACAGGTTGATTCTCCTAAGCCGGCTTTTGTGATATGATCTACAACTTCATAAGTTAAAGTTCCACTACGTGACATTACTCCAACTTTTCCTTGCTCAAAGATCTTACCGGGTAGAATTCCCACTTTTGCCTGACCGGGAGAAATTAGACCTGGCGAATTGGGTCCTATAAGATTAACATCATTTTCCGCAGCAAACTGGGTAGCTTTTATCATGTCCTGAACTGGAATACCCTCTGTAACAGTTACAATTACATCAACTCCGGAATCTGCAGCCTCATAAATGGCATCTGCTGCAAATCTGGCAGGTACAAAAATAATCGATGTGTTTCCACCTGTTTCCGCAACAGCTTTTTGCATAGAATTGAAAACCGGAATTCCATCTACTTTTTGGCCACCCTTACCAGGTGATACTCCACCCACTACATTTGTTCCATATTGTTTCATACGGGAGGCATGAAAACCACCGTCTCTACCGGTAATACCTTGAACGATCAATTTAGTTTCATTATTGATTAATATACTCATAATCTCTACTTTATTTATTTGCCAATTCTATTGCCTTTTTAGCAGCATCTTGCATAGAATTAGCTAGTATTAGTTCTTTATTTTGTTTTAAAATCTCGAGTCCCTCTTTTTCATTAGTACCTGTCAATCTAATAACTACAGGCAGATTGATCTTGAGGGCATCAAATGCTTCCATAAGTCCGTTAGCAACGTCATCACAGCGAGTAATACCACCAAAAATATTAATCATTACCACCTGAACATTATCATCATTCAGTAATATTTTCATAGCATTAATCACTTTTTTGGGATTGGAACTTCCGCCGATATCAAGAAAATTTGCAGGATTGCCACCAAAAAGTTTTATCATATCCATTGCTGCCATAGCCAAACCTGCACCGTTTACCATACACCCGATAAAGCCATCCAACTTGATATAGCTCAAGCCTTTTTCTTTTGCTTCTCTTTCAACTTTTTCTGCGGGCAGAACTTCTCGCATTTTGGCAATCTCGGGATGTCTGTATAAGGCATTATCATCAAAATTAAACTTTGCATCCAGAGCAATCAACTTCCCTTCTCCGTTTTCTACCAGAGGATTAATCTCAACCAGAGATGCATCAGTACCAATGTAAGCCTTATAAAGAGCCTTGAGTATAGAAACAGTTTGGCGCACGCTTTTTACGTCATCATACAGTTTAAAAGCTAGATTACGTGCCTGAAAATCATGCAAACCACCCTTGAGCGGATCAACTAAAATTTTGTAAATTTTGTCGGGCGTTTCTTTGGCAACTTCTTCAATATCAACTCCACCGGCAGGACTAGCCATACATACGATTTTCTTAGAGCTTCTGTCATTGGTAAAACCTACATATGATTCACTCTTGATCTCTACAGCTTCAGATACTAGTACCTTCTGGACTTTTAGACCTTTGATCTCCATTCCCAGGATCTGCTTGCCAACTTCTTCTGCTTCCTGTGGATTATTAGCCAGTTTTACACCGCCTGCTTTGCCTCTACCGCCGACTTTGACCTGAGCTTTTACTACTACTTTTTTGCCAATTTTGCGGCTGGCTTGTTTAACTTCTTGGGGGGTTTTACATAAAATTTCTTGGGGTGTGGGAATATTATACTGGGTGAAAATTTCCTTTGCTTGATATTCATCAATTTTCATAAATTTTTTACTCTTCAAAAAATTTTAGATATCCCCAAATGAAAGCTTTGGAATTGTCAAGTAAAATAATTTTTTTACCTATACTTTTCTTTACTAATAGAATTATAATCTATATCAATTCCCTTGAAGACAGTTAATTATGGCATTAATTGGCTAAGTTATACATAAATATTTTTCTGATTATCAAAGAGTAAACCTATATGAATTTTTATTCAAACTCCACTTTTTGTTTCACCATTAATAATAAATCCTCATTAATAAATCAAAATGATCGAATTTTAATTTTTTGAAATGAAGGTGTTATGAATAAAATTTTGAAATTAAAAAAATGTTAATAAAATTGAAAACAGGGATAAAAAAAATTTAACACTTTTTAGTTTTGAAACAACTATTTTTTAAAAAATTTTCACTGTTTTTAGAAACGATAACAGTTTCTATTTTTACTTTTTCAAATCCCATTTTTTTGTAGAATTTTACCGCCGGAATATTTGAGCGAAATACATTTAAATAGCATGGTTTTATTGGTTTCTCAGAAAGGAACAACTGCAGTAAATGTTTGGCAATATTTCTTCTACGATATTGTGGATGTACGCTTAGTAAATAAAGATATTTTTTATCTATTCGGGGAACAATGAAACCAAAACCAGCTCCAACAATTTTATTGTTTGTATAGCAAAAAATTTTATTTTTTTTATAGGAATGCTTCTCGAACTGTTTCAATAATTTATGCCAATTATTTTTCTTATAATCCAGATCTTGCTGAAAACTCTTCTCCATAAAATCGACGATTTTTCTAAAATCAGCCTCTGTTTCTCTAACCTCAAACCCCTCTCTTAAATCAATTAAATTTTCATGAAGACCTTCTTTGTTCTCATAACGATCTCCATAATCAATTCCTTTCAATTTATCTAGTATATTTACTGAATTAAAAATATGAGAAAAAAATAAATAGTCTTGCTCTTTAGATTCGACGACTTGTAAAATTTTTTTTATTAAAAATTTATTATCTTTTTGCAACCAATGATCAAGTAAATACAGTTTTATTGAAATTATTCGTTTTAGGAATTTAAAATTGAGAAAACCTAAAATAGAACTTTTACTTAAGATATAATATATATTTTTTTTATATTTTATATATTGGATAATCCAATTTTTATTCTCATATCCACATATTCTTCTAAACTCTTCAAACAGCCCTGATTCCACTTTATGTCTTATTAATCTTATCATAAAGCTATACAAAACCCCCTATTTCATTAGTAAAATTTTACCAGTTATCTCTTCTCCACTAAAATTAAGTTTATAGAAATAAACACCCGCTTTAACCCGATTATTTGCCTGGTTTTTTCCATTCCAGACAAACTCGAATTCATTATCATTTAAGCTCCTAGCCGGGATTTCTTTTATCTTTTGCCCTTTTAAATTATAGATTGATAAACTGAAGTAAGACACACCATTTGGGTGCTTTGAGTTTAAATTTAAGGAAATTCTCACTTTATCTTTAAAAGGATTTGGTTGAATTTTAGTCAGGAAAACCTGAGGAGAATATTCATTATCTATATTATCAATTACTATAGTATTGGAAATAGCAGAATGTATGCCGTCATTGAATTCAGCATAAACCGGTCCGTCATTCAAATCGTCAACAGAAACGATAGCCTCAAATTCGCTTCCATCGTCATACGAATGATCTGCAGAATGAAGTGTGAATTCCGAAGTAGTGGTTACCAGCTTACGAATCAGAGGAAGATTATTCCCTGCATCAGTGTATGTTATTGTAAATCTTAAGGAGTCATTCACCGTTTCGTAAGTTAAGTCGGAAAGTGCCGGGACAGTTGTATCATTAGCTACAGAATGAACGTTTTCAGGAAAAAATAGTGTGGGGTGGGAGTAATCATTTATGGTAAAACTCGGTTGCGTTCCATCAATGGAAATGGTATTTATAGCAACTCCAGTTAGTATAGAACCACTACTGTTTGGCCAGGGACCAAAGTCCGGATCATTGATAAGATCTGCAATATCACAGGCGAGATAGAGATCACCTTGGCTCACTGTGTAGTCTATATCTGCAATCTTGCTGTAACTACTATCTGCCAAATTACCTTTATAAAGTCCTATTTCCAAACCGGGAAAAGAACCGGCTGCAGGTATATTTCCGTATATGATCGCGTATCCTGTGGAATCAAAGTCTTCCGGATTCTTTAAACCTACAGCATAAACGTACCACGGCGGTAAACTTGGCAGATATTCATATAAAGGCCATTCGTTGTCTGCATTATCCAGAGAAAAAATAAATTGTTCTTCTGAAAAAGAAACTTGAATATCTATCAATTCCAGAAAAGGTTTTCCAGAAGCTCCCTGGGCATCATTATCGGATTCGGGGCAAAGTTCCGTCAGCCAATTTTCCTGAGGAGGAAAATATCCTGTTTCGCTTTTAGGGCTCATGGTAAGGTAAAGCGAATCACTCAAAGTATCAACATTAGCGGGATAACCTGCCTTAAAACCATAAATCACACTGTCAGCAGCACTCAGATTAATTGTTTGAGTAAAAGTCATCTCATACCCGGGTTCATTCATAAGATTCATATCAACTGCATTCCAGCTTTGCTGATTGTCCATAGAATAAAAAATTTTTGAGAATAATGAATCCGAATTGATTGTATCCTGTGCCGCATCAATATTTACTACCATGTCACCGTCAGGAGTAAAAGCCGAATTGGTGATATTTTCCCAGGCTACCATATCCTGCGCATAATTAACATTAAAAATAATTAACATCGCTAAAAATACTAATAGTATAAATTTTTTCATTTTATCCTTTCGAAAATCTGTTTATTTTATCTCAATAATAACATCTTTTTTGTTGTTAAAACTTTATTGTCTTTAATTAATTGATAGAAATATAAACCACTTGCCTGTTTATTATCATTCTTATCACATCCATTCCAAACAAAAGAATAATTACTGTCATCTTTATCAAAAGCTGTTTCATCGTCAGATACTTTTCTAATAAGTTGTCCTTTGATATTATAAATTTTTAGTGATATAGTATTTAAATTGCTAACTTTAGCTTGAAAAATTATCTTAGTATTTTCAGAAAAGGGATTGGGGGCATTTTTTAGTACAATTTTTTCTTCAATCGGGGGATCATCTACACCCGGTATTGGATAAAAATAGTTATAAACCATCTGATAGTAATTTGTTACATCAGATTTTTCCATAAAATAGAGAGGGAATCCAAGTACGATTGTATTAAAATCGAATTCAGGATTAAAATTTATCAAACCTACGGGTTGATCTGAATAATTACCGGAATATGAATCAAATCTATAAAGTATATTGTCTGTTTGCAGATCAGTTTCGGAAAAAGTGGCTATATAACCCCATTTGTCCTGCCAGCTTGGTAAAATATCTCCATTCACATCTATAGGAGTAAATGGATGGTTATATGAATTTGCACCCAGAAAATCAACATCGGCGATAATTTCAGTTGAGGTTTTACCTATTAAATTACTATAAAAACTATCGGGGATATAATCAGCTGTTTTCCAGCCAGAAATTGCTACATGTCCTCCATTCATAACCAGAGCAGCTAATTTGTCTGCTTCTTGAGAAATATTTTTTTCATCAAAATCATCATCACACCAGATAACAGTTGAATAATCTGCTAGAATTGCCAGATCCGGTGATCCCTCTGAAGAATAATCATAATCATCATAATTGCCGAAACCCAAGACATCGCTGTAAAAGCTGTCCACCTGTGCATTTGTAGGTGAAATGGGAGTGCCGCTACCATCTTTTGTTTCATCTACCAGCAAAATTCCCTGATCCATGGGAAAGAGTTGTGGAGTTACAGTAAGCTCATTTGAAAACATCGATTGCCAGTTATCAGCCCCATCTATGTAATTAGCGGTAATAACATAATCATATGTCTCCCAATTCTGAACAGTTTCATCGATATAGGAAGTTGTATCAGAAACCTCTGTAATTTTTGTGTAGGAATTTTCAGTAGAAAGTTTTCGAAAAATTGAATAATTCCAGTTAGATGTTAAGGTCTCGTCCGAAAATTCTTTCCAATCCAAAAAGACCATGTTATCTCCGGGTAAAGCGGATTGAAGTTCAGGTATTATTTCGCTATCTCCCCTATCCAAAATCCAGTTATCAGGATCATACTCTACAGTTATTTGTGCAGTGTCGGCAAAACTAGTATTATGCTGAGATGTCTGATATTCATAATCTGTATTTACCAGAATCGTATCAGTGATATCGCCATCAGAGGCCACAAAGGGGATAGTCATTTCAAACTGTGAGGCTGTAGGAGAGACGGTTTTTGTCCTGAATAAAATCTGGGAGTCTTCTGAGTTTACATTTCTCAAATAGTAATATTCAATAGAAGGAATACCACTGCCGTAAATCCAGCCGGCAAAAAAATCTTCCATATTCATACCGCTAACAGTTTCTACTATATTGATAAAATCCTGAGTAATCACAGTACCGTTTTTGTATTGATTGAAATAAGTATTTAAAATCTCAAAAAAATCCTCATCACCCACCCTAAGACGTAGCATGTGCAGGACAGAAGCGGGTTTTTCATATGTAGCTGGAGTAAAATATTCTGAGTAAGGTGGATCGTAAGTACAGTAAGGTGTGGTACCGGCCCAGGTAAGATAGTAGCTATGAAGGGATGACTGCACGTAATCACACATTGCCTGGTAACCCTCTGTGTTTTCTACATAAAGCACTTCTGAGTAAACTGCAAATCCTTCGGAAAGCCAAACATCTTTCCAGGTTAATGGCGTAAGGCAATCTCCAAACCATTGATGAGCAAGTTCATGTACAAATATCATTTCGTATGTTCCATTGCCCGTGATAAGACCGGAGCCGATGGAAGTCATTGTTTGATGTTCCATACCGCCCATGCCCGAAAAAATACCGCATTCTGCCTGACCATACTTTTGAAACGGATATTCTCCGTAGATATCTTCAAATATAGTCATTGCAGTGGGAATGCAAGAAAAATCATTTTGGGCAAAACTTAGATGTCCGGGATACACATAATTTTTTATAGGTATATCTTCGTAAGTCTGATCAAAAGTTAGATAGTTTCCAACACAGAGAGAAATCAGGTAAGTGGCAATTGGATCGGTATTTTGCCAGCAAAAAGTTATGGTCTCATCCGGATTATCAATCTCTTCTACCAAGATCCCGTTAGAAGCAGCAAGATTCCCGTCTGGAACTGTTACATTCATACTGGTTGTAGCCTTATCCCAGGGATGGTCATACCCCGGCCACCAGTATCTGGCTCCATTGGGATCAGCGTAAGTATAAATATAGTTTTGCCAATGAATACCCGTGCCATAGCCATCCGAACTCAAAACGGGAAAACCATGGTAATAAACATTAGTCCAAACTGTATCGCCCATCTCATATCCTGGGGGGATTCTGACATTGATTATACTGCTGTCGTAAGAAAAATCCGTTTCAATTCCATCCACAAAGACTGAGTCAACGTGTAATTGCTCCAATTCAAAAGATATTGAATCAACCTCCAATGCTGTGAGTTCCAATTGTGATTCCACATTACCCTGAATTGATTCATTATCGGGAAAAAGCTGCAGATTTATCGTATAATGTAATGCATCAAATTTGTGGCTCGAATCTGCTTTGGTAAGGGAGGCATCTGGTAAAGGGTTCTTTTTGTGAATAAAGGAACGTGGTAAGAAATTTGTAGCAAAGAGTCCGGTAGTTAAAAAAATAAAACACAATAAAATAATTAATTTTTTATTCATAATAGTCCCCCTGACCTTTCTTTGTTATGGCTCCTCAACTAGCGGAAATTTAATCTAAGATTCCCATTTTCATCTGGTAACCGATAAAATTCTGCCTGAGGGAGTGTTTGTATAAAAATTTCGGCAGTATTCCAAACTTTTCCGGCAAAAAGATGACCGCCCACCATTTCATGAGATTTTTTGGCCAAAGCCACGTGAATATGCCATTCAATTTCCCCTTGTGGATTTGTAAACAAATTGCCATTGGTGGAAATTAGTTCAGCCGGTTTCGGAACTATATCTTTTATGTAATCACCATCTGCATAATAACCAATTTCTGCATTATTCAGCATACCTACAGCATTAATTAAAATAGCATTTTTGAGATCTCTTTCCTTTATAAACTCAGTTAATTTTTCCAAAAAATCGTCTTCATGAATTAAACGAATACAAAAAGTATTATCGTATTTTTTTACTATCATAGGACTTCCTTTGTGTAATAAAAAAGTTCCCCTGCGACGCAATTGCCGCAAGGGATTGGTTAATTAATTTAAGCAAAGAAATCGTTAATAATTTCTGCGGTTTCCAAACCAACTCTTGCTTGAGCTTCTTTGGTTGCTGCACCAATATGAGGTGTAACGGATACTTTGGCATGGTTTACAAGATCAATATTATCTGTGGGTTCGTCTTCGTAAGAATCAATACCTGCGCCAGCAATTTTATCTTCTTCCAGAGCTTTTAGTAATGCAGCTTCATCCACAACTCCACCACGCGCACAATTAATGAGCAGAGCACTATCTTTCATCTGGTCTAATGCTTCTTCATTGATTATATAGTGCGTTTCGTCCGTATGAGGTATATGCAGTGAAATAATATCCGAATTAAGTAATAACTTCTCAAGATCAACTATATCGACATTCAAATCGGTCTCATCTACATAAGGATCATAAGCAATAATTTTCATACCCAGAGCCATAGCCTTTTCAGCTAAAGTTTTTCCAATATTGCCAAAACCGATCAAGCCCAGAGTTTTACCCGAGAGTTCGTGACCTTTGTACTGCTTTTTGTTCCATTCACCCTTGCGCATAGTAATATTTGCCTGTGGTAAAAATCTATATAAAGCAAACATATGAGCCAGAGCCAATTCAGCTACTGCTGCAGAAGAAGCAGTTGGTGTATTAGAAACCTTGATACCTTGTGAGTCTGCATAATCACAATCAATGTTATCCAGACCTACACCAGCTCTTACGATTAATTTAAGTTCATCAGCAGCATCAATTGCTACTTTTCGAACTTTAGTAGCACTTCTTACAATAACTGCATCATAACCGGGAATTATTTCTGCTAATTCTTCCGGAGTCTTTTTCTCGGTTTTGAATACCAGCTCGTGCCCACCTTGTTCTAACTTATGAACACAATTGTCTGCTACTGCATCACTTATTAGGATTTTTGCCATTCTTTCCTCCTGATTAGTTGATTTTTATCATTTTTTTTGTTAATGTTTTATAATTATTCGATTGAAGCTGATAGAAATAAATACCATTTGCCATTTCATTTCCTCGATTATCCTTACCATCCCAGTGAATCATTGCATTTTCACCAGCAGCTTCTGTAAGATAAACCGATTTTACCAGCTGACCTTTAAGATTATAAATCTTCAATTGCGGATTTTCTACATCCTGGGGTAGATTAAACGCTATATTTGTTTCATTTGCGAATGGATTGGGATAGGATTGCAACAACTTTAACTTGTGCTCAGGTTCATTATCTACTGCATGGAAGTGATTTAGGGCAACATCATCAATATACCAGCCGTAATAGTCACTAACAGAATAATCCGAAGCGAATTTCCAGCGTATAACTGCATTTTCTCCGCTGTAGGCAGCAAGATCAAAAGTAACTTGCTCCCAGCTACCATTGGAACCACCAAAACCATCTTCATCCAGAGCACTAATATTTCCATCATAACCTGCATCCGGTATAAGTAAATTAAAATTATTGCCACCATCAATTGAAATATCTACATTACCACCATCGTAAAGAGTATAGCCACCTTCAAAATCATAGTAATGATAAAAAGATAAAAAGGCATTTTCAGGCACATCAAAACCGGGTGCTTGTAAAGTCCAGTTAGCATTATCCTGATAAGTTCCATCCAAAACTGTTGCCCACACTTTACTGCCGGAATAGGCATTTATATTACCTGCACCGGGTTCACCCCACTGCCAGCCATTAGGATTATTACTGACATAGCCACCATCATTATCTTCAAAATCATTAAACATATCCGGAGGAAGAAGCATAAAGTTAAAGGTATGATTGAATTCTGATACGGAAATTTGTTCAATTAATGTGGGATATCCATCTGCAGATATCCTAATCTCATAATTTCCTTCTAAAACATTATCAAGCTCGTAATGACCTGTAGAATCTGTGGTGTCCGGCTCCACAGGTACGTCTATGAGTTCTACTACAGCATCAGAAATAGGATCGTAAGTATTTCCATCTTTGATAACACCCGTTACATCATAAGAATTGGCTTCCTCCAACTCCACATTCACTACAGTGGCTCCTGTATCTACTACTGTTACATCATTTACTTCCTGAGTTACATAACCGTACGCACTTACTTCCAGGTCATAGGTTCCCGGCAGGAGCATCCTATGGTAGTCTCCCACATCCGGATCGGTGTAAACTTCTGAATTATCATAATCATGAGCAGGTATGGTAATTTTAGCATAAAGAGGAGCTCCACTTGTGTCCGTTACTACTCCTCGAATACCAAAAAGGACATTCTTAATATAATTTATAAATGAACGTTTATTATAGTTCCAGTGTGCATCCAGTTGAGAAGCGGGAAGCAATTTTGTGTCTGAAATCTCGAGTGTAACCTCCCGGCAGGCTTGAAACCAATTCATATAGTCCTGTCTGCCACCGTTGATGGAATACCAGACATAGCCTCTGGTTATACCGTTATTCATAAACGTCATGTAACCGGAGGGGGCAAATGAATGCACGGTATCTGCATAAGCGCGTGAAATATCAAAATACCAGTCATCATCAGCATGAAATAGATCCCAGGTATCCCAGGGGTAATTTACTACTTCTGCCCCGCCATGAAAATTGGCAGAATGGACAAAGGTATTTGCCTCTGCAATATCCATCATGGCAATTGTTTCCGGCTGCCAGGGTCCGTTAGGATTCATTCCGTCTTCAGGATCAGGGAAATTTCTATTCAAATCATAGCCATTTGCATTATAACGAGTTGCTCCGCTCACCGAACTGTTTCCACCAGCATAAGTCCCATCCGGATTAGCCAACGGGTTTATCCATATATCTATATTATTGACCATTTCGGTTACCTCAGCATCAGAACCATAATTGGAAAGCAAGTAATCTATAAGTCTTAACATAAGCACATAACCTGCTGTCTCATCACCGTGCATAGTAGCAGTGTACATAAACTCAGGTTCGTTTTCTTCAACATTGATATTATCGGTAATTCTTGCAAATAGTAAATCCCTACCTTCTACTGTTTCTCCAATATCTATTATTTTACAAAGATTTGGATAATCTGTTTCAAATTGATACATCATAGAGATATATTGGTCATAGGTTGGATAGTAATCCCAGTCCCGAGCTTCCCTAAGAGAAGAAGCCATTCGGGGGTCTATCCTTTTGCCAGGATGAGTTAATTCGGTGAAAGAATATCCCAGCTCTTTAAATTTGGTCATTTGTTCATAATTAGCATAGGCAAATACTGTATCCCCTTTTACATTATCAATTGAAATAATATTACCAACCTCTATCAGTTTCTTGGGAGCATTGATAGTAAATTTAAAATAAAATTCTTTTTTTGTTAAATCATTATTTTTTGCTACTAATAAAGAACTCGAAAATACAACAATACTAATAATAAAGATTACACATAATTTTCTTAACATTTTATCCTTTCTCAATCCTTTTCATAAACTTCAATTTTAGGATTCTTCTTTCTCCATTTTTTATACTCGTTCTTTATTTCCAATTTCCATAGGTTCTCTTTATCTTCACTCGCAAAGGTAATAACTGGCATATTATGAATTTTACCATCTTTCCCTTTAAAAGATTTGGAGGGGAGTTCAACCTCTATCTTATTATACTTCTTTAGAATTGTTATTTCATTAATATACATACCAGGTTTAATTTCTATAATAGCTCGGGCTTGTACTACTCCCGTATTAATATCTTTAAATTTAATTTTCATAATGCTTCCTAGTATGACAGTTTTTCTTCCACCAAAGGAGCAGACAACTTTTTGTATACCGGTATCTTACCTATTAATGGTAAAGCGTACTCGATAAATTCTTTGGTTACATAATTCGCATCTTTTATAAATTCATCTGACATTTTTTTTGTAACTTTAGCCACATTTTTGAGATCAGTGAGAGCATAATCTACTGAATATTGATCATTGCGGACAATTACCACAGAACCAGATTTAACTTCACCACAGGCAAACTGCACAGCTTTTTCTCCAACTCTTCTTGCTTCTGCCGCATCAACTTCACTTACTACGCCCAGGAATGAGCGCTGCAGATAGCCAAATGTATCTGCTCTAACTCTATCAATATGGGTAAGTTTTGACTTAACTTTTTTGGACAGAAGGTCGCCCAGAGCACCTTTGCCACTAAGCTGGACATTTCCATGGGAATCGCGTTCCACCTCTTCTGAAAATTTTGTAACTATAGGTGTTCCTTCTGCATCTACAATTCCTTCTGAAACTGCAACCATACAACGTCCATGCTTATTATACACATTATTTACATCTTCAATAAATTTTTCCTGAGAGAAAGTTCTTTCCGGTAAATAAATAAGATGGGGACCGTCTTCTTTGTATTTTTTGGCTAATACAGAGGAGGCGGTAAGAAAACCAGCATGTCTGCCCATGACTACAGCTATATAAACTCCCGGAAGGGAGCGATTATCCATATTTACACCGGCAAAAGCATGTGAGATAAATTTTGCTGCTGAGCCATAACCGGGACAATGGTCAGTAACTCGCAGATCATTATCAATTGTTTTGGGGATATGAATAGCTACCATTTCATAGTCTTCTTCATCTGCATATTCATTAATAATACGGCATGTATCAGCTGAATCATTACCACCAATGTAAAAAAAGTAACGAATATTATGAGCTTGTAGAACTTTAAATATATTCTGGCAGTATTCTTCATCGGGTTTATCACGGGTAGAGCATAAAGCTGAGGAAGGAGTTTGGGCTACTTCTTCCAATTCATTTTTATCTACATCAGTAAGATCCAAAAATTTTTCTTCTATAATTCCTCTAACTCCATATTTTGCTCCGTAAATTGAGGTGATCTCATCATATTTGCGTGCTTCCAAAATAGCACCTACTAAACTTTGGTTAATTACAACAGTGGGTCCACCACCCTGAGCAATGACCATTTTACCTTTTATTTTATTCATAATCAAACCTCTTTCTTAGTAATTTACTTTATACAAGCAAATTAGATGATTGAAAAAATATTCTACTCTATAAATTACAAAAGTGTTTGAATATTTTTTCTGTCAAGGAAATTGGGTTTTGATTTTGAAAATCATATTTAGCAATAAACTCTAACGAACAAAAACTAACAGGGCTGATTAAAAGGATACAGGGCTCAGGATTTAGAAAAGGGTGACGAGTGACGAGTAACGCGTGGCGGGTGAGGAGTGACGAGTGTAAAAAAGGTGAAAAGCAGTGAGTAGTAATTAGTAGTTAGCAGTTAGAAGAGGATTCAGGATACAGAAAAAGAATAGTAAGAAGTAGGGAGTAATTAGATGAAAAAGTGACGAGTGACGAGAGAGAAAAAAAAAGCAAAAAGCAGAAAGCAGAAATAGTCCAGTCCTAAAAAAAATTGTCACTCTGATGAACGAAGCGAAGAAGTTTACAATGCCGATTTATCGGTGAGTCTCCTTAAATGAGACTTCCCGACTGTCGGGAATAGTCGAATTAATCCCGATAGCATAGCGTATCGGGGCAAAAGCTGAAAATATATTTAT
>JAGXLO010000001.1 GCA_018334695.1 Candidatus Cloacimonadota bacterium
ATGCAAAATCGCACTTCTATTATTATTGCTCACAGACTTTCTACCATAAAAAATGCAGATAGAATAATTGTTATTCATAAAGGCAAGATAGCTGAAAGAGGAACCCACCAAACTCTATTAAAGCAAAAGGGAATTTACTATAACCTATATCGACTGCAATATAAAGGTCAGGTTAAATAGGGGTTTTTTGTAAAAGCACTACTCAGCGACTTGCCGGGCGTAAATCTACAAAATTACCAAAATCGAATTAAAAACTACTGGATAAAATCTAGTATCTGTTTTTTTATTTTTCGTGCAGAAAGACCAAACGCATCCAACAAGACTTCTGGTTGACCAGATTCGCCAAATCTGTCCTCAATTGCTATATGTTTTATCCTGATTGGATATTTCTCGGTCAATACAGAAGAAATTGCAGAACCCAGACCACCTGTCCTAAGGTGTTCTTCTACCACTACTAATTTTTTAAATTTTTTAGCATATTCTAGTATTATTTCTTTATCCAACGGTTTGATTGTATGCATATTGATTATTGTAGGATTAATTCCCTCGTTCTTGAGCATTTCTGATGCCTTAATAACTTCTGCTCCTATAGTGCCGGTAAAAAATATTGCACAATCATTACCCTTCTGCAGAATATCAGCTTTACCCAGAGAAAATTTATCAGCTTCAGAGGTAATAGTAGCAGTAGGCTCTCGGGCAAGACGCAAGTAAGCAGGTCCTTTTAATTCGGCAAGTTTCAAAGTTGCTTTGTAAGCCTGAACATGGTCACAGGGTACAACCACGGTCATATTAGGCAATATTCTCATTAAACCAATATCTTCTATAGCTTGATGAGAACCACCATCGGGTCCTACAGAAATACCCCCGTGCGACCCCACGATTTTCACATTAAGATCAGAATAGCACACAGTATTTCTAATCTGGTCAAAGGCACGACCGCAAACAAATACACCATAAGTTGTTACAAAAGGAATCTTGTCTTCCAGGCTTAGACCGGCAGCTACATTTACCATATTTTGCTCTGCTATACCTACATCTACAAATCTTTGGGGGTATTTTTCTGCAAACCAATTTGTGCGTGTTGAAGTAGAGAGGTCAGCATCCATTACAATTACCTTGTCATTTATCTCACCTAGCTCCAGTAAAGCTTTACCGTATCCGTCTCTTATGGGGACTATATCTTTTTTCATAATTCTCCTTTAATTTTCCAGTTCTTTTAGGGCAATTTCAAGCTGTTCTCTGTTTGGTGCCTTACCGTGCCATCCTGCTTTATTCTCCATGTAGGATACCCCTTTGCCTTTAACGGTTTTAGCAATAATTACAAAAGGTTTGTCCGAATTTTGGTTGAATTTTTCAAATGCCATAAGTATTTCTTCAAAATCATGTCCATTTATAGAGATTGTATTCCAATTAAAGGACTGCCATTTTTCTTCTAGAGGCTCCAATGCCATTACTTTTTCCGTGTCACCATCAATTTGCAGATGATTTCTATCAACTATTGCACAGAGATTATCCAGTTTATTATGTCCGGAAAACATAATAGCTTCCCAGATTTGCCCTTCGTTTAGTTCTCCGTCTCCCAGCAGTGAGAATACACGGAAATTTTTTTTATCCTGTTTAGCAGATAAGGCAAGACCTGCAGCAACCGAAAGCCCTTGCCCCAATGAACCTGTAGATACTTCAACTCCAGGCACAAGATAGGAAGCCGGGTGACCTTGAAGTATTGATTTGTAACCTCTAAGTTTATTCAGCTCTGAACCAGAAAAATAACCAGCTTTTGCAAGGAGGGCATATAATAGGGGAGCAGCATGTCCTTTAGACAGAATAAATCTGTCTCTCTCTTTCCAATCCGGATCATTAGAATCATATTTCATTTCGGAAAAAAATAAGGCAGTTCCAATATCTGTAGCTGATAAAGAACCACCGGGATGACCTGATCCAGCCTTGGCTATCATTTTTAAAATGTCGCGTCGTAATTCCAGAGCGATATTTTTCAATTTTTCAATTTTTTTATTTTTTCTTTCAGTCATTAATTCTCCACAAAAATTTTTTCAAATAATTTAATGAATTTTAAAAATGTCAATAATGAAAGATAATTTGTAAAAACATGTAAATTCAAAAAATAAATAACTCGAAAACTTTTCAAAAATAATCATCAAATATTATTAATAAATTAGTCTGATTTATATAATGGCAAGTTTAATTCCAAACAAAAATTTATTATAACTAATAATATCTAATAAGCTTGACAAAATTATAACAAATACATTCTGTTACCTACTTACTATGAGCAAAAAATCAATTAAAGGTTTACAGATTATTGGATTTTATCCAAATAGCCAGCTTGCCAAAAGTGGTGTAGAAAAAGGCGATTGGCTCAAAGAATATAATGGTGAAGAAATTAAGGATGAACAGCATCTTCAAGAGCTTAAATTAAAATTCCAACATGCCCAAAAAGTAATCATAAAAATCGTAAAGAAAGACGCTGAAGAGCAGTACTTTGAAATTCTACCAGGAGATTTGGGATTATATCTGGCAGAAATTGCAGAAAGTCCGGAAATAAGTGAAGATGCAAAAAGAATTGAGAATATTGGCAGGCTGGAAATAAAGACCGGAAAGGAAAATACTTTTTTCTACTCCCTCCACAAGTTGTTACAAAAGTTTGATTTGGAGATCGAAGTAGAAAAATTAATTGTTTTTGCCTGCTTCCCGTTTAGAATCCAATTTAAAAAAGATATATCGGAAAATTTGGTAGATCCTACTTTTGGTTTTGATTGCTCGAAAACTCTTTTTGACAGCATGAATATTTCATTTGAAACTTTTGCTAATAATAGTTCCAAAAAGAAGATAAAGAAAGAGCTGATAAATAGTATTAACCGAGGATATCCTATATTGGCGCGTGGTTTTTTTGGTGAAAAGGATTGGGGAATTATTACAGGTTATCAAAATAATAAAAAGGACTTTTTTTGTAGAAGTTTCCATGATAACACTATTGATTATTCAATTGCTCCACAACTTCCAAACAAAATCATAGTTTTCAATGAAGACCCGAATTTTACTGAAATTAAAGAAAATAATTTTATCAATCAACATAAAAAATGTTTGTCCCAGGCACGTGATCTGTTTTTTGTGGACGAAATTAACGGCTATTATCAGGGAAATAAGAGTATTGAAAAATGGATGGAATTTCTGGAAGATGACGAATTTTTTGATGAGATCGAAAGAAAAGAATTCAATAGGATGTTCTTTGCAAATGATACACTTTTTACTACATTTCAGCATAATTGTATAATCGTTTACGAATATCTGGAAAAGCTCCAGCAGGAGGAATTGTTTCCCGAATCCAAGCGTCATCTAAGAAGATTGATCAAATTTTATAAGGCAGAATCCAAAATTCTGGAAGATTGTTTGAAGAATATATCCAGAAGCACTAGTAAAAATCTAAAAAAATCTTGGTCTAAGCGAACCAGAAAAAAAGAAGTTACAGCACTTACTAAAATCTACAAGAAAAATCGTGAAATTATAACTGTTATAGACAAACTTCCCCTAATATTGTAAAATATAAACTCAGATTATTGACAGATTTTTTGGCTATCAAGAAAAATTGACAACAACAATTATTTTTAAATTTAATACTAATAATTAATTAACTAAATAAAGGAGAATTTATATGTTCCCAACTATGTTATATGCTCAATGTGCTCAGGGCGGCGAAAGTGCTCAAGGTGGTGGATTGCTTGGTTTTTTACCCATCATTATAATGTTTGTAATACTCTATTTCCTTTTGATTCGTCCACAGCAGAAACGCCAAAAAGAAGTTGAAAAAATGAGAGAAGAATTGCGAAAGAATGATAAAGTTATTACCTCCGGTGGTATCCTTGGTACAATATATAGTATTAAAGGTGAAACTATCGTGCTTAAAGTAAACGATGATATAAAGATAGAAGTGAAAAAATCAGCTATTGCCGGAAAACAAAATAATTAAACATGATTGAAAAAATTCGTTTATATGGAGATGAGGTCTTGCGCCAAAAAGCAAAACCCATCTCCGATATCCAAAAAGTGCAGTCAAAGATAGATAACCTGCTTGAAACTTTGGAAGCTAATGACGAATTTGCTCTTGCTGCTCCACAAATCGGTTATAGTTTACGAATGTTTGCTATAAGAACAATCTGGAAGGAAGAAAAGGATGACATAGAAACTATGTTGTTCATAAATCCTGAAATGCTTGAATTTGAAGGTATGCAGAATGAACCTGAAGGCTGTCTTAGTATTCCCGAAATTTATGAAAAGGTAAAGAGAGCTAAGAAGATTAAATTCAAAGCCCAAAATCGTTTTGGTAAGAAAAAAGAATACATTGCCGAAGATCTTTTTGCTAGAGCCGTTCAGCACGAAAATGATCATCTGGACGGTATTTTATTCATTGACAAACTCCCCACTTTGAAAAGAAAATTCTTACAAGGGAAATTAAATAAAATCGTATCAACTACTAAAAACGGAGTAAATGTAGGCTAAATCGTCTTCATCTCCTTTTTTCATTATGAATAAAATAAAAAATATTATTTTTATGGGTACCCCCAATTTTGCTGTGCCCTCATTAGTTGAATTAATTCAAAAAAATTACAAACCATCCCTAATTATTACAAAATCTGACAAGAAACGCGGTAGGGGAAGAAAAATATCATATTCCCCAGTAAAAAAGATTGGCTTAAAATATGATATCCCGATTCATCAACCCAAAAACCCAAACAATAAGAAAACGATTAAAGAAATTAAAGATTTAAAACCAGATTTGATTATAGTTGTTGCTTACGGAAAATTTATTTGTAACGAAATTTTGGATATACCTAAATATAAATGTATAAATCTTCATCCTTCATTATTACCAAAATATCGCGGTCCTTCGCCTATTAACTGGGCACTATTTAATGGCGACGAAGTTACTGGTAATTCAATTATTTACATTACCCAAAAAATGGATGCGGGAGATATAATTTATCAATCAGAAATGCCTATACATCCGGATGATAATTACGGTACTCTCAAAGAAAAACTTAGCAAAAAAAGTGGAAGCGATATTCTAAAGGGTATATCACTTTTAGAAAAAGATGAAATCAATCCTAAACCACAGGATGAAAAAAAAGCAACTTTTAGTAAGTTAATAACAAAATATATTAGAAGAATTAATTGGCAGAATTCAGCTGAAAATATCAATAACAAAATTCGTGGTCTTGCCCCTAAACCTGCTGCTTTTTCTGTACTTAATAAAAAAACAATGAAAATACTTGAGGCAGAACCGTGGGAAGAAAATCAAAATAATAAGTGCGGTCAAATATTTTCAATAGTTAAAGGTAAAGGTATATTGGTAGGTACGGAGACTAAACCTTTGCTGGTAAAAAAAATAAAACCAGCAGGTAAACAAACAATGTCTGCCTTTTCTTATTCTCTTGGGCATAAAATTAAAAATAAATTTTTTTCTGATGTCGAATAATAAAAATATTACAAAATATCAATTTCTTTTACTTTCTGTTATTGGATTAATTATTTTGATGGCAGTTATAACCGGATTGTGGTATTTTATTTCCCCGAGATTACATGAATTTAACGAAACTCTTCCTTTCTTTTTATTATCTGCCCTAAGAATTTTTTTTGTAATATTAATTATCGGAACCGTTTTGGTTCTCTTAACTTCAATTTTTGAGAAAAACTTCCTCATAGCAAATTTCGCTGTTAAATTATTTATTAAGATCGTATATCCAATTGTTATTT
Source organism: Candidatus Cloacimonadota bacterium (assembly GCA_018334695.1). Lineage (GTDB taxonomy): Bacteria > Cloacimonadota > Cloacimonadia > JGIOTU-2 > JGIOTU-2 > TCS60. The sequence continues at coordinate 5,770 of JAGXLO010000001.1, forward strand.
TTTTAGGGTCAATACTCGGTATGTCCAAGGCAGAATTAGGAGAATCATTCATTAAAGTAAACGATTCCCTGGTAAGAGCCCTAAAGCCAAAATATAAAGCAGAAGATGTGATAATTCTTTTACCACACTGCCTTCAGGATACTGATTGCCCCATAAGAATTACGGTGGATGTAAAAAATTGTAAAAATTGCGGAAAATGTACAATAGGTAAAATACTTGAAATAGCCAATCAATATAATATTTCTGTATTTGTTGCTACGGGCGGAACACTTGCGCGCAGGATTATTGCTGAGCAAAAACCGAAATTAATTGTTGCCGTAGCCTGTTATCGTGACTTAGTTTCAGGAATTCAGGATGCATTTCCTATAAAAACATTTGGTATTATCAACGAAAGACCTTTTGGTCCGTGTGTTAACACCACTGTTTCAATCAAAGAGATCAAATCTACCCTAAAAAAAGTTATCAAACACTAAATATACATTATAATATTTTTTGTGAGGTGAAATCATGAAATATGGAAAATACGAAATAGAAAACGACGGACAAGCAACCTGGAAAATATTACAACGGGATAATATGAGAGTTCCGGCTCGTTTTTTTGCTCTGGAATCCATGCTCTCCCAGATCTATCGTGATAATGCAATCAAACAGATAATAAATGTAGCCACTTTGCCTGGAATAAAAAAGTATGCTCTAGCTATGCCCGATATACATTATGGTTATGGCTTTCCTATTGGTGGTGTGGCTGCCTTTGACCTGGACGAAGGTGTAATATCTCCTGGTGGTGTGGGCTATGATATAAACTGTGGTGTTCGATTTTGTCGCACCAATCTTAAATACGCTGAAATTAAATCAAAAATCAAAAATATAATTACCAGATTCTATCAATCTGTTCCCAGTGGCGTAGGTTCTCATAATGCAATTAGAAAATTAAATATGAAAGAGTTGAATAAAGTGCTAAGTGAAGGTTCAGAATGGGCAGTAAATAACGGTTTTGGTGACGCCGCAGATATTCAGTCTACTGAAAATTATGGAAAAATGGATAAGGCAGACCCTGCTAAATTGAGCAATAGAGCTAAAGAAAGAGGTTTGAATCAACTTGGAACCCTGGGTTCCGGAAATCATTTTCTGGAAATTGGTGTAATTGATAAAATCTTAAATAAAAAAGTGGCTAATGAATTTGGACTGGAAGAAGAGCAAGTGATAGTTATGGTTCATACCGGTTCGCGTGGACTTGGTTACCAGGTTTGCGATGATTACTTGCACAGAATGGTAAAAGAACAAAAGAATTATGATTTTGAGGTTGTGGATAAACAATTAGCTTGTGCTCCCTTTAAATCAAATATTGGCTCCGATTATTATCAAGCTATGTCTGCTGCTGCAAATTACGCTTGGGCTAACAGACAGGTAATTATGAGTCTTGCCTGTCGCTCTCTGGAAAAAACACTCTCTATCTCACCCAAAGAATTGGGGTTTGAATTAATTTATGATGTATGTCATAATATTGCTAAAGTCGAAAAACACGAGATAGATGGAGAAGAAACTAAGTTGTGTGTACACAGAAAAGGCGCTACCCGCTCATTTGGTCCACAAAGAGAAGAATTACCCCAAAATTACAGAAGAACCGGACAGCCTGTAATTATTCCCGGTGATATGGGCACTTACTCTTATCTGCTTCTGGGAACAAAAAAGGCTATGAAGCAGTCTTTTGGTTCCAGCTGTCACGGTGCCGGTAGAATTATGAGTAGAAGAGCTGCCAGTAGAAGATACAATTTTAATGAAGTCAAAAATAAACTGCAAAATAAGGGTATTGTTACTTATTCTGCCAAAAAGAAAACTTTGGTTGAAGAATCGCCGGATACATACAAGGATGTAAATCAAGTAGTGGATGCAGTTGATAAAGCCGGCTTGGCTAAAAAAGTAGTTAGAACAAGACCGCTTGGTGTTCTAAAGGGTTGATAACCTGGGTCATTGTACTGTGTCATACAAATTATTGGATCACACGGCAGATTTAAGGGTCAAATTCTCTGGAAATATAAAAAAGAATTTATTAAAAAATAGTGCAATTGCTCTCTCTGAAATAATTTTCGAAATCAAACAAAATGATGTATGTATTGATAATAGTAAAAAACTAAATCTCAAACTGGAAGAAGCTGAATTTTCGGAATTATATATAGACTTTCTAAGAGAAATATTATTTAGAATTAACTCATCTCAATTTTATTTTATTGATTTTAATTTTAAAAAAATAACCAGTACTAACCTGGAAGCAGTATGTTTTTATGTTGAACAAGATATCTCGAATCTAAAAAATGAAATCAAAGCAGTTACCTATAATGAATTAAAAATAACAGAAAATAAGGAAGGTTGGAGTGCAAAAGTTACGTTTGATATATAAATTTTCTTTGATTGTTGTTATGTTATTGCTTCTGCTAGTTCTTGATTTATCTGCCGGAAAATTTGAATTAACATTTATTTCTGATTCTTTGCAAAGTGCTGTTCTGTCGGAAAATAGCAAGGCTGACTCTACTGTATTAGAACTAAAAGACAAAATCAACTCCGATATTATTTTTTACGAAAGTAAGAATTTGAATTTAGATACCTCATCGACTTCCGGATATTATTTTTTCTCTCCCGAAATTTTTTCTTCAGGGGCTGATTCGATTAATCAATACAATTTAAACAAAAGAATTATTGCATCAAATGTAAAAATTATCAATGATTCTTTATCCATTGCGGTTTATGATAAAAAAATTGTTGAAATTGATGATTCCACGCGAATTGGTTTATTTGGGATTGTTACCCCTGACTTTTCTATATTATATCCTGATAAAGCAAATAATTGTGCTTTTAGATTAGACATACTGGAGTGCACCAAGGAGGTAATAGATGAATTCAAGCAAGATAGTGTTAATATTATTTTAGCTTTTAATTTTTTGGATGAATATCTAAATTACCAATTATTAAAAAACAATTCCGAACTCAATTTTATCTTTGATATTTTTACAAAGGGCACAAAAGATTATTCTGAAAGAGCAATTTTAAAGGAAAGATTGAAAAATTTATACTTCTCGGATTTTTTATTAAAAAAATTTACCTTCTATTATTCACATAAACCAAGTTTTGTTATTGATTCATTAAAAATAAGTAAAAATTAACCTTAATATTCACTTTTAAAACTTTTATAAATTTTAGATTTACTTATATAATTTTTCCCGCGTAGAAGTCTGTATATATTTTTCAAAATTTTAATAAAAAAATAATAAGCAATTTGTGTCTTTTTACCACATTAAAGCATTTATAACTCACTATAAAACCTAATGATTAAAAAGATTGACACCATTTTAGGTTGAAAATAATTTTAGTAAAAATATTCAATAATTATGGAGGAATTTAATGAAGAAATTTCCTATGGAAAGTATAAGAAATTACGCCTTGATCGGAGCAAGTGGATCAGGTAAAACTACTCTTTCAGAGACCATGTTATTCAATGCTGGACAAATTACCAGAGTTGGAAAAGTTGAAAGTGGAAACACCGTAATGGATTATACAGAAGAAGAAAAAGACAAAAAAATGTCACTTAGATTAACTGTGGGTAATTTTGAATGGAATGAAACAAAACACAATATTATAGATTCACCTGGTTATAGTGATTTTAAAGGAGACATGGCTTCCGGTTTGCGAGCCGTAGAAACAGCCTTGATACTTATTGAAGCTGTAAATGGACCAGAAGTGATGACAGATTTTGCTGTGGATTATGCCGAAAGATTAAATAACGCTCAATCTATCCTGATCAATAAAATGGATAGAGAAAATGCCAAGTACGAAGAGATTATTGATCAAGTGACTAAGCTTTATGACAAATTAACAGTTCCTGTGCTCATACCCATAGGGAAGGGTGCTGGCTTTAAAGGAGTTATCAATACAATTACAAAGGAAGCTTTCATCAATGGTAAAGAAGCAAATATACCGGATGATCTTGCAGATAAGCTGGAAGAATATCATGAGAGTGTAATTGAAGCAGCTGCTGAGTCTGATGATGCACTTATGGAGAAGTTTTTTGAAAAAGGTTCTCTAACTCCGGAAGAGATTCATGATGGGCTAAAAAAATCGTTTGCCGAAGGAAATATTATTCCAATTATGTGTTGCTCAACTACTGCAAATATTGGAGTAAAACAGGTCATGAATATGATCAATGATATTTTTCCCACGCCCAAAGATAAGCCTGTAATCAAAGTAGAAAAAGACGGTGAAACTAAAGAATTAGACCTAAATGAATATGATAAACCGCTTGGCTTTGTCTTGAAAACTTTTTATGTGCCAAATCAAGGTGATATCTCGGTAATTCGTTTATTCTCCGGTTCTTTTACTACTGGTGACGAGTTTGAAATCTTAGATTCACAAACTAAGAATAAAGTCGGTCAAATGTATTATATTATCGGTAAAAAAAGGGAAGATGCAGATGTAATATCTGCAGGTGACTTTGGTGGATTAGTAAAAATCAAAAATTCCCAGACAAACTCTACAATTGGCGCAAAGGGTGAAAAATTAATTATAAGACCATTTGATTATCCTGATAGTGTCTACTGGAAGGCAATCAAGCCGCAAAGTCAATCAGATGAAGACAAGATAGGACCTGCTCTTTCCAAAATAATTGGTGAGGATCCATCCATACATCTAGAATATGATGACGAAACTCAGCAAAGTATTCTGGCGGGACAGGGAGATACCCAGATTAATCTGGTTCAAAATAAATTGAAGAATAGTTACAATATTGACGCAAAATTATCAAAACCAAGAATTCCGTATAAAGAGACAATTCAAGCTAAAGCCAAAGCCAGATATCGTCATAAAAAACAAACTGGCGGACACGGTGAATATGGTGAAGTCTACATCAAAATAGCACCCCAAAAAAGAGGTGAAGGTTTTGAATTTATAGATTCAATCGTAGGTGGAGTAATTCCCAGTAAATTTATACCAGCTGTAGAAAAAGGCCTTGTAGAAACTTTAAAACAGGGAATCGTTGCAGGATATCCCGGAGATGATATTAGCGCAGAACTATATGATGGTAGTTTTCATGATGTTGACTCCTCTGAAAAAGCTTTTAAAGTAGCTGCTCGTAAAGCCTTGCAGGATGCTTTCCAAAAGGCAAAACCTGTACTGCTAGAACCCATCCATAAGATCAAAATTGTAGTGCCTACCGAAAGTATGGGCGATGTTATGGGTAATATTAGTAGTATTAGAGGTAGAATTCTGGGCATGACTCAGGATGGTAATAACCAGGTTATAAATGCCGAGCTACCTCTTTCGGAGCTCTATGATTACTATTCAACCCTTAAATCTTTAACCCAAGGTAAAGGATACTTCTCTCAAGAATTTGGCTATTATCAAAAACTGCCTGGTGATTTAGCCGAACAAGTTATTCAAGAAAGTAAAAAGGAAGAATAGCTCATAGTTAAGGAGGACAAATGTCAGGTCACAATAAGTGGAGCTCCATAAAGCACAAAAAAAGTAAAGAAGATGCTAAACGTGGTAAGATTTTTACTAAAATCATTCGCGAGATTACTGTGGCTGCCCGAGAACATGGTGGCGATCCGGAAACAAATCCTGATCTGCGAAATGCTATTTCCAAAGCTCAAACTGCCAATATGCCCAAAGAGAATATTGAAAGGGCTGTTAAAAAAGGTACTGGTGAACTTGAAGGTGTTAATTACGAGCCCTTTTTATACGAAGGTTATGCACCTGGTGGCGTTGCACTAATGATAGAAGGTTTAACTGATAACAGTAAACGAACAGTTTCTGAAATAAGACATATACTCTCCTCTTATAATGGTAATTTGGCAGAAAAAGGTGCTGTTGCCTGGAATTTTAATCGAGTAGGCTCCATTATGATTAAAAAAGATAGTATTGATGAAGATGAATTAATGATGTTAGCCCTGGAAGCCGGAGCCGAAAATATGGAAACTGAAGATGAATTTTATATTCTTTCTACAAAATCTACTGAAATGCATGATGTCACTGCAGCACTGGAAAAAGAGGGTATTAAAATCGAAAAAGCACAATTAATCTATAAACCCAAAAATACAGTTCCTGCTAATGATAAAGCCCAAATAATTATAAATGTTATTAACGATCTTGAAGATTTGGACGATGTTCAAGATGTATATGCAAATTTTGATATTGATGATGAAGTCCTGGAGCAAGTAGCCAGTAATGAAGGGTGACGAAATTGTCATAATGGGAATCGATCCAGGTTCTCTGATTACCGGTTATGCTATTCTTAAAGCCAATAGTTCAAAAATACTTCCTATAACTTATGGTAATATCAAAACTTCCAGCAAAAATGATTTGCAAAAACGAATCTACAAAATTCATACAGAAGTTGATAAAATTATAAATCAATATAATCCAGACCAGTGCAGCCTCGAGAAGATCTTTTATGCAAAAAATGTGCGCTCGGTATTATCACTGGGTGAAGCACGCGGTGCTATACTCATTTCTCTGGAACAAAACAAAATACCAACATATGAATACACACCCCGCAAAATTAAGAAATCTGTAGTAGGCAATGGTAGAGCTTCCAAAAAACAGGTGCAATATATGGTCAACGCTATTCTGAATACCAAAATCGATAAAAAATCATCCTATGATATTTCTGATGCATTAGCTATTGGAATCTGCCATTATAATAAAATTAAACCTAATCTTTAATTATGTTTGAATATATCCAAGGAAAAATTACAGAGAAAAAAACCACATTTGTCGTGATTGAAATTAATGGTCTGGGTTTTAAGATAAATATTCCGGTTACAACTTTCGATAAAATTGGAGATGTAAACAGTAAATGCAAACTTTTCACATATCTCGATGTCAAAGAGACTGATTTAACACTGTATGGCTTCTATTCGGCACTGCAAAGAGAAGTTTTTGAAGCTTTAATTAAAGTCTCAGGCATTGGAGCAAAAATAGCAATCTCAATACTTTCTGGACTTTCTATAGAGAATCTGGTCAGCTCCATCGCTGACAAGGATGTCACTATGCTTACCGGTATTCCTGGAATCGGAAAAAAAACAGCACAAAGACTGATAGTGGAGTTAAAAGACAGCTTTGCCGACCTCGCTCTTAGAAGCGAAGCCAGAATCACTGTTTCTCCTGAAAATAAAAGTATGATTAAAGATGCTGAACATGCTTTAATATCACTGGGTTATAATCGCAGAAAAGTTAAGCAGGGTATACAAAACTTCCTTAAAAACCAAAAGCCCACAAGTTCAGAAGCAATTGTTAAAAATGTTATTAAATCTATGCATAAATAATATGAATGCCAGAGAACTTACCTTTAAAGCATTAAATAAAATCCTGATTAGTGGAGAAAATTCTGATACCGTACTAAATAACACAACGGTAAAGATAAATATATCAAAACAAGAGAAAAATCTGCTTTATGCTTTAACAAAAGGTATAATCAAACGTAAATTGTATCTGGACTACATAATCAATTGGCTAAATCAAAATTTTGATTTTAAAATAAGTAGGAATAAGTTCAAAAATTTAATTCGACTGGGATTATATCAACTTATTTTCATGAATTCTATCCCTGATTATGCAGCCGTAAATGAAACTGTAAATGTCTGCAGAAAGCTATATATTAGTAAATTGGCAAACAAACTTAATGCAATACTTAGGTTATATTTAAGAAAAAAGAATTTATTTAGACTTCCACAAGAAAAAATTAATAGAATGTCTGTTGAATATTCTTTCCCTGAATATCTTATTGAAAATTGGTTAGACCGATTAGGAGCGGAGGCTACAGAAGATCTTTGTAGCTATTTCAATAGAAATCCGAATTTGAATTTACATTTCTACGGCTCAGAGGTTGAATTTCAAGAATTTTTGAACTCCTTAAAACAGAATGAAATTGGCTTTTCTGTGAGTGATTATTTCCAGAACTCCGTAAAAATACATGATAATTTTGATTTTCGTTCTGACTATTATTTTGATAAAGGCAAATACTATATTCAAGATGAAAGCGCATTTTTGCCTGTAGAATTATTAGATGTTAATAATAAAGAGAGAATTTTAGACTTGTGCGCTGCTCCCGGTGGTAAAACCTTTGATATTGCTAGCAAGACAAAAACTGCAATTTATGCAAATGATATTGACATGTACCGCCTTAATCTGCTCAAGGAAAATGCTAAGCGACTAAATTTTGATAATATTAAATTTTTAAATGTAGATGGAACTAATTATTCAACAGATGAAAAATTTGATAAAATATTATTAGATGCGCCTTGCTCAGGCTATGGTGTAATTCAAAAAAAGCCTGAAATACGTTTAAAGTCTGAGGAAAATTATAAAAATTTACTTCCCAGGCAACAGAAGCTGCTGAAAAATTGCGCTCATTTATTAAAACCGGAAGGTGTAATTGTTTATTCTACCTGCACTATGAATATAGCGGAAAATCAAGACCAGATCAATAAGTTTTTGCAGCAACATGAAAATTTTTTTCTGGAAGATAGCGGAGATTATGTTGATGAATTTTTTGTTAATGACAAATTCATCGAGACACTACCACATATTCATAAAATGGATGGTTCTTTTGCAGCACGATTGAGGAAAAAATGTTAGAAATTTTGAAAAAAATATTTTACGTGATCATCAGTTTTGTTATAATTTTTTTGCTGGGATTTGCTCTTTCTAAAACATTTTTGACGATATACACCCAACACGGAAATGAAGTAGTAGTTCCTGATCTCGTGAATAAGGATTACAAAGGCGCCAAGCATAATCTTTATAAAAAAGGATTGTATATTGAGAAGGCAGGAGAGAGAAATAGCAGGGAAGTACTAAAAGGAAGTATAATAACCCAGGAACCAAAAGCAAACTCTGTTGTAAAAGAGGGTTATACAATTGAAGTAATAATAAGTAAAGGGCCCGAATTGATCCCTGTTCCTACTCTTGATAATCTTACTCTGGATGAAGCTAAGATACGCTTGATTAATAGTGGTTTGGAAATTGGAAAAGTATCCTATTCGCTATCAGACAAGATTCCCCGCGGAAATGTGCTTTATAGCAGACCAAGAAGTGGAATAAAAACTCCCAAACTTTCCAAAGTCGATCTTATTATCAGTTTGGGTGATGTTAAAGAAAATATTAACGATAAAACCGATAAATATGATGACTTTTTAAATGGATTAAAAGATAACTAGAAGACCGAGGTTATAAATGGATATAAAATATAATGCAAAGACGATAAAAGTTCTTAAAGGATTAGCGGCTGTTCGTAAAAGACCCGCAATGTACATTGGGGGAACAAGCGAAAGAGGACTACACCATCTTGTTTATGAGGTGGTTGACAATAGTATTGATGAAGCTATGTCCGGATTTTGTGATAAGATTGTTGTAAAACTTAATGAGGATGGCTCTGTAACAATAGAAGATAATGGTAGGGGCATTCCCGTTGATATTCATAAAGAAATGAAAGTACCAGCAGTACAGGTTGTAATGACCAAGCTACATGCAGGTGGAAAATTTGATAACAAAACTTACAAAGTTTCTGGTGGTCTGCATGGTGTTGGTGTTTCAGTAGTTAATGCTCTTTCAAAATCTTTGGAAGTAAAAGTTTATATTGACAACAAAATTTACCGTCAATGTTATGAAAAAGGATTTCCTAAAACAGAGTTAGAAGTAATTGGAAAAACAAAAAAATCCGGAACCGAAATTACTTTTACTCCGGATGAGAGCATATTTGAAATAACTGAATTTAATTTTGATACTCTTTCCTCTAGATTGCGAGAGCTTGCTTTTCTTAATAAAGGTCTAAAAATAATATTAATAGACCAGAAAAAGAATAAAAAACACGTTTTCGAATACTCTGGTGGAATTAATTCATTTGTTAAATATTTAAATAAAAATAAAACCAACCTTCTGCGTGAGCCAATATATATAAGAGGTACTGAGGAAGAAGAAAAAGTAGAGTTTGAAGTTTCTATACAATACAACGACGGATATCAAGCAAACATCTATAGTTTTGCAAATAATATCAATACCATAGAAGGCGGAACTCATCTTAGTGGCTTTAAAGCTGCTTTAACTCGTTCGGTTAACGGTTACATAAAAGATGAAAATATGGTAAAAAATGAAAAAATTAATCCAACCGGTAGAGATGTACGAGAAGGAATAACCGCTGTTATTAGTGTTAAATTGAGTAATCCTCAATTTGAAGGACAGACTAAAACAAAATTGCAAAATTCTGCCATAAAAGGAATAATCAACTCTACTGTATATGATAAACTAACCACTTTCTTTGAAGAAAATCCTAAGCAAGCTAAGAAAATTGCTAATAAGGCCATTGTAGGAGCCCGTTCCAGAGAAGCAGCTAAAAAAGCAAAAGAGCTGACAAGAAGAAAATCTGTTCTCGAAAGCGGAAGTCTTCCTGGTAAACTTGCAGACTGCTCAATTCAGGACCCTGCTCAAACTGAAATATTTCTGGTTGAAGGTGATTCTGCTGGCGGTTCCGCTAAAATGGGCAGAGATAGAACCTTTCAGGCAATTCTACCCCTGTGGGGTAAACTTATTAATACAGAAAAAGCTAGAATTGATAAGATACTTGATAATGATAAATTGCAACCTATAGTTCTAGCTATTGGTGCCGGGATCGGTGATGAATTTGATATTGAAAAATTGAGATATGATAAAATTATAATTATGACTGACGCTGATGTGGATGGAAAACATATTGCCACTTTGCTCTTGACCTTTTTCTTTAGATACATGAAGCCGTTGGTAGAAGCAGGACATATATACCTGGCTAGACCACCTCTTTTTAAAGTAACAAGAGGCAGAAGTGAACAATATGTCTATTCAGATAAAGAAAAAAATAAAATACTCAAAAAATACGATGAAGAAAAGTTAGGAATTCAGCGTTATAAAGGTCTGGGTGAAATGAATCCGGATCAACTGTGGGAAACTACTCTCAATCCAGAAAAAAGAATCCTTACCAAAGTAAATATGAATGATGCTGTAGAAGCAGATAGAATGTTTACATTATGGATGGGTAGTAAAGTAAGTCCCAGGAGACAGTATATAAAGACTCACGCAAAATACGTTGAAGTTGATGTTTAGAACAAAAATATTAAGGATGGCATTAAATGATACACGATAGATCAAGAATTGAAAACAAAGAGATAGAGGATGTTTTAACTAAAGCTTATCTGGAATATTCCATGAGTGTTATTACTTCTCGTGCATTACCCGATGCTAGAGATGGTCTTAAACCCTCTCAGAGAAGAATTTTGTTCGCAATGCATGAGCTAAAGCTTACTCCTGGAAAAAATTTCCGAAAATGTGCAAAAATCGCGGGTGATACATCTGGTAACTACCATCCCCACGGCGAGCAAGTTATTTATCCTACACTGGTTAGAATGGCTCAACCGTGGAGCTTGCGTTATATGTTGGTAGATGGGCAAGGCAACTTTGGCTCACAGGATGGAGACCCCCCTGCAGCTATGCGTTACACCGAAGCGCGACTGCAAAAAGCAGCTGTAGACTTGATGGCTGATATTAATAAAGATACAGTTGATTTTCAGTCTAACTATGACGATACAAGAGAAGAACCTTTGGTTTTCCCGTCCAAGTTCCCAAACCTGCTTGTTAACGGTGCTTCAGGCATAGCAGTAGGAATGGCTACTAATATTCCCCAACATAATGTAACAGAAGTTTGCGAAGGTATAAAAGCTCTTATTGATAACCCGGATATGGAACCTCTAGCTTTGATGGATTATATAAAAGGTCCTGACTTCTGTACAGGCGGATACATCATTGGCAAAGGTGGAATAAAGGATTATTTCATATCTGGTCACGGAAAAGTTATTGTTAGAGGAAAAGTTGGTATAGAAACCAAGAACAATGGCTCAGAAATAATTGTAATTACTGAAATTCCCTATAAAATTAGCAAAACTCGACTGATCAATAAAATCGTTAAATTGGTAAAAGGCGATAGAATAAAGGGAATTAGAGATATCAGAGATGAGTCCGGCAGACAGGGAATGCGTTTGGTTGTAAATGTTAAGAGAAATGCTAATGCACAAACTGTATTGAACAAACTCTATAAATATACTCGATTACAGACTTCATTTAATGTCAATAGTCGCGCGCTCGTTCATGGTGAACCAAAAATTTTATCAATGAAAAGCCTTTTGCAAAATTTTGTTGAGCACAGACATGAAGTAATAGTGCGCAAGACGAAGCATGAACTTGAGAAAGCAGAACATAGAATTCACATTCTCGAAGGCTACAGAATAGCTCTGGCAAATATAGATGCGGTAATTGCCACAATAAAAGCTGCTAACAGTACACAGGAAGCTAATGAAAACTTACAGGAAAAGTTTGGATTCACCGAGAAACAAGCAGAGGCAATACTCAGAATGCGCTTACGCAGGTTAACCGGACTAGAAAGAGACAAAATTGAAGCTGAATACAAAGACCTGGTAAAACGTGCTGAAGAATTAAAACAAATTCTGGAAGTCAAAAGCCTGAGAATGAATATAATCAAAGATGAAATGGATGAAATAATCGATAAATACGGTGATGCTCGCAGAACTCCCATTCTAACAGGGTCAGCAGATATTGAAACAGAAGATATGATAGCTGATGAAGAGATGGTGATCACTATTTCCAGACACGGATATATAAAGAGACTTCCTATCAATACTTACAGAAAACAAAGACGCGGTGGTAAGGGACTTACAGGTTCCAATTTAAAAGAAGAAGACTTTATTGAAAATATTTTTATTGCCTCCACTCACTCCTATATTCTCTTCTTTACGAATAAGGGTAAATGCCATTGGTTAAAAGTGCACAAAATTCCTAAATTACGTAGAACAGCCCGTGGAAAGGCAATTGTAAACTTGCTGCAGATGGAAAGAAACGAAAAAATTAGAGCTTATCTATCTGTGAAAAACTTTGATGCTCCTCATTACGTTACTATGGCTACAAAAAATGGCAGAATAAAGAAAAGTAAGCTAAGCGCATATTCACACCCCCGCTCTGGTGGAATTATCGCTATAAAAATGGTTGAGAACGATCAACTTATCAGAGTACAAGTAACTGAAGGAGATAATCAAATTCTGCTTGCAACTAAATTCGGTTATGCAAATCGCTTTAAGGAAACAGATGTAAGACCTATGGGCAGAAATTCACAAGGTGTTAAAGGAATCGAGCTTAGAGAAGGTGATGAAGTAGTTTCCATGGTTGTAGTAAAAAGACAGGGAACGATTCTATCTATTACTGAAAATGGTTATGGCAAAAGAACCCCAATTAAGGACTATCGCTTAACCCGACGTGGAAGCAAGGGAATAATAACTATAAAAACTACAGAAAGAAATGGCAATCTGGTTAAAGTGCAGGAAGTAGTTGATGATGATGATATCATACTGATAACAAATAATGGAAAAGTAATTCGACAACATGTAGATAAAATTTCAATAATAAGCAGAAATACTCAGGGTGTAAGACTCATAACACTTAATGAAGGAGATAAACTTACAGATGTGGAAAGAGTAGTTCATGAAGAAGAAGTAGATGAAGAAGATGAAAAAGCTGATAGAGAAGATATAAATGCGGATGAGGAACAAGAAAATACGGAATAATAGAAAAAAACTTAAAAAACAGGTAAATGTGGATAATAAAAAATTTATACTAATATTTATCGCCATTTTATTTTTCCTAATGAGCTGCGCTACAAAAATTGTTCCTGTAAAGACTGATAAAATTGAAATTTCTGATAACTTTGCCCTAATAAAAGAAAAAGATTACGATCTGGCTATACGACATAAGGAATGGAATCAAAACCCTAAAAATTTAAATACATATTTTGTTACTTTCTATGTTATTCTAAGAAATAAATCCGATAAAAAAATTGAACTGGATATGAATTCATTTAACCTGCTTGATTCCGAACAGGAACAGTACAGTTTATATACATCTGATGAAGTTATTGATGTAGTCTATCCCTATAGAGATTACTTTGATGAAAAATATCCACTTATACCTAGAAGCCCCAATGAATTGCTGGATATAGAAGATCAATTTCAGACCCGGGATACCGGTATAAAAAATATTAGATTTGATTCATTTACCTTTAACCATTTACTGCCCAACGCAACTAAAAGGGGTTATATCTTCTTTGAAGATTTTGAAATTGTTGAAAAAACCAACATCAAAATTATCTATAAGGATCATACAATAACATTCTGGGTTGAATAATTTGCAATAATATCCATCTAGTAAGGTGATTATGAATGCTCATGAGATAATTATAAAAAAAAGAGATCAAAAGGCATTAACTAAAGCAGAAATAGTCTATTTTGTAGATGAATACTTAAAAGGCAACATCGAAGAATACCAGATGTCTGCTCTGCTGATGGCAATTTTGCTTAATGGAATGAACTATCAGGAAACCTATTGGCTAACAGAAAGCTATATTAATTCTGGGAATACAATAGATTTTGGCAAAACCAATGGTAAATATATCGATAAACATAGTACAGGCGGAGTAGGGGACAAGGTTTCGATAATTTTGGCACCCCTGGTGGCAGCTTGCGGTGTATATGATCCTATGATTTCGGGAAGAGGGCTTGGTCATACAGGTGGTACACTTGATAAACTGGAATCTATTCCCGGTTTCAAAACTAATGTTAAGAAAGAAGAATTTAAAAATTTGGTCGCTAAAAATGGATTTGCTATCATTAGTCAAACCGAGGACCTGGTTCCCGCAGACCATAGAATTTATGCAGTTAGAGACGTTACCGGCACAGTAGAGAGCATTCCTTTGATTACTGCCAGTATAATGAGTAAAAAAATTGCCTCCGGTATAGATGGACTTGTTATTGATCTAAAAGTAGGAGCCGGAGCTTTTATGCAAAAGCTGGAACACGGAAAAAATCTGGCAAAATTTTTGAAAAAAGTAGGAGAAGAATTTGGCAAAAAAGTCAAAGTGGTGTTTACATACATGGACGCACCTTTGGGTTATACTGTGGGAAATGGAATTGAGATAATAGAAAGCATTGAATTCTTAAAAGGTAATTACCAAAAAGATCTAAAAGAAGTTGTATTTGCTTTAGCCAAACAAATGCTAATCATGGCAAACCTGACGGATTCAGAAAAAAAAGCTACTGAAATGTTGCAAAAAGCTCTCGATTCAGGGGGAGCGCTGGAAAAATTTAAGAATTTTGTCAAATTACAAAATGGAGATATAAATATAATTGATGATTATTCTCTATTAGTTTCTCCCAAATCAGAAATCGAAATAAAGGCTTCTGAAGGTGGATATGTAAAAAAAATTAACAGCCGAGAAATTGGCTGGGCTTTGATAGACGTTAATGCCGGTAGAAAAGTAATTACAGACAGTTTGCATCACTCGGCCGGATTAGAAATTTACAAAAAAATTGGTGATAAAGTAAAAAAGGGTACAACATTAGCCACTTTATATTTTAGTAACGATAAGGGAGAAGAAACAGCCAAAAGAATTCAAAAAGCTTTTGAAATTTCTTCATCTAAACCCAAAGGGCATTCAAGAATTATTGATATTATTTAATTTATTATTTTTATGAAGTATATTAGAAACTATAAAAATCTAACAAAAATTTTGTTTGAAATTGACCTTTGCAGTTCCATAATCCTTGACAGTAAAATCCCCCCTTCAAGTTTTTTAACTTAAATATAGTTAATGGTTTAATAAAAAAATTATAAAAATTACGGAGATTATAAAATGGCAGTCCCAAAAAAGAAAACATCAAAATCAAAAAGTCGTAAAAGAAGAGCGCATTATAAAGCAAATGCCCCCAAATTAACACTTTGCCAAAATTGTGGCGAGAGAAAGCGACCTCATTACGCTTGCCCCAATTGTGGTTTCTATAAAGGTAAAAAAGTAGTTTCAGTTTCTGAATAATTATAAACACACTGTATGAATATTGCCCTGGATGCATTTGGTAGTGATAATGCACCTGCTCCCGAAGTTGAAGGAGCTATACGAGCTATCCACGAGGAATTCTGCGATAAAATATATTTAGTTGGTAAAAAGCAGCAATTAAAAAAGGAACTAAAAAAATATTATTTTGATGAAGATACTATTGAAATTATTCCCAGTGAACAAATTATAAAAAGTTCCGAAAAGCCACTTAAAGAAGTCAAAAGAAAAAAAGAATCATCTCTAATAAAAGCTATTGAACTTGTAAAAGATAAAAAAGCCTCAGCCATAGTTAGTGCAGGTTCCACCGGTGCTGTTATGGCAGGTTCACTTCTTACTCTAGGCAGGATTCCTGGAATTTTGCGACCTGCTCTTGCTGTACAATTGCCCACTATTAAAGATCCTGTGGTCGTACTGGATGTTGGCGCAAATGTAGATTGTTCAGTGAAAAATTTGGTGCAGTTTGCAGAAATGGGTAATATCTACTCCTCTTATTTAACTAAGCAGGAAAATCCTAAGGTTGCACTTTTGAATATTGGCGAAGAAAAGAAAAAAGGCAACGAGATCACAAAAGCAACTCATGAAGAACTGGAAAAAAACAAATCTATCAACTTTGTTGGTAATATTGAAGGTAAAGATATCCTAAAAGGCGAGGTTAAGGTAATTATATGTGATGGTTTTGTGGGGAATATAATGCTAAAAACCGTGGAAGGCGTGGCTTTGTCACTATTTGAAATTTTAAAAAAGCAGTTTAATGAAGATTGGGTGGCTAAAATTGGAGCAATTCTTTCTTATCCTGCATTTAAGCATTTTAAAAAAAAGGTGGATTATACTGAATACGGTGGAGCTTTTCTACTTGGCTTAAATGCAATATCAATAATTGCTCACGGTCGGTCAAATTCTAAAGCAATTTTCAATGCTTTAAAATTCGCCAGCTTTTCAATAAAGTCAAAATTTTTACCGCATATGAAAAAATTTTACAAGTCAAAATAATTAAGGAGAGATAGTGAATAGTACAAAGGTCAAATTAGCAGGTATTTGTAGTTATGCACCTGAAAAAGTGTTAACTAACGAAGACCTGGAGGAAATAGTGGATACAAGTGATGAATGGATTAGAGCTAGAACCGGTATGAAGGAAAGAAGAATATCAGACAAGGATACACCTTCTTCCGAATTAGCTTATGGAGCAATAAGTAAGCTTTTTGATCAAGTAGATATCAAAAAGAAAGAAATTGATCTTATTATCGTCGCTACCGTGACACCAGATAATCCTTTTCCTTCTACAGCCGCCATCCTCCAGCATAAACTTGGATTAAATACAATCCCTGCTTTTGATATATCAGCTGGTTGTACAGGCTTTATTTATGCTATTTCTATTGCAAAACAGTTTATAGAAAACGGTAATTCTAATAATGCTATCGTTGTTGGAGTAGAAGAGTTAACAAAAATTACTAACTGGGATGATAGATCAACATGTGTCTTATTTGGAGATGGAGCAGGAGCTGCTCTCTTGACTAAAGCAAAAGGTGGAGAGATTTCAGAAATAATTGATACTTATATCTCTGCAGACGGTAAATACGGCGACCTGCTCATTCAAAAAGCAGGTGGTTCTAAGATGCCTGCTTCTCATAAAACTGTGGATGAAAATCTCCACACTGTATATATGGAAGGAAACAAAATTTTTAAAAGCGCCGTAAAAGCTATGGGACACGCTGCTGTAAAAATACTCAAAGATAATGGTCTAACAGGGGAAGATGTTGATTGGCTTATTCCGCACCAGGCAAATATGCGAATAATTGCCTCTACTGCAAAAAGAGCTAAAATTAAACCTAACAAAGTTATAACAAATATAGAAAAATTTGGAAATACCTCATCTGCCAGTATTCCCCTTGCTTTTGCCGAAGCTGTGGAAGAAGGACAGATAAAAAGAGGTGATGTTATAGTTCTGGATGCTTTTGGTGCTGGTCTTACCTGGGGTAGTGTATTACTCCGTTATTAAATCATAAATTAGGAGAATAATGAAAAAATTTGCATTTGTTTTTCCCGGTCAAGGGGCTCAATATGTGGGTATGGCAAAAGAATTTCATAATATCCCTGAATATAAAAAATATTTTAAAATAGCGAACGAACGCCTGGGATATGATCTGGAAAATATCATGCTAAATGGACCTGCCGAGGAACTTAAACAAACCTTTAATACTCAACCTGCTATTTTATTACACAGCATCTTAGCTTATAATTATTTTAATAATCACTGTGATATAAAGCCTGAATTGGTTGCGGGACATTCACTAGGTGAATTCTCAGCTCTTGTAGCCGCCGAAGTTCTAGACTGGCAAGATGCGCTTCATTTGGTACATAAACGAGGAAAATTTATGGTAGATGCCAATGAAGGAACTCCATATAAAATGGCTGCCATACTTGGACTTGATAAAGATATTATTAAAGAAATCTGTGAAAACACTCATGGTGTTGTAATCGCTGCAAACTTTAATACCCCCAAACAAACAGTTATTAGTGGAGAAGAAAAATCCGTTTCCGATGCTATGAAAAAATGTGATGACAAAGGAGCTAAAAGAATAGTTCCCCTGCTTGTAGGAGGAGCTTTTCACTCTCCTCTTATTAAAAAATCTTCAAAATGGCTTTATAAGGAAATGCAGAAAATCGATTTTGCTTCAGCAAAGGTACCAGTAATATCAAACTATACTGCTAAACCGGAGCTAGAACCTAATGAAATAATAAATAATCTAAAAATGCAAATTATTTCTCCTGTACGCTGGGTTGATTGTGTGAGATATATGTCAAACAATGATATTGATGCCGTTGTAGAATTTGGCCCCAAAAAGGTAGTTTCTCGTATGATCCGTTCAATTGATAGAAGTATTGATAGATTTAGTGTTTCCCAACCCAAAGATGTTGATAAAGTCTTGAAAAAACTTGAGAAATAATTCTTAACTTATTTATAAGAGGTTAATTATGAAAAATTTGTTAGAAAAAGTTGCAATTGTCACCGGTGCTGCTAGAGGTATTGGAAAATCAA
The DNA here is from genome assembly GCA_018334695.1 of Candidatus Cloacimonadota bacterium. Taxonomy (GTDB): domain Bacteria; phylum Cloacimonadota; class Cloacimonadia; order JGIOTU-2; family JGIOTU-2; genus TCS60. The sequence continues at coordinate 24,774 of JAGXLO010000001.1, forward strand.
TTGCTCAGGCACTTCTGGAACTAGGAGCACAAGTAATAATTATTGATTTGAATCAAGAAGAAATAGACAAGACAGTAGAGGAATTAACTAAGGTTAATGAAAATATTTTCGGATATGTTTGTGATATTACTAGCATAAAAACTGTAGGGAAAATGGTAAAAAGTATTAGTAAGGATTTTGGTTCTATTGATATACTTATTAATAACGCTGGAATCACGAGTGATAAGCTGTTAATACGTATGAAACAATCTGATTGGCAAAAAGTTATTGATGTTAATTTAACAGGAACATATAATTGCACTCAAAAAATTTCCCGAATTATGATGAAGCAAAGAAGCGGTAAAATTGTGAATATTTCTTCAATAATAGGTATTATGGGCAATGCCGGGCAAGCCAATTATGCTGCTTCCAAGGGAGGCATTATAGCATTTACAAAATCTGTAGCTAAAGAACTGGCACCTCGTGGAATAAATGTAAATGCAATAGCCCCAGGTTTTATAAAAACTAAAATGACTGATAAATTGTCAGATGGAGTAAAAGAGGAATATTTAGCCCAAATTCCAATGAAAAAATTCGGCACACCTTCCGAGGTTGCTGACCTTGCAATATTCCTCTGTTCTAAAAATTCTGAATATATTACTGGACAAACCATTGCAATTGATGGTGGAATGGTTTAGAAAATTAATAAAAATCTAATAAGGAGTACAAGATGAGCGAAGAAACAAAAGCAAAAGTAGTAAAAATTATTACAGAACAATTAGGTGTAACAGAAGACGAAGTCGTTGCAGACGCAAAATTTATAGAAGATTTAGGTGCTGATTCCCTTGATACTGTAGAATTGATAATGGAATTTGAAGATGAGTTTGGTATTGAAATTCCTGACGAAGATGCAGAAAAACTTACATCAGTAGGAGATGCTATTAATTATATTGATGAACATCTTGATGAATAATTATTTTATTTAGTTAAGGAGGTTCTGCCCACATTCATACAAGTTATTAAAATATAATTTGGAGTTTGTGGGTCTAATTTTTTAAAATTAAAGAAAGGACAAGTTTAAGTAATGAAAGAAAAAAGAGTAGTTGTAACAGGATTAGGTACAATAAATCCACTTGCCCATTCAGCTGATGAAACCTGGCAAAAACTTTGTCAGGGAAATTCAGGTATAAAAAAAATCACGAGTTTTGATACTGAAGATCTTGCTTCCAAAATTGCCGGTCAGGTTACAGATTTTAATCATAAAGAATATTTTGGCAGAAAAGAATCCAGAAAGATGGATATGTTTACTAAATACGCACTATATGCCACACAACACGCGATAGAGGACGCTCAGCTTAAAAATTTTGATGAAGATAATATGGGTGTGATTACCGGTACCGGCATCGGTGGTATGGTAACCTATGAAAACCAGCACAAACGCTTTTTGGAAAGAGGAGCAAGAAGGGTGAGTCCCTATTTTATTCCAAAAATGGTTTCCAACATGGCTGCCGGACAGATCGCTATTCGTTTTAACGCCCGTGCAATTAATTTTAACGTAACATCTGCTTGTGCATCTAGTGCTAATGCTATTGGTGAATCTTATAGAGCAATTAAATACGGTGAAGCAGATGTTATGATTGCAGCCGGAACCGAAGCTTCTGTAACAGCATTCACCGTGGCAGGTTTTTCTATTATGAGAGCTCTTTCTACCCGTAATGATGAACCAGAGAAAGCCAGCCGTCCTTTTGATAAAAACAGAGATGGTTTTGTACTGTCTGAAGGTGCTGCTACTCTGATAATGGAAAATCTGGAACATGCCAAAACCAGGGGAGCAAAAATCTACGCAGAAGTTGTTGGTTATGGTGCAACATGTGATGCCTATCACATAACTATGCCTGCCCAAAAAGGTAAAGGCGGAGCCAGAGCAATGAGTAATGCAATCGAATCTGCAGGAATCAAACCAGAACAAGTCCAATATGTAAATGCTCATGGAACCTCCACGCCTCTTAATGATAAAAGCGAAACTGATGCAATTAAACTAACTTTTGGAGATCATGCTTATGATCTAAAAATAAATTCTTCAAAATCAATGCTGGGACACTCCTTAGGAGCAGCAGGAGCTTTGGAATCTATGATTGTAGTTCAATCAATAAAAAATGGTAAAATACATCCCACTATAAATCTTACAACACCTGATCCTGAATGTGATCTGGATTATAATCCCCAAAAAACTATTGACCTTGATATCAAATATGCTCTTACCAATTCCTTTGGTTTTGGCGGACATAATGCAACAATTGCTTTCAAAAAATATGAATGAGAATGATGATTTAAGTTATAAACAAAAATTAAAACTTGATAAGTGGAAAAAATCACTCTATAAACTAGAAAATACCTTAAATTATAAGTTTAAAGATAAAAAATTACTTATTAACGCTCTCATTCATAAATCTTTCATTACAAATTCTACTCTTGCCCAATCGGAAAAACTGGAATTCTTGGGAGATTCAGTCCTGGAACTAGCTGTAACAGAAGCAATATATCAAACATACCCCCAAAAAACAGAGGGAGAGTTGACCAAATTAAGAGCCAAAATAATAAGCAGCCGATTTCTTTATGAAAAGGCCATTGAATGCAATCTTGCAAAATACGTAATCACAGACGGTAGTATTACTCGCAGAAGCTTGAAAAAGAATAGATCAATTACGGCTGATGCTATGGAAGCCCTGTTTGGAGCTATTTTTTTGGATAGTTCATTTGTTGAAGCAAAATACGTAATAAAAAATATTGTTCTAAAGGACTTGGAAGAATCATTAAAAAAGAATATATTAAAAAATTTTAAAAGCCTACTACAAGAACTCAGTCACAAAAAATTTTCCACAAATCCCGAGTATGCCGTAAAAAAAACATCCGGACCTGCTCATAGAAGAAAATTTCTAATCGAAGCAAGAATAAATGACAAATATTCAGCTCTGGGTAAAGGCAAATCAAAAAAAAGGGCAGAACAACGAGCCGCCAGAAAATTATTAAAGATAATTCAAAAATTGTAATAGCCCTATGATAGCAATCTTTTTACTTCTAATTATTATTTCAGCCGCTCTAACATATTTCTACTACCGAGATACAAATCCCCCCCTGTCTAGAAAAAATAAAATATTACTTGGTTCGCTTCGTTTTATATTTTTTCTGATAGTTTTTATTCTTCTGCTCTCGCCAGTTTTACACTTTACTGATAAATCCAAAATTCCTCCGGAAGTTGTAATAGCTATTGATAGTAGTGCCAGCATGAAAGAGATAATGCAGAATGGAAAAAGTAAATTAGAAAATGCAAGTAACATTGTATCAAATATTGAGCAAGAAGCAAAAAGGAAAAATTTAAAACTAAAAACTTATAATTTTAGTAATGGACTGAGTTCCGATTCAACTAAAACTGATATTTTCTTAGCCCTTAATCAAATCTCCCAACAGGAACAAGCAAATAATTTAAAGAAAATTATACTTATATCAGATGGCTTACACCACAACAGCAATAACTTTAACTTACTGGATAATATCAATGAACCAGTATATCCGATTGAACCGGGAAAACCTAAAAAAAGTTTTGATATCTCATTAGAATCAATACAAACTAATAACCCTGTATATAAAAATTTTGAAACGGAAATAAAAGCAACTGTTTCCGGTTTGGAAAATAAGATGCCAATCAGATTAAGTCTATGGCAAAATGATCAGAAATTATTACAAAAGCAATTCACCGCCACGGCCGGTTCTGAAGATTTTACATTAAATTATCAACCAATGAAACTGGGTTATCAGAAGTTTATTCTAAAAATTTCTGCTCCTGAAAATACCGATTCGAATCAAAGAAATAATCAAAAACAATTTCTATTGTATGTGGTAAAAAATAAATTGCAAATTACATTGATCAGTTCTCAGTTGAATTGGGATCCTACTTTTGTTAATCGAGCTTTAAAAAAGAACAAAAAATTTGAAACAAACTTCCTTGTAAAAAGAAAACAAAACTATTTTTCAGACGGCAAAGCAACTAATGTAAAAGAGTTTCTGGATTGTGATCTTCTGATTTTACACAACAATGAAGAATTTAATTTCTCCGAAACAGTATATGACAGAATTAGTAAATATTTGGAGAACGGTGGAAATATTTTATATCTTAACAAGATTGATCCGGAAATTGAAGAGATCTTACCTTTACGTTTGAGTAAATACAAAAAAAATGTTGATGCCAAGATAGTATTAACAAAAAATGCCCAGAATTATCAAACATTTAAAGTAGAACAAAATTGGATGGAGAATGATGAATTTTGGAGATCCTTACCACCTATTACTGCTCAATTTTATTCTGCAAAAAACAATGCACAAGTACTTGCTAAAGCTGATATACCTACCCAGAATCCTGTGATCGCCTTTTCAAGCTATGGTAAAGGTCATGTGATGATATTTGCTTTAAGTGGATTATATCGCTGGAAAATGTGGCAAGATTCCGCTAGTCCCTGGTTTGATAATTTTACTAATTCAGTTACAAATTGGCTTATCAATGCTCAAACAGACAAAAGATTTATCTGTAATACAGACAAGTTGCAATATTTATCCGGGGATGAAATAAAATTTTCTGCTCATGTTTTTGATGAGAAAATGAATACAATTTCAAATCAGGATATCTCCCTAGCGATAACAAAAAACGATAGTTCATTTCTTAAAAAATATTTGACTGAATCCGCAAATAAATATACTACCCAGGTTACTATTAATGAAACCGGAAGATATAGATACCAGGCAGAAGCAAAGATCGGAAATAAAGTGTTGACAGATAGCGGTGAATTTTTGGTCGATAAGATGACAAGAGAGCAAAGTACAAAAGGTATTAACAATAATATTCTGAGTTTTATTGCCAATAAAACCAACGGAAAACTAAATGCAAATATTACTGATTTATTTAACGAAAATTATACAAGTAAAACGGTGAAAACAAAAATTGATTTTAATCTCTGGAAAAAATGGTATATCGCTCTGATAGCTATAGCTATTTTTTCTTTAGAATTATTTCTTAGAAAAAGAAAAGGATTATTATGAAACAATGTGAGTATAAACAGGCTGTTAGCAACATAAACAGACCAAACAGAATTGCTTTAGCAGTTTCTCAATCTGCAGATGAAGAAAAAACTAATATTATTACACTGGGATGGTTTATGCGGACTTCTATTAGCCCTCCTATGTTTGCTATTTCAGTAGGAGTATCCAGATTCTCTTATGAACTATTATCCGATAATCGCAAATTTGTACTGGCTTTTCCCTCCCAAAAAATGGTAGAAAAAACTATACAATGCGGCACGCAGTCCGGAAGTGATGTGGATAAAATTAAGGAATTTAATATAAAAACTCAAAATGGCAAATTATCTTCTATTCCTTTATTATCGAATGCTGTAGCTAACTTCGAATGCAAAAACGTATCACAAATTAGAAGTGGAGATCACACTATTTTTATCGGAGAGGTAAAATATTCCTGGATCAATCAAGACCCTGATATCAAGTTGCTACTTTCAGTAGAAGATAATGAAAAATATGAAGTACTACATAAAAGCAAAAATCATACTTTTGGATTAATTAAATAAATGAAAGAAGTGTGTATGAAAAAAAAGATAAATTATAAATGTCCAAAGTGCGGTAACACCCAATGTGAAATAGGGCAGATGCGAGTAATTAGTGGTTTCTGGAGTAAAATTTTCGATGTCCAGGGAAAAAAATATTCTACAGTAACCTGTACCAGATGTAAATACACAGAAATTTATCAAGCAAGCACCAGCACTATGGAAAACATATTTGACTTAATTACGAATTAAGCATTTAATAAACACGGATCCTAAATTTACTTATAAAAATGGAAAAGATAATTGCCTATTGTGGACTTGTCTGTGATGACTGCCCTGCTTTTATAGCTACAAACCAAAATTATCATGCAAAAAAAGAGGAGCTTACTAAAAAATGGGCAGATCAGAACGAAAATTTAAATGCTAATGATATTACGTGTTATGGTTGCAAAAATACCGATAAAAAAACAAAGTTTTGCCAAATCTGTTATGTAAGAAAATGTTGCATAAAAAAAGGTATAGAAAATTGCGCTTTCTGCTTTGATTACCCCTGCCCCGAATATAATAAACTAATTAAAAAAATCGATTCTCCCGAAGCCAAAAAAATTCTGGATGAGTTAAATGCTAATTAGAATAAGTTAATCCGGCTGGACTTCTTATGCCTAATTTTTATCTAAAGTAAATTATTTATGAAAAACAAAATTATAATGAATATGAAAATTATTAAGACTCTTTTGCTTATTATAGTATTACTTATTAGTTGTTCCAAAAAAATGGACAAAGTTGAAATATTAATATCTGATCTGAATTTTGCTGATAAATACATTCAGATGGAAACTATTGAAAAGTTGGCTAATACTGAAGATCCACGAGCAATAGAGCCTATTACAAAATGCCTAATTTCCCCTCATGAAGAAGTAAGAATTACAGCCGTAAATGCTTTAGAAAAATTAAAAGCTCCCGCCTCAATAGATGATCTTATTTTATGTTTGGATGATGGTAGTAGGTCAGTAAGAAGAAATGCAATAAATGCCTTAAAAGGATTTGGAAACGAGGCTGTGGAAACTTTAATTGCATCCACAAAAAGTGAAGATTGGAAAATTCGAAGCGGAGCTGCAGAAACTTTGGGGGAAATTGGAAATGAAAAAGCTGTTGATTCTCTAATTTTTCTTTTAGATGATAAAAACGAGGATGTACGATTGGAAGCTGTAGTGGCTCTGGGTAAAATTGGTCCTACTAAATCAATCCAATATTTAGAAAAATTAAAACAAAAGGAAGTAAAGCAAAAGAATTCGAAAGCAGTTAAAGAAATTCAGAATGCAATTGATAAAATAAGAAAATAAAAATATTGTAAAAAGTAAAGGAGAACATATATGTTATTGAAATATAAAGATATCAGACCAAAAATTGGTAATAATGTAATGATCGCTGAAGGAGCAAAAGTAATTGGAGATGTTGAACTGGGCGAATTATGCAGTGTGTGGTTTAATGCCGTTATTAGAGCCGATGTAAACTATATCAAAATCGGTGCCAGAACAAACATTCAGGATAACTCAGTCTTACACGTGACTACCGATATCGCTCCCATGAATATTGGAGAAGATGTTACTATAGGACACAGCGCAGTTTTGCATGGTTGCACTATTGAAAATAATTGCCTCATTGGTAGTAATGCTGTTATCTGGGATAATGCAGAAATTGGTGAAGGTTCTATAGTAGGAGCAGGAGCAGTGATACCTGCTGAAACCAAAATACCTCCTCGCTCTCTAGTAGTGGGTGTACCTGGAAAAATTAAAGGAGAAATTTCAGATAAACAGTTTAAAGAGATAAAAAAATCAGCTGAAAATTATGTAAAATATGGTCAGAGCTATATCTAGAGAGGTTAATATACTATTATGAAAAAAACTCAAGTTGCTATAATCGGAGGGGGACCCGGCGGGTATGTTGCTGCAATACGTCTAAATCAACTCGGTATAGAATCAGTAGTCTTTGAAAAAGAAAGGCTGGGAGGTGTTTGCCTTAATTGGGGATGTATCCCCACAAAAACTCTGGTAAAAAGTGCAGATCTATTTTCCGAAATCAGTCGGGCAAAAAAATTTGGTATTGAAATAAATGATGCAAAAATTGATTATGAAAAAATATACAAAAGACAGGAAAAAGTAAAGAATCGCTTAACTTCTGGTGTTGAGTTTTTGTTCCGTAAAAGAAAAATAGAAGTTATACACAAAGAAGCTAAGAAAATCTGCTTTCATGAAGACAATTACATCATAAGTACCAACGATGAAGAAGTAATGGCTCAATATATTATTATAGCCACTGGTTCCAAACCAAAAACTATCCCCAATATTAATTTTGACCATAAATCAATTCTGTCCTCCAAAGACTTGCTTAAGATAAAGGAGTTACCAGCAAAGCTCACTATCATAGGGGGCGGTGTAATAGGATGTGAATTTGCCTCAATTTATTCACAGTTAGGTATTAATGTAGAAATAATTGAATTTCTACCGACTATCTTAAACGGGGAAGATGAAGAAATTATTAAAAGATTAAAAATCGCCCTAAAAAAACATAAAATTAAAATTCATTTAAATACAACAGTAAATGAATACACCACAACTCCATCAGGTATTAAATTAAAATGTTCGGATAACAAGGAATTAATTACAGATAAAGTACTAATAAGTGCAGGTAGAGAACCTAACTGTAATCTGAAATTTGATAACTGTTGCCTTGATTTCTCTGAAAAAGCAATAAAAATAAACAATAGAATGGAAACCAACTTGAATAATGTTTTTGCCATTGGAGATGTAACCGGAAAAATGCTTTTGGCTCATGTAGCAAGTAAACAAGCAATAGAGGTTGCAAAAAGTTTAAATAATAAAATTAATAGCAAAAATGAGGCATTAAAAGATATTAATTATCATAACATACCGCGCTGTACTTTTACTAATCCTGAAATTGCATCGGTAGGATTAACCGAAAAACAGGCAAAAAATAAGTATGATAATATTAAAATTGGCAAATTTCCATTTAGGGCAAATGGTAAAGCTCTGGGAATAGATGAAACATATGGATTTGTAAAAACCGTTGCCAGCACCAGTGATGACCGATTACTTGGAATGCATATAATTGGTCCCTCAGCAACTGAATTAATTGCAGAAGGTACTCTTCTTATCAATAACAAGTCAACTGCAAAGGAAGCCATGGAAACAGTTTATGCACACCCTACATTATCAGAAGTAGTTGCTGAATCAATCGAAGACTTGGAGTCTAAGGCTATACATAAAATTTAAAAATTAACAATATAGTAGATAAAAGAAAAACGAAACAAATGAAGATAAAATTCAAACCATTTTAGTTGGTTAGAATGACCCCGCAGAATAAGCATGTCCCTTTTTCTTCATTCCGGAAAAATGTATTTACGATAAGGGATGGAAACAGCAAATTTTTCTGCAATTCCTGTTAAATTTACCCAAATAAACTAGATTTAAGTAGGTAATTATTCATGTGCCAAACTTGACTTATAACTTTCTTAATTTCTTTCTAGTTATCTACATCAATTACTAAAATTTTTATTCATAAGAGCAATTATGTTAAAATTATACAATGATATTTCAAGAAAAAGATTTTATAATTTCCTGGTAATCCCAGTACTAGTGATTATTATACTAACCACGATTATTATTCAGATCATCAATCAAAATTTACATAATCACAAAAAACAGTATAAACAAGAGCTGATAAAAGAATTAGAGGAAAAACATAATGCAGTTTTGAATTCTTATTCGGAAAATGCCGAGATGCTTTTTAAATTATATGTAGATAAACCGGAAATATTAAAATTAATGGGAAAAGCAAACACTTCTAATCAAAATATAAAAAACAAAGCAAGACAAAATTTGTTAGACAAATTAATGCCTGTTTATCAGGAGTTGCGCAAATATTATGTAAGGCAGTTTCATTTTCATCTGCCAAATTATGAAAGTTTTTTGAGGTTGCACAAACCCGATAAATATGGAGACAATTTAAAAGGGATCCGCTACTCTGTAGTTAAAGCAAATTTGGAAAAAAGAGCTGTTAGCGGTTTTGAAGAAGGGAGGGTATACAACGGTTTTAGAAATGTTTTCCCTGTTTTTTATAAAAACGAACACCTGGGGACTGTAGAAATAAGTTTTGACTTTGTAGCTCTTAAACAACGTTTACAAAATATATTTCCGGGGAATTACAAATTTTTTATTAAAAAAAACGTTGTTAATAAGAAAGTTTGGACTTCAAGCCAGGATTTTTACAAAAAATCTGAATTTGCGAACTACTTATACGAAAAACATTCTGCTACTGATTCTACAAATTTAATTATCAATACCAAAATTAGAGAAAATATTAATAAAAAAATTCAATCCGGCAATTCTTTCGTAGAAACTTATAAAATTGATGAAAATTATATTGCCGCGATATTTTTTCCCATCCATAATCTTAAAGAGGAGCATGTTGCCTATATAGCATATTATAAAAATGATGAAACTTTTCAAAGTTTAGAAAATCAATATTTTTGGGAATTCATAATTGTGATAATTTCCGCTTTTATATTAATTCTAATTACAATTCAATTAATCAGGTACTATCTGCAAGAAAAAGTTGTGAAAGACAAACTTAAGCAAAATGAAGAAAAATATAGATATATCTTTGAAAATTTGCAGGGTCTTTATTACAGAACAGATTTAAAAGGTAAAATTGAATTGATTAGTCCTTCCGTTAAACAGATAGCAGGATATGAACCAGATGAATTGATTGGAAAAAGCGTTTTAACTCTATATGAAAAAGAACTAGATATGATAAAATTTCGCAGACATCTTATGGAAAAGACGCAAGTATGGAATTATGAATTGCGTCTTATCAAAAAAAATGGTGCCCTGGCATATGTATCAGTTAATGCCCATCTCGTATATGATCAAAAAGGTAATCCTACTCATGTGGAAGGGATTATTCATGATATAACCGAAAGTAAAAAGGCAAGAGAAAGATTTAAGCATGAAGCTATGCATGACCATCTAACAGGTATCCTGAATCGCAGAGCAATAATTGAAGAGCTAGAAAAAGAAATAGCTAGAGCCAAAAGATTGGAGCAAAATGTTGCTGTTGGATTGTTTGATATAGATCATTTTAAAAAAGTTAATGACAAGTACGGTCACGATATTGGTGATGAGGTTCTTATTAAGCTGGTGAAAATGGTTAAGAATAATTTAAGACCCTATGATCACCTGGGACGTTATGGTGGAGAAGAATTTGTTGCGATTCTACCAGGATGCACATCCCAAAAAGCTAAAGAAATTTTCGAAAGAAACCGTTCTTTTGTAGCAAAAAACAATATTAAAACAAGTAAAGTTAATATTTCCATTACCATTAGTATCGGTATTACCAGCCTCCAAGCAGATGCTTCAGAAATGATTAGATTGGCAGACACAGCAATGTATAAAGCAAAAGAACAAGGCAGAAATAAAATAGTTTATCTATTTCCAAAATAAAGCGATGATTACAAGCAGCTAAGATCTATCAAAATTAATAAATAAAAATATTTATACACTAAAACTGAAAATATAAAAAAACATTAAATAAAAATTTTGGAGGAAATATGAAATTTGTTGAACTCGAAGATAAAAATATTTTAGACAAAGATTTATTGCAAAAAATAGATAAGTACTGGCAGGCAGCCAATTATTTATCTGTAGGCCAAATATACCTGAAGGATAATCCTTTATTAAAAAAAGAATTAAAATCTGAAGATGTAAAATCCAGGCTATTGGGACACTGGGGGACAACTCCGGGTCTAAATTTTATCTATGTTCATCTTAATAGAGTTATCAAGCAAAACGATTTAAATTTGATTTATGTTACCGGACCAGGACATGGCGGACCGGGATTGGTGGCAAATACATATCTAGAAGGCAGTTATTCCGAATATTATCCCAATATTTCCCAAGATGAAGAGGGTATGAAAAAACTTTTTAAACAATTTTCCTTTCCGGGAGGAATTCCCAGTCATGTGGCTCCTGAAACACCTGGGTCTATAAATGAAGGTGGGGAGTTAGGATACTCGTTAGCACATGCTTTTGGGGCAGTTTTTGATAATCCGGATCTCATTGCCTGCTGCGTAGTGGGAGATGGAGAAGCAGAAACAGGAGCTCTTGCTACAAGCTGGCATTCTAATAAATTCCTTAATCCCATAAATGACGGTGCTGTTCTACCGATATTACATCTAAATGGTTATAAAATTGCCAATCCAACCGTTTTAGCAAGAATTCCCAAACAAGAATTGGTGGATCTGTTCCAGGGTTATGGCTATAAACCATACATTGTGGAAGGCAATAAACCACTGGAAATGCATCAAAAAATGGCTGCAACGCTGGATTCTGTATTTAAAGAAATAAATTCAATTCAACTAGATATTCGCAAGAATGGCTTTAAAAAACGACCCAAATGGCCCATGATAATATTTAAGACTCCAAAAGGCTGGACCTGCCCCAAAAAGATAGATGGAAAAAAAATTGAAGGCTCTTTCCGCTCGCATCAGGTTCCTGTATCTGACCTTGATGAAAATCCGGATAAATTGAAAATTCTGGAAAATTGGATGAAGAGTTATAAACCGGAACAATTGTTTGATGAAAAAGGAAAATTACTACCTGAATTAAGCAAGTTGGCTCCCAGTGGTAAAAAGAGGATGGGGGATAACCCACATGCCAATGGTGGAGTGTTACGCAAAGACCTAATTATGCCTGATTTTACAGATTATGCCGTGGAAGTAAAAAATCCCGCTCAGAGAACCGCAGAAGCGACCAGAGTCCTAGGGAATTTTTTGCGTGATATAATGAAAAAAAATATGAAATATAAAAACTTTCGTGTGATGGGACCTGATGAAACAGATTCCAATCGTCTCAGTGCGCTTTTTGATGTAACTGAAAGAGTTTCTACTGCCAAAATATTACCTGAAGATGAAAACATCTCATCCCAGGGTAGAGTTATGGAAATACTAAGTGAACATCTATGCCAGGGCTGGTTAGAAGGCTACCTTCTAACAGGCAGGCACGGTTTATTATCTTGCTATGAAGCATTTATTCATATTGTTGATTCCATGTTCAATCAGCATGCAAAATGGCTTAAAGTGACCAAAAACATCAGTTGGAGAAGACCACTGTCATCTCTGAATTATCTTTTGACCTCTCATGTATGGAGACAGGATCATAATGGTTTTAGTCATCAAGACCCTGGGTTCATTGACCATGTTGTAAACAAAAAAGCAAATGTGGTAAGAGTTTATCTGCCACCGGATGCAAATACTTTACTCTCCGTAGCCGACCACTGCCTTCGTAGTAAGGACTACATAAATGTTATAGTTGCCGGAAAACAACCTGAACTCCAGTATCTGAGTATGGATGAAGCTATAAAACACTGTACAAAAGGCATTGGAATCTGGGAATGGGCGAGTAATGATGAAAATTCAAAACCCGATGTGGTTATGGCATGTGCAGGAGACACACCAACTTTGGAAACTCTTGCTGCTGTAGATATATTAAGAACTCATATTACTGATTTGAAAATTAGAGTTGTTAATATTGTTGATTTGATGACCCTACAACCGGAAACCGAGCATCCGCACGGCTTATCTGATAAACAATTCGATTCCATGTTTACTAAAAATAAACCAGTCATTTTTGCTTTTCACGGATATCCCTGGCTTATTCACAGATTAACCTATAGAAGAACAAACCATAAAAACATTCATGTTAGAGGTTATAAAGAAGAAGGAACAACCACAACACCCTTTGATATGGTAGTTCAAAATGATCTGGATCGCTTTAATCTGGTGATGGATGTAATAGATAGACTTCCCGCCCTTGAACAAACCGCTTCTCATCTTATGCAAAAAATGAGAGATTTACTAATCGAGCATAAACACTATATAGAAAAATATGGTGTAGATATGCCCATGGTGAGAAATTGGAAATGGAAGTACTAAGTGATGAGTTTTTTTTAATTTGTAATTATTTAAAAGTGTCTAATATAGGTTCTATAAGCTCATTAGCTTTTTTTAAATTACTTTGGTGGACGTAGATCTCAATGTAAGTTTTTTCATCATTTGATTCAAAATAGGGACCGATAGTCATTCCCTTTCTATCATAAGAATAGGGAATTTCATTATTTTCTAATATATCAACTATTGTATCAAATTCCAGGTTGTTTTTTGCCTTACAAAGCAAAACTGTTTTTTCTTGGTCGTTATTTTTTTCTGCCATCTTTTACTCCAATTAACTAATTAATTCAAATTCAATACTATGAATTACTTCTTTAACTTTGACTTTAACTTTTTGGCAAAGATGAAATTGTTTATTAGTATTTTTTCCTATTACTCTATAATTCTTTTGATTGAATTTGTAATAATCATCCTTAATAGACTTAAAGGGTATAAAGCCCTGGATAGGATATTCTTCCAATTCCACGAACATATTTTTGTTATTAAAATTTGTGATAATAGCAGTGAAGACCCGATTCTTGTGTTCCTGCATGAACCGGTTCTTTTTAATTTTTCCTAATGTTCTTTCTGCATCTAATGCCTGTACTTCACGAGCCGAAGAACGCTTAGCGTAACTTTTTATATCATCCAACGTGAATTTTTTTGGACTCCAGCCAAATACAGCTTGTTTTAGCAAATGATGTACAATAAGGTCAGGAAATCTTCTAATAGGGGAGGTAAAATGGGTATAAGAGTCAAGAGCTAAACCAAAATGACCTGAGTTCATATGTGAATACTTAGCCTTTTTCATACTTCTAAGCAAAAGAATGTCAAAAACCTGATGTTCATTCTTGCTATCCAAAGAATCGAGAAACTTCTTTAATACTAAATTTTGATTTGCCTGAGAAAAATTTAATTTGTAACCATATGCTTTAGCCAACATAGCGAATTCTCCCAATTTTGCAGGATCAGGTTCATCGTGAATTCTAAAAATTGCTGAATTACATTTTTTTGCAATTAGATCAGCAACATAACTATTAGCAAGAAGCATAAATTCTTCTATAAGTAGATGAGATTCTGTCTCTCTTGTTCTTAAAATACCAACAGGAGAACCTTTTTCGTCGAACTCAAATTCTGTATCGGGCAAGTCAAAATCTAATCCACCTCTTTCATAACGCTGTTTGGTTAGATGCTTTGCAATTGGACGCAATAATTTTAGCGAAAATTTTACCTTATCTGTTATTTTGTGCTGATATCCTTCTTTAAATAGCTGATCTACTTGATTATAGTTCAATCTCTGGTCACTGTTAATAATTGAAGGATAACTAATTTTCCTTAGTAAATTAAAATTTTTATCAAAATCAAATATTACTGAAATAGTTAACTTATCTTCACCTGGTTGAAGACTACAAATTTGTGTGCTAATTCTATTATGCAACATCGGAATTACATTCTGGAGTAAATATATACTGGTACAACGTCTAAAAGCCTCTTTAAATGAAGCTGAACTTGCCGAAACATAATGTGAAACATCGGCAATATGAATATATAACCTAAAACCTTCATCAATCTTTTCTATTGAAATTGCATCATCAAAATCTTTGGCATCCTCAGGATCTATAGTAAAAGTAGTTATGTTTCTAAAGTCTTTTCTGCGAGAAACTTCTGGTTGAGATATTTCTGGTGATATTTTTTCTACTTCCGATTTTACTTGAGCAGGAAAATCATCAGGTAAGCCAAATTGATTTACAACTGACAGATAATCTATCTTAGGATCATTTTTATCACCAAGAATCTTCTTAATAATGCCTTTAGGTGATTTGTAAGTGGCTCTGTTACCCCAATCTGAGATAGAAACAACAACCTTCTTATCTTTTATATCCTTGAATTTAACTGATTCATCTTCGATTGTAATTAATTGATCAATTTTAGGCTCATCCGGTACCAGATAAGGGGTTCCATCTGTAATATGAATATTTCCCACGAACTCAGTTTTATCTCTTTCGATTATTTTTGTTATTTTGCCTACTTTTTTCTTATTGCGTTTATTAGATTTGACAATTACTACTTCAACTGTATCACCGTTAAAGGCATTAAGGCAGTTTTCTCTATAAATTAATATATCAAACTTATTAGTATTTACAAAACCAAAAGAATAGTCATTCGATAGGGCAGTAGAGTCGAATCTTCCTTTTGTTTTATTGAAATTTTTCCTTGAGGTATATTTTTTACCTTTTCTAACTATTTTTCCATTTTTAACTAATCTATTCAATGTTTTCTTTACTTTGTTTCTATTTTTCTTTTTAACTCCTAATATTCTGCAAATCTTATGCACTTTATAATATTTATTAGTATTATTATTCAGAATATTCAGAATTTTATCATATAAATCTTTTGCCATAATTAATATCTTTTCTCAATTTTTGTTTCTAAAAATTCCATAATTTTTTCTCTCTCTTTCTGTTCTTTAGTAAAACGTATAGATTGTCCTCTAAACCTGTCAAGACCACGCGGTTTCTCAAATGTGCTTAACATGATGCCTTTTTTATCAGCGTAGAAACATTTATACTTAGAATATTTATTCTTATTTTCAAATCCGATATAAGAAGAAACTATATAGTCATCATAAAAACGGTATTCAGTAGGAATAAAATAGGGGAATAGAGAGCCAAATAAAAAAATTAGAGCTAATATTACCCAGAATGGTGAAGTGGTCACCGTATAAACGAAATATGCAACTAAAATAAAAAATAATGATAAAAGTAAGGTCTGTAAGGGAAATTCAACTAGAGGAAATGATTTCCATTTAAATTTCGGCTCTTTCTTATTCGACATTATAAGCCTGTTCCTTACACTTATTAATTTCGTTTTTAATTGTTAATATTTCAGAAAACAGCTCTTTCTTATTATATTTTGCAGAAATAGTATTAATTTCTCTTTGCATTTCTTGTATTGTAAATAGCAAAGAATGACCAATTGGTTGCTCATCTTTTGTTAATAATGAGCGTAATTTATCAAGATGGCTTTTCAATCTTACAATTTCTTCTGTAATTTCAGATTTATCAATATAATAATTGATCTCTGAAAGTATTTTTTCTTCATTAAACTTGTTTGTTTCTGTGTTATATTTATAAATTTCATTAAGTTTTTCTTCAACATGCTTTTTCAGATCAGACATAAATTCCGGAATTGAAAGCTCAATGGTAGAAAGGGCTACTTCCATTTTATTAATAGAAGAAATAAAAAACTCTTCTAAATTTTTTCCCTCTTTTTCTCTTGCTTCTATCATTCTTTTTATGGCATCCTGCGTGGAAGCAATTAAGGAATCACAAAATTTATCAGTTTCAAAAATTGTGGTAGGGGATTCTATTGAATTCTGAAAATAAATTATATCAAAGAGTCTAATTTTTTTAGATATTTCAACTCTGTTTGATAACTCATCAGAAAATTCAATAAGTTTATCAATATTGCTTTTTATGGTTTCCTTTTCTATTAAATTATCTTGTGAGTGCAATTTTTTAATCTTGATGTAAATCGAGCCTCTTTTAACAAAATTCTTAACTAACTTTTCTAAATTGTAAGTTAATTTTTCGGGAAATAAATTTGGAATAGAGGAATTGATTTTTAAATATTTATTATTTTGAGATTTAGCAATTATTCTAAAATCCCTATTTTTATATTTTAAATTTGCCTTTCCAAAACCTGTCATACTTTTCATATAAAATTTCCTTATAATTAATTTTAATTGAAAAACATTTGTCATATTTATTTGTCAAGTTTTGAAACCCTGCCTTTTTGCTCATCCCTAATCAACTTTGAGGCAGTGGATAAATAAAAAATGCTTAAGTTTACATAATATATATTATCAGAGATTGTTAATTTAAATAAAATGAAAAATAGACTTCAGGTTTATATACGAAACTTTTATTTTTATTTATGAAATTTATTAAAAACAATTTTTAAATCCTGTGAAATAATTTGCAAGAGTATATTAATATTTCAAAAAGTTTTATTAAATAAAATAAATTTATGAACAATTTTAAAATTTTTGTTTTTCTAGATCACAATACAAAATATTTTGGTCCTCGGTTTTTTATCTAAACTATTTATTTTTATACTATAAATTATTGTATTCTTCAGGATGAACTTTTTTCCTGTTAAATTTATTCATATTTTTTGATTCTGAAGCTCTATTGCGAGTTATTATAATTTTAATTTATTAGATTAATACCTACAAAAAAATAGAATTTTATAATATTATTTATTTTAGAATTATACTCAAAGTGAAAAATAAATAAAAAAATTACTAAATTTAATTGTTACTTCTTTTTAAATAAAAAGATTCCTAATTTTATACGTCCGGCAAATTTTAGTATGTCTGCAGTTTTATCATTTATATATAAAAATTGACATAATAGATATGCTTTCTTTTATAGTAATACAAATATATGGAGGTTATATGACATCCAATATAATTATTACTGATGTAGGTAGTACAACTACAAAAGCCATTTTATTGCAGAAATCCAATGATAATTCTTTTGATATTGTTGATATTGTCAAATTTCCGACTACTGTGGAAAAACCGGAAGAAGACGTAAATATTGCAATAAATAAAGCTTTTAAGGCATTACAGAAAAAAATTAGTACTCCCCTATTTTCTGATCATATGGAACTAAACAAAAATGTTCAGTTTTTCTCTACAAGTAGTGCAGGGGGAGGATTGCAAATAATCGTTATAGGTTTAACCATGTTTGATTCTGCTAGTAGTGGAAAACGTACTGCCTTTGGAGCAGGTGGTGTAATTTTGGATACATTTGCTATTGATGACAAAAGAACTGCCTTACAACAGATGCAAACCATGCACATACTCCATCCTGATATAATTTTGATGGCTGGCGGTGTGGATAAAGGTAATGTTAATTCATTAATTCGCTTAGCAGAGATACTACAATTAGCAAAACCAACTCCAAAATTTGGAAAAAAAAATAAAATACCACTCGTATTTGCCGGCAATAAATCAGCCCAATCCTATATCAAATGGATTCTTAAAGATAATTTTCACATTGAAGTTGTATCCAATATAAGACCTACTTTACAAGAGGAAAATCCTGAACCTGCAAGGAAGAAAATTCACCAACTCTTTATGGATAATGTAATGGAACAAGCACCTGGATATGGCAAATTAAAACAAAAAACCAATAGTGATATAATTCCTACACCTTTGGGAGTTATCAAATCTCTTAAAATTGTTAGCGAGAAACTAGATAAAAATCTCTTGGCAGTAGATATTGGAGGTGCAACAACAGATATTTTTTCTAACATACTCGGAGAATACTTTAGAACTGTAAGTGCTAACTACGGAATGAGTTACAGCATTTCTAACGTGGCAAAAGATATAGGTTTTGAAAAACTGATTAAGCTATTACCATCACTATTTTCAGAAGATTACATTAGAAATTATATTTCGAATAAAATGCTTTATCCTACCTATATTCCAACTAATAATTTCCAGCTTTCAATTGAACAAGCAATTGCTAAATTAGCTATTCAACTTAGTAAAAAACAGCATTTTGATATGAATTTTAATACAGAAAAAATTGGTTTTCTAGACGATTTAAAGAGATCAATTCTATCTGAAAAAATTACTGAAACGTTCTATTATCAAGATGCTTTAAATAAAAGAAAGTTTCACATGAACGATATTGATATTCTTATAGCAAGTGGTGGTGTGATCTCCTCTGCTAACAATAAGCAACTATTGTATATTATGAATCTCGGTTTTAATCCCGAAGGAATAACCGAAGTTTGGAAGGATAAACACTTCCTAACTCCTCATATGGGAGTTTTGAGCAATAAAGAAAAAGAACTGGCATCAAAAATACTAATTGAAGAGTGTATAGTAAAAATCGGTTTGGTGGTTCGACCTTTTGGCAAACAATGGAAATCAGATAAAAAAGTAATCACAATTAAAATTGATTCTGAGCAAGAAAAAACTCTATTAACAGGAGATCTAAAATATTTTGATAACCCCGATAAAAGAGAAAGATCCATAAAGATTAACCTCCATAACGGATTTGAAGTTGGTGATGATGTCTCCAAAACCGAGTTCAATTCAAAATTACCGATACTAATTGATTGCCGACCCAAAGATACCTATACAAATGAAGCTGAATCCTATGAATTTAAACAAGAGCTAGAATCTATCGAAAAAAGTTTTAATGAGTTCATCCCTGATAAAACTATAGTTTCAGGAGTTATTAAAAAAAATATTAATCTCCCCTACCCGGGTGAAATATTAGTTAAAAATGGAGATAAGATAGAACCCGGTGATCTAATAGGTAAAAACGTCTATGATCCCCCAAAAGTTTATATACTAACTCTTTTTGATAAAAACCAACTTCAAATTAACAAAGAGAATATTAAAGAATCATTAATTATCAAAGAAGGAGATGAGGTAAAATTAGGACAAAAAATTGCTAAAGTAAAAGGACGCAAGTTGCTTGATTCAATGAGTTCCAAACGATTTACATATTCTTCTCCTGTTCGGGGAAGGGTGGAAAAAATTAATCACGAAGTTGGAACAATAATCTTACGTGAAATTCAGGATTATTCCGACAAACCCGTAAAAGTGAAAATTGCCAAAAGGCTTGATATTAAACCTAAGAAGATGAAAAAATATTTAAAGAAAAACGTAGGCAATTTTGTTTACGCAGGTGATCTCTTGGCCTCAAAAGTGGTAGATGTTATGTCAAAATCAGATGCACCAGCCCATATGGACAAGTACGAGCTATCGATTCAAGCACCAAGTACTGGAACAATTACCAACATCGATTATGACAAAGGAACTCTTACTATCAAATATGAAAAAGAACCCTTTAAAAAGTTTTCTCATATCTATGGAATCGTAGAAAATGTGGAACCCGAGATTTCAGCTGAACTCAAATTCAATGGTTACAAATTACTGGGCATAATAGGTTTTGGTAACGAAAACAGTGGTAAACTACATTATATAAGTGAATTAGAAGACATTATCACCTGCAATAAAGGAGAAATAGCTGCTTATCGGGGCAAAATTGATCAGAATTTTCTTAAAAAAGCTGAAGAGCTTGAACTAAATGGAGTGATTAGTGCCTCCATAGATAATCAGGATCTAATCAATTTCATTGGCGAGGAGATTGGAGTTGCCCTAACTGGTAATGAAAAAATACCATTCCCCTACATTTTAACAGAAGGTTTTGGAGATTTTGAGATGTGTGTTGATTATAAAGAATTTCTGAAAGAGCATGATAACGAGTGGTGTTATATCAACGGACACACTCAGATAAGAGCAGGTGTAACGAGACCAAAGATCATTATTAATAAAAAAGAGACTAAATAATTTTCAAATTCTATCTATCTTAGTAAGTTCGTTCCTGATTTGGGGAGCGTAAGCTCCATTAGAATAGGAAGTTAAATAATTTTTGAAGATGCGCTTAGCTGTTTTGTAATTCTGTTTATTTAAGTAGCAATAACCCAAATTTTTTAATAATATTTCCCAATTAACGATTTCACCATAATCTTTTACATTCTCATATAATTTTATAGCTTTATCGTACATATTGTGCTTGTAATAAAAAATGCCCATGACATAATTTAAATAATTTAGTTTTAATGAATCAGCAGTTTGATTTTTTATCTTATCATATACATTTTTTGTTATAGTTACATTTACGGAATTATAATGTTTTATAAAATCTTTAAGTAGTATCGCTAGCGAATCTTTAGTTTCTGATAACTTAAAAGCCTCTGCCATTTCCTTAGCAGATACAATATCATTAAAATATTCGCTCTTATAATCATATCTAATATAATTTTGGAAAAGTGAATCTGCTGCTTTGTATTTACCTGAAAGCAGATTTGTAAGATAAAGATAATATTTAGCCTCGGTATAAATATCCTCTTTATGGCGTTCTTCAGATTTGTCTATGATTTGTTTGAACATCTCTCTGGATTTTTCATAATCGTCGGCATACAATTCATATTTTGCCAAAAGATTATCACTTCTTAGAGCATAATTAGTTTTCTCGGATAGTTTATGTGCTTGTTCAGCATAATTTCTGGCTTGCTGCGGTTCATTATTTATTTCAAATGAAATTTGAACTAATTTTTCTAAAGAATACAAAACATCCAGATTGAAACGCTCAGTGTCAGTATCTTTATAAACTTGGAGGACGTTTTTATACAACTTTTCTGCATTCTCATAATCTCTTCCGGAAAAATACAAGTCACCTATTCTTTTATTGATCTTAATCTTACTTACAAAACTTATATCGTATTCTGCTAAAACATCCATATATGCCTTTATACTTGGTTCCAGATAACCCTGTCTTTGACATTTATTGGCAAATTGTATTAGCTCTCTTCTTCCCATAAATTTATAGATTTTTGCAGCTTCTTCAAAATTTTCATCAATAAAATAAAATTCCGCCAGCAGCTTTCGAAGATTTTTGTTCTCTTCTGATTTGATTCTTTGTTTTATTGCCTCAATTATTTTTTCATTTTTCACTTCAAGTTTTTCCAAGTTATAGCGTACATAGCTGTATTTACGTTCATCTAACAAATTAAGATATTCATCGATAGCCTTCTCATTTTCTCCTAATTGTTTATACACCATGGCTAAATTTAGAGCAAAAGCTTTGTCATTTTTTGCCAGATTACGGGCTTTTTGATAATATTCCTCTGCTTTCTCAAAATATTTTTCTTTATTAAATACGCCGGCAACTTTAACATAAGAAATGCTGCTTTCCTTTTTAAAATTCAAATAATCATCAATAATATTCTCAACTTCATCCATATTATTATTTTTTAATTGCAACTGCAGTTTAGTCAGTAATATATATGATTCTGAAAGAGCTGTTTCTTCTTTTTTCAATATTTCTTTTAGCTTATCATACTGCTTTGTAGAAAAATAAAGATCTACAAGGCTTTTTATGGTTTCCTCATGGTGAGGTGTTGTTTCCAAAATTTCATAATAAGCCTTTTCTGCTTTATCAAACTGTGAACGTTGAATATAATATCTTGCTTGTCTGTTTTTCATATCAATTATTTGTTTTCTGGTATAGGAATTAGCATAATTGAATATGAGCATAAAAATTGTACTAACTAAAATTAATTTTTTCATAATTATTCTTGAATTTGTTTCATATATTTTTTGATGAGATTGTGATATTTTTCGGGATAATTTTCATAGATTTCTTTAAGGAAATCACGATATTCGATTTTTTCCATATCTAGCTTGAGTGAATCAGGTACAGAATATTCAGCCTCATCAGGGCTTTCAGCTCTTCTTTTTTGACTAAAATCGCGCTTATGAATTGACTTTTGGGCATCAAGAAGTCTGGAATATATATGTTGCTGTTTTTCCAACAATTCTTCATCAATTGTGCCTTTACGTAACTTTTCTACAACTTCTTCCAGTAATTCTTCTGTAGATTCAAGGTCACCTAATAATTTTTTTGCTTCCGGATAATCTTTTAGTACTCTTTCCAGATTTTCTTTTATTCTCTGCTCATTGGCAGTTATACGTTCCATCATCTGGCGCTGTTCCTGGCTCAAACGGGGTGAAGTTTTACCGTTTTGCCCCATCTTTTGCATCATTTGCTGAAAAAGAGCCATAGATAATTGATTGGCCATTTTTTGTCCCTGGGACATCTGCTGTAATTGCTGCATAAGCTGCTGCATACCACCTCCACTCTGTCCAGATCCGCCGCGTGATTGTAATAAGTCCGAAAGCATTTTGTTAATTGAATAAAAAATTTCTTCTTTATCCTTTTGCACATTATAATTACGATTATTACGTAGTGCATCAAACATATTTTCAAAAAGATTGAAAGTGGAAGCCGAGTGTTTCATTATACCTGGATTAATGCTAAACATGATCAAAGGATTCTGAAATAGAGTTTTCATGCTATTTTGTAAACCCTCGTAGATTTCAATCTCTCTATCCAAAATTTCAAATGCTCCATATTCCCTGGGCAAAATCGTTTCTTGCTGTTTTGAGTAGTATAGCAGGTTCTCTACAGTTCTTTTTATTAACTTTTTAAACTTCTCTTGCATAGCATTTTGCATCATCTGTTGAGATTTACAAATGGATGAACACATCTTGCCCATGCATTCTGAAATAGAGTTTTGAGTCTGGGAAGCTTTGCTCGACTGATTTTTTTTCAACTGCTCAATAGCGTCCTGTAGCTGCTGAGAAAGCTTACTTTGTTCTGCCTCTGACAAGGCTTTTTCGAGTTGTTCAGCTGCTTTTGACTCTTTGTTTTCTCTTAAGTTTTTGGCCTGTTTCTCAAGCTCTTTTTTAAGCTGCTGATATTTTTTAGATATCTCTTCCTGCTTTTTACTCAAACCACTCAAGTCCTGATTGTTTTCGCTTCTTTTTTTAGTAAGCTTATTTAATTGATCCTGTAATTTTTTTAATTCATTAGCTTGCTGAATAAGCTTTTGCATATCCTGTTCCTGTTTTACCTTTTTTAAAAGATTTAGTGTATTCTCCAATCGCTTCAGGAACTTCTCCTGAGAAAACTTGAAATTTTTAAGAGCCTCTTTCATATCTTCCGGCTTCATTTTCTTTATTGATTCTTGCAGGTCCTTCATAGCTTCTTTTAGCTCAGGAGTTGAAATATCTTCCATCAGTTTTTGTAGTTCTTTTAATTTTTCCATAGTCTCTTGAGAAGCAAGTTTGTTTTTTTCTACTTCTTCAATGAATTTCTTATATTCTTTGGCAGTTTGTTCAGCTACTTTTGACATCTCCTCCTGCTTTTTTAGAATACTTTTAAGATCTTCCTTTTCTTGCCATTCATATTCTTCTTGCTTAAGATATTTTCTTCTTAACTGTTCAAATTTCTTCTTATTCTTTTCACTTTCCTTAAAGGCTCTGGAAAGATTGTCGGATTGAGATTGCTGTTCTTTATCAATCTCTTCATAAAGCTCTTCTATCGAGGGAAATTTGAGTAAATAAGTTTTAGATCTCCCAGTTTGTTTTTCAGGTATTGAACAATTATCATAAACTTTGAGAAAATAGCTTATAATGTCCCCGGGCATCAGATCAATATCACTAACATCAAAAACGAAACTGTCTTTATAAAATGAATTGGTAATATTTTCTGAAATTGTCTCTTCTTTGAATTCATCATTATTCTTTTTGAAGACGATAGATATTTTGGATAAACCAAAATCGTCCGAGCTGGTAAACAGTATGGTCTCAGTTAGCTGCTTTGCCAAAAGTTTATCCCGTGCAGGTGCAAGTATTTCAATAGTTGGAGAAAGATCCTCTTCAGCATAAATATTCCTCTCTATAGGCTGATTTTGATTGTTCAATGTATCTACAAGCAAGAAGTGATAAGTTCCGGTATTTTCTATATTGAACACCGTACTATAGTTGTATTTATTAATTTTATCTAATTTATTGGTTTCCCCATCAGAAAAAATAATCCGATGTTTTTTCAGATCATTATTAACTAATAAATTTACTGTAATCTTCGTTCCACGAAGTGCTATTACATTTCCGGACGCGTTTTCCTCTGTTTTATCTGGAATATTTGCATACTCAGGATAATCATATTTTAGAGTTAATTCTTTGATTGCGGGCTTTGATAAGGTATTTACAAAAAATGTATCAGATGAAGCAAACTCATTTTTTAGACAGTAATACATAGTATCTGTAACATTATAGAAAGTATATTTATCAGAAGCCAGATTGACCTGTTTTGTTCTTAAATTCTTTTTTATGAATAGATCATATTGCAGGTTAGGATTATAATTATCTATTGATATCTGAAGATTTGATCCTCTCAATAATGTTGCATCTCCGGGCTTTATTTCAATTTTTTTATCGTATTTTGGTGAAAATCTCTCAATATCTGTAAGAGTTATTAAAGAATTATTACACAGACCAGGTAATACCAAGTAGAAAACTAAAATAAAGACAAGAGATATGAATAAAATTTTTATATGCCAGAGAACTTTTTGAGGAGGAAAAATCTCACTGTAACCTAAATTCTTTGTAATTTGATTAGCTTTTTTAATGGTAGCTTTTTGGATATCCGAAGAGTAAAAATCTTTTTTTGCTTTTTCCAGTTCAAAGGCAGCAAGAATGATTTCTTTGCTTCCCTCTTCAATTTGGGCAATTCTCTGTGCAATTTTTTTTAGAGAAGTAAAAGACAAACTAGACCTGACCACAAATAAGACCAGCAAAAGAGTAATGATGACTTTATAGATTATACTGATAACTAGGAGTGATTCATAACTACTAAGCAGTAAATTTGAAACAAAAGTATAGGTTATAAAGGAAACAATAAGCAATAGAATTAGTATAACAAAGTTTACGAAAATTTGTTGTAGTAAAAATTTAAGTCTAAATTTTTTTAATTTATTTATATATGAATTCATAACATTATTTTCTAAAAGGAGCCACCAGCGGGAATTGAACCCACGACCAACTGATTACGAATCAGTTGCTCTACCTCTGAGCTATGGTGGCTTTTTTGTAATAGCCAATTTCAATTCAAATTTATGTCAACATTTAAATATTTACATTTTTTGTCAAATTGACTGAACAAAATAATTGACAATAAATAACATCAAGTTAGTTTTTCAAATGTAAATTGTTATTTGAAAGATATATAGGGGGTGACTGGTTTCGACAGGGATCAAGTAGACTGGATAAGCATGTCGGTGAGATTACCTATCCCGTCATAGAATGGTGATGCTAAAAATTCAAGTGCAGATGAAAATCTTGCATTAGCTGCTTAATTAACAAGTAGCTCATTTGTTTAGTTGTTTCCATTTGCAACTCTACAAATGCCGTTTAAAATGGATATGATTCTGTGATATCTATAAGCAGAATTGAATTTTCATAGGTTATACCAGGAAGAGCTTGTTTGTTATGCTATTCTGGAAGAAAAAAAACTAATAGACTAAACATGTAGAAATTCCTTTAGACGGATCCCTGGACGCGGGTTCGACTCCCGCCACCTCCATTTATTTAATAATTTTTTATACTCTCCTATTATTATAGAAATAATGAAGCAATTGAAAAATATAACAGCAAACCCAGTATATCTATAGACGTAGTAACAAATGGACCTGTTGCAACAGCAGGATCTACTTTGAATTTATCTAAAATAATCGGAGCAATTGTACCCATAAATGCAGCTATCACCATTACAGAAAATATGCCCATACCAACTACTACCCCGACAACCGGAGTTGAAGGTGAAAAAAGCAAAGGTATTAAAATAGATAATGCAAGCCCATAAGAAAGACCTAATAATAAACCAACTCTCAACTCTTTGAAAATAATTTTTCCCACATCTTTCACATTAACCCTACCGGTGGTTATTCCACGGATTACGATTGTTGCTGATTGAGTTCCTATATTTCCTCCCATCCCTGCAATTATTGGCATAAATGCTGCTAGAACAACAAATTGATTTAGTAAACTGTCGAATGAACCAACTATAGTAGAAGCAATTAATCCTCCTATCCAGGTAGCAAATAGCCAGGGAAATCTTAACTTAGATTCTTGAAAAGTGCCTTTGAATAATATTTCCCGATCTCTACCCGCACCTACCATCTGCAGAAAATCTTCAGTAGCTTCTTCTCTGATTACATCAATGATATCATCTACTGTAATGATACCAAGTAAGTGATTGTTATCATCTACTACAGGAATAGCTGTTAAATCATAACGACCAACTATACGTGCAACTTTTTCTTGATCTGTATCAGGTTTTACAGAGATAATTTCTGTTTTCATTATATCCCTCAATTTAGCTATTGGTTTTGATGTTAACAATTCTCGTAAAGAGAGTACGCCAGTTAACCTGTCATTATTATCAACGATATAAATATAGAAAATTAACTCCATATCTTCCTGCGCCTGTACTGTATTAATGGCAAGATCTACAGAATCTTCTTCATGCATTTTAAAAGGCAAAGTAACCATCAAACCACCGGCAGATTCCGGAGGATATTTTAATAACTTATCAATTTCCCTGCTTTCATCTGAGTCCAACAAATTAATTACTTCCTCTTCAATTTCATCGGGTAGTATTTCTAAAACATCGGCTTGATCATCCGACGGAAGTTCTAAAATAATTTCCTTTACTTTTTCAATATCATAGTTTTCTAACAGTTCATCAAATATATCTTTATCAAGTTCGGTTATCAAGTCAGCTTTGTATTTATAATCATCAATATAATCAAATATTAGTTTTCTCTCGTGGTCAGTGAAAGAACGGAAAATAGCTGCCAAATCAGCTGGATGTGTTTTTTTTATCATCTTTTTTACTGAACTGACAGCATTACGTCTTAATAAGCGCCGAAAAGAAGTTACCAAAATCAAAAATTCTCTATCCAACATAATTATTCCTCTTCATTTATATCGTCTTTTTAATTTTTTTTAAAATCAAAAAAAAACTTATATAATTAGCAAAAAGTGGATTTCATTTTTTTATGTCAACAAAAATAGGATTTTACAATTTAGTTTATATATGATTAAATACCTATAAGTGTATATGTAGAAAAAAGTTGCCTTTGATTATCTGCATAACGATAATTTACACAAAGAATAACAAGGAAAAATATTATTATGAAAAAATTATCATTTATGCTTTTTAGATCTGATAATTATGATGAATTAATCAACTTATGGCAAAAAGCAGAGCTCCCCTATAAACCTAAAGGAAGGGATTCATTTAGTAATATCTCTAATCAAATCAAACAAAAAAATTGCGAGATAATATTTGCTAAGCTAAGCAAAAAAATTATAGGGTCGATATTAGTATCTCATGATGGGCGCAAAGGTTGGATAAACAGACTGGCTGTTTTACCGGAGTTCCGCAGACATGGTTTAGCCCAAAAACTAATAAAAGAAGCAGAAAATTGGTTGGAACAAGCAGGAATTAAAATCTTTGCCTGCCTGATCGAAGGCGGAAATAAAAATTCGATGAGATTAATTGAAAAAGCAGGCTACAAAAATTTTGCAGGTATGCAATATTATACAAAAAGAAAATTTCCGGAAATTTAAATAATTGTAATTAATATAATAGGCTACAAAAAGCTGTAAATTAATGTAAATTCTACTTTACAGAAGTAAAGAATTCCTTTGCTTTTTCTCTAAATTTATCCTTACCTGCAATTAATTTAGTAGTAATTGGAGCCACTTTTTTTGCTTCATTCACAATAAAATTTGCCACTTCCCTTATCTCCCATTGAGCATGTTTATCCTGGCGCAATCTGGCAAAATTGCAAAGCTCACGAATATTTAATTTAAAAAGCACAGCTTTATGGTGGGCATTAGTTAAAACATAGTTTTTTACCTGCGGTATTTTGTCGGCAAAAACAGTATAAACAGAATTTGTATAAGAAACTATATTATTAAAAATATTTTCTAAATCTGCATTTTTTATGGCGGTAGGTATAGTTACACCGTATTCAGGACAATAATCAGAAGTTAGTACTGATGAAAGTCGATGCCGTTTTAGTTGTGCAAAGCAGGATGAGCTTATATTAAGTTGATATGTAAGATCTGCATATTCAAAAGAACGAGGTAATGGATCATAGCTTTCTATGTTTTGCAAATTTTTCTTCAGAAAATTTAATTTTTCATCATAATCCATATTTTCTAATTCAATTTTAAGAATTTCATAAGATTCGCCCGTTTTACGAAACAACAGAGCAGCCAAAATATTAACATCGATATTGGGGGAATAATTTAATAATTTATTTTCTATTCCATCATAAATTTTATTATTTTTGTTGCTAAAATTGTAAAGTCCCCTGTCATAAGAGGATGGTTCTACATAACGAATCAAGGAAGGAGTGCGATTTTTCGCCAGATGATATAATTTATCGGCTAGTTCGGAAGCTTCTTTGAATTTTTGTGAATACAATCTTTTTAAAAGCCTTTCCAGACTCCTGGCATTTATAGTCATACCCATTTGAGTTTTTGTGGACAAAGAAAGGACATATCGGGCATCTTCTTTTGCTTTTGACTCCAGTTCCCGTCTGGATTTATTCTGCAGATTTTCATTTTTGTGATTATAGTAATATATCAACTTATTATAAAGTTCAAAGTAAGCCTTATTCTGTTTTTCAATCAGCTCTAAAAATTGTTCTTTTAATTCTATACGCGCATCCAATTCTATGGGTGTAACAAAATCACCATCAAGAGTAACATATCTCTGAGACTTTTCTGTATAAGAGGCAAGTCTTGTTCTCTGAACAAACTCGATTAAATAGCGCGAGATACCAATTATATCAAAATTGAAGACTGCATGTTCGGCAATAGAACTGTGCCCCATATCAAATACAATGTTTTTATTGGACTTACGAGCTCTGGTTACATTTTTTATGGCAATTTGTCTTAATACATCTACAGCTTTTTGGGAACGACTAATACGTGCATAAGCAGCTGAGATTGTCTCGGGAGTAAGTTCAATTTTCTCCAATATTTTTTCAGCTTCGGTCAAATTACCACCATTACTAATTTGATTAAATAGCTTATCAAAAAGAGAAATATCTAGATTAAAACCGGCTAAATTTACTTTCATAATTAATTTAGGATAGATTTAATTTCGCAAGTGTTTCAGCAGTTGGTTTTCCTTCGTTATCCCAACCACGTAATTCGTAATATTCATTCAGCATCTTATCTAATTCTACTACTCTGTTTCTGGAGGAACCGGTTTTTAATTTATCATTTAAAAAACGTTCAGGTAAAATATCGTCATCTCTTTTAAAACCGGCCTCTACATTGAATTTGCGTTCCAGATTATATATTCGGGTTCCAATTTTCACAGCGTCATCTCCAGTTAAGTTAGAACCAGTTACCAGATTAACGATTTTAGCAAAATTATCAATGCCAATTGCAAATTGTAAAAACCTACATAAGATAGTTGAATCCACAAAGGCTGATATATCCTGAAAGAGACTAACTATTCTTGCTTTTCCTGCTGTAGAAAATCTATTCAAATTAACAGGCTGACCCAGTATTTCCGGACCTATCATATAAGCTCTCATATGGCAGCCACCTCTATTAGATGTTGCATAAGCTAAGGCAAGACCCTGAGCACCACGCGGATCGTAAGCAGGTAATTCTAACCCTTTTACCTCCATAGCTAATTGTGGTTTTCCATATTTTTTAGCTAGTCTCTTAGCACCAAGAGAAAGTTCTTTACCAACTCCTTTTCTCAAACCAATTTTTTTGACCAGCTCCACAAGTCTATCAGCATCTCCCCATCTAATATTGTCTGGAAAAAGTCCTTTTTCAGAAAGTTCCATAGCACATCCGATGGTGTTACCGGCTGAGATTGTATCAATTCCCATTTCATTGCAAATATAGTTAGCTTCCGTAACAGCCTTAAGGTCACTAATTCCTAATTGAGCTCCAAAAGCCCATACAGTTTCATACTCGGGACCTTCTCCTTTTTTATTATCCGTTTCTGTTGATCTGCCACAAGCAATCGGACATTTATAACAGGCACTCTGTTTTTTTAGAATATTTTCTGATATCTTCTGTCCACTTATACCCTCTGCATCATTAAAAACTCCTTTTTGAAAATTTTTAGTAGGAAACATTCCATGCTTATTTATGGTATCAACCAAAACAGAGGTACCCAGAGCAGGTAGCAATTTACCAGTAACTGGATTTTTCTTTACCAATCTATTTAAAAAACTTTTGAAATTTTTTAGCTCTTCCGGATAGGCGATGGATGTTTTCTTAGTACCATATGCTACCAGTGCCTTTAAGTTTTTTGATCCCATTACAGCTCCCAAACCACCTCTGCCTGTAGCTCTATCTTTATCGTTCATAAGAGCTGCGAAGAGTACTTTGTTCTCACCTGCTTGCCCAATACAGGTAATACTTGCCTTGGGATTTACTTCTTGAGCTATGATATCTCTTGTTTCATGAGTGTTTTTTCCCCATATATTTGTTGCATCACGTATTTCAACAGAGTCATCAGTAATATTAACATAGACCGGATTTTTTGCTTTTCCCACAAATATCAAACCGTCGAATCCTGCTTCCTTTAAACGCATACCGAATAATCCACCCGAGCTTGAATCGCAAATAGTATTTGTGAGCGGGGAACGAGAAATAACCTGGAATCTACCAGATGTAAGAACAGTTCCGGTTAAAGGACCGGTCATAAATATTAATGGATTTTCAGCATCAAATGGTTTTATATTAGGGCTTGATAAATCAGTAAACAATTTTACACCAACTCCCCTACCTCCCAAAAAATTTTCTCGGGTACTATCAGTAAGCTCAATTTCTTCTTGTTCATTATTTGAAAGGTTAATTTTTAATATTTTATTCATCCAGCCAGCCATATTCACTCCTTATTCATAAAATTTATTATATTTATTCTTGTATTTACAGTTTGAGCATCTTTTTTTGTAATATTTGAATATTGATTTGGGGACTGAGGTAATGGAAACATGTCTTGCGGGACAGATATGGCAAGGAATTTCCGGTTCAAGCCAGGCATCTTCGGCATATTTATACAGGGACAGACCTTCTAATATTGAGACTCCGGCGCTGGCTCCTATTCGGTTTGCACCAGCTTTGATTAGACGCCAGGTATCTTTAAAATTTTTAATACCACCAGCGGCTTTCACACCAATATTAGCTCCAACTGTTTCTCTCATAAGCTTTACATGTTCAGGCAAAGCACCAAAAGCTCCGAACCCGGTAGAAGTTTTTACAAATTTGGCTCCGGCAGAAACTGAGATTTCACATCCTTTCACTATTTGTTCATTTGTAAGATAACAGTTCTCTAGTATTACTTTAACATGCGCAGGATAACTAGCTTCTACTACTTTTCTTATATCCCTTTCCACATACTCATAATCACCTTCTCTGAGTAATCCATTATTTATTACCATATCTATTTCCCCGGCACCATCTTCCACTGCTTTTTTTGCTTCTGCAGCTTTTACCTCTGTCTTATTTGCACCAAGAGGAAAACCTGCAACTACACAAACTTCTACGTTCGTATTTTTTAGTATATCACTAGCAAATTTTGTATGGCAGGAATTAATGCATACTGAATAAAATCCAAAATTTACGGCATCTTCACAAAGTTTTTTTATTTTTTTCTTGCCCGATGAAGCTTTTAACTCGGTATGATCAATCATTTTTGCTAATTCTTTTCTGGTAATCATAAAAATCTCACCTATTATTTATTTTTTATTTTTTTTATTTTTTATTCTAAAAAAACCTTTGCGTTTAGAGCGCTTCTTTGTCTTGGTTTTAATCTTTTTTTTCTTTTTACTCTTGCTTTTTTTAGATGAGCGTTTTTTTGTAAGATTATCCATATATTCTTCTAATGAAAGAGAATGCCTTATATTATTCTCATCTTTAATTTCCACTGTGGAAGTCAAAAAATTATTTTTACAAACAGTCATCTTCTTATTTTTATAATAAACAGGGTCACCTATTTCAGGAAAATTTTGAGCTCTTTTTTTATAGAACTCATTTTCAAAGGCAAGGCAGCACAGGGGCTGACCACAAACTCCTGTGATTTTGGTGTCGGGAGTATTTACATTCTGCTGTTCCGCCATCTTCAAATTGCCAATATTCTTGGAGAGGTTCAATGATTTGCAGCATAATTCTCTGCCACATCTACCAAATCCACCTAGATATTTTAACTTTTGTCGTAGATTTATCTGCCGCAGCTCAATTCTTGTTCGAAACACTTTTGCCAGATCTTTTACAAAATTTCTAAAATCAACTCTTTTTTTTGCAGTAAAATAAAATGTTAATTTATTTCCATCAAATTGGTATTCTGTTTCAACCAGGCGCATTTTAAAGGGTTGCTTTTCTAGTAGTTCCTGGAATTTTAATTTGGCTTCTTCCTCTTTCTGGCGGATACGTTTGAGTTTTATTAGGTCTTTTTCGTCAGCATTACGGATTATTTTAAAAATTTTGTATTGTTTTAAATTCAATTTGTCCGAATTAATGTAGTAATGCGAAACTCTTCCCATATCAGCACCTTTTTCAGCTTCAACAATAACATGTTCATCCATATGAAGAGGAATATCTTTCGAATTTATATAATAGGCTCTTCTATCAAACTTAAACTTAACTTCTACTAATTTATCAATTTCTTTTTCTTTTGTTGTATTTTCTTCTGATTTGTTTTGTTTTTTCATATATACTTCTCAATAATTCTGCTTCATTATTAGTTAATTCTAGATTTCTTCGATTTTTTACTTTCCTGGCAGTCTCGATCATCTTATAAACTGTTTGATGGGTTCTGCGATCTCCTTCACCCAAGCTAAAGGATGGAATAAATCCTTTAAAGAGTTCGGAACCAAAAAGATTGCATCCAATGCCGACTACAGAGCCGGTATTAAACATTGTATTTATGCCGGTTTTCGTGTGATCTCCCATTAGCAATCCGAAAAATTGCATATTAGTGGAAATTAAATTGTCTTCTGTATAAGAATATGCTTTTATGTGCTCGTAGTTATTCTTTAAATCACTATTGTTTGTATCTGCACCGATATTAACCCATTCCCCCAGATAAGCATGTCCAAGGAATCCATCATGTTGCTTATTGGAATATGCCTGGATTATAGTTTCTTCCACTTCACCACCCACTTTGCAAACCTTACCTATGCTTGTTCCTTCATATATTTTTGCACTTGCTTTAATTTTACTGTTCTTACCAATATACGCAGGTCCCTTAATAACAGCATTAGCCATGATTTTGGCATTATCGTCAATAATAATCGGACCTGCAATGGCATCCAGATATACTCCGGGTTCCACCTTTACCTCAGCGCCGAAAAAGATATTTTTATCAGTATTAGCAAAATAATATGAAACCGGAGAAAAATAATTCTTTTTCTTTATATAACTAAAAGTAGAGAATTCATTTTTAATTTCAGAAGCGTTAGATTCAATCAGTTCCCAGGTATATTGATAAGGTTTGTTATCAACGGTTTTCTTTTTGAGAGTGCTATATAGGCCGGAAATTTTAGTTGAATCAAGGCTTTGTTTCTGCTCAATATTTTTTCTAAAAGCAAGACACGTATCGTTATAGAAGATCGCTTCATTGTCTTTAAGATTATTTATAGTATTAATTAATTCGGAGTTGAGCCGGGAAGTAGCATTAACAAAAATATGTTTCCCCGGTTCAAGCACATTTACTTTTTTATTTGGAAATCTGTCAGTATATACTGCTTCTAATTCTGGTCTTAGCAAGTAAGTAACATTATAGTTTTTGAAGGCAATTTCAATTTTTTGTTTTAGCTTAAATATACCAGTTCTGAGGTCAAAAACCGGTCTTGTATAAGCAATAGGTAAGAAGTTCTTCCAATTTTTATCTTCAAAAATGTAGAGCATTTATTGGGAAATCCTTTCAATAATTTTTTCGGCAATAGTAAAGGGATCAGTATTGTTATTATAAATCTTGTCAACAATTTTAGCAATTACTTCTTCATCAAAATAGCGTGCATTAATTTTTTCCAACAAGGAATTGTGCACAATATTCATAATTTCATTTTCAATTCTTTGTTTACGTTTTTCCACCAACTGTCCACTATCTTTCATATATTGGAAATGCTCAGCCAGAGCCAATTTTACTTTATTCATACCTTTGTTCTTATTAGCAATAGTTTTTATGATTTGTGGTTTAAAATCCTTCTTGTTATCATTCAATTGCCACAGCAGTTCTATTTCTGCTTCAATTTTGTCTGAACCCGGTCGGTCACTTTTATTGATAACAAATACATCCCCTATCTCCATAATGCCGGCCTTCATCACCTGCACACTATCACCGGAAGATGGTGTAAGCAGCAAACATACAGTATCCGCAAATTTGATAATTTCCACTTCAGATTGTCCCACACCCACGGTTTCCAGGAAAATGATATCATAACCGGCTGCGGACATTAGGGTAATTGTATCGTTGGTCTGAGGAGCAAGACCGCCCAGGTGCCCACGTGACGCCATACTCCTGATAAATACTTTTTCATCAGTGGAGTGATTTTGGAGCCTTATTCTGTCTCCCAGAATTGCACCATGCGAAAAAGGGCTAGTAGGATCAACTGCAATTACTGCAACTTTTTTTCCTTCTTTCCGATAAAGTTTAATGAGCTTGTCCGAAATCGTGCTCTTTCCGGCACCGGGAGCTCCAGTAATACCTATTACATGGCTGTCTGTTCTCCTGGGATATACTTTTTGTATAATATACGGAAGCTTCTCCTTATCATCCAGCTGTGTAATCAAGCGAGAGAGCGCGCGTGTATCTCCCTCCAACAATTTAAATATATTCTTATCAATCTCTACTCTAGTCATATTTGGTATTTCCTGATAAATTTTAATATCTTGTCAATTTTAGGGAGATAATATTTTGTTGCAGTCAATTTTAGTAATGTTTTCTTTTTATCAATGGTGGTATAGTAACAAAATCCCTCAAAAGCTTCAAGTATATAACCAACATAAATTAATTCTTCAGGATTTGTTTTAATTACAATTTCTTGGCTTTTACCCTCGAGTTCCTTGCGAGAAATTTCTTCTGCCTGCATGCACTATTCTCAACTTAGATTCTATTCCAAAGCGATATCAATCACTTCTTTCATAGATTCAACCGGAATAATATTCAGACCTTTTTTTATTTGTTTGTCTATTTCTACAAGATCTTTTTCATTCTTTTTAGGTATTATCACATTGGGAATATTTGATCTTTTTGCTGCAACCAATTTTTCCTCTAATCCACCGACAGGAAGCACATTACCCATAAGAGTGATTTCGCCCGTCATGGCATACTTGCCTGATACTTTACGCTTGGACAGGGCAGAAATTATAGCAACTGCAATAGTAATGCCTGCCGATGGTCCGTCTTTTGGTATAGCACCCTGCGGAACATGAATGTGAACATCCTTATTTTTATAAAAGTTTTTTTCAATATCAAATTCTTTATAATTGGATCTGGAGTAACTAAGAGCTGCATTGGCTGATTCTTTCATCACATCACCTAATTTTCCGGTAAGGTGTACTTTACCTTTGCCCTCCATAAGCAAGGCTTCTATCTCCAGAAGCACGCCTCCGGATGACGACCAGGCAAGTCCTTTTGCAACTCCTATCTTACTTTCTTTCTTTGCTTTTGATTCTCTGTATTTTTCTACTCCCAGATATTTGGCAACAGACCTGGTAGAAACAGTAAAGGATTTTTTATCTTTGTTTTTTAAATATCTTCTGATTATTTTTCGTAAAACTGCTGATATATTTCTTTCCAGTTCTCGCACGCCGGCTTCTTTAGTATAATTTCTTATAATCTTGAAAATGGCATTATCAGAGAAATTTATCTGTAATTTATCTTTCAAACCGTGATTTTTCATCTGTTTGGGAATTAGAAAACCTTTGGCTATTTTTTCTTTTTCATATTCAGTGTATCCGGGCAAAGTGATTATCTCCATTCTATCTCGCAGAGGAGAAGGAATGGAATAAAGAGTATTTGCTGTGGTAATAAAAAGCACTTCCGATAGATCGTAAGGAATCTCCATATAATGGTCATGGAATTCAAAATTTTGTTCAGGATCCAGGACTTCCAGAAGAGCAGCAGAAGGATCACCTCTAAAGTCGGAACTCATTTTATCAATCTCATCCATCATAATTACAGGATTTTTTGTACCTGCTTTTTTCATGGATCTTATAATAATTCCCGGCATAGCTCCTATATATGTTTTACGGTGACCGCGGATTTCGGCTTCATCTCTAACACCACCCAAGGAAAGTCGTTCAAACTTTCTATCCATAGCCCGTGCTATTGATCTGCCGAGAGAGGTTTTACCAACTCCGGGAGGTCCCACAAAACAAAGTATCTGTCCTTTAACGTTATTAACAATTTTTAATACTGCCAGATATTCAACAATACGTTCTTTTATTTTCTTAAGACCATAGTGATCTTCGTCCAGTATCTTTTCGGCTTCCTCTATTTTAAAATCTTTGTGGTTTTTTGTCTTTCCCCATGGTAATTCTTCCAGCCAGTTTAGATAATTTAGAGCTACAGAGTATTCCGGAGAAACTGGATTTGTACGTTGTAATCTTTTTATTTCCTGGTCTGCTTTTTTGCGAGCTTCATCTGTAAGTTCCAGGTCATCAAGTTTCTTTTTTATCTCACCCAGTTCGCCTGAATCTTCCTTTGAAATTCCAAGTTCCTCTTGAATAGCCTTCATTTCCTGATTAAGGAAATATTCTTTTTGAGATTTTGTCAACTTGCTTTTTACTTCTCCGGCAATTTTTTGGCGAATCTTTAATATTTCTACTTCCTTTGAGATATATTCAATCAACTTCAACAGTCTTTCAACTGGCTGTAATTGCAGAACTTCCTGTTTTTTGGGCAAATCAAGCTCAATATTGCTGGCAATCAAATCAATTTTTTCTACCATGCTGTCCAAGTTACTGTATTTTATTAAGGCTTCTTCGGAAAAATTTCTACTCAAATCAGCATATTTTTTGAATTCACTTTCCAGAGTTTTCATCAAAGCCTGATTTTCTTCGTTATCAGGCAGAGTGTTGGATTCATAAGGTGCTAATTCTGCGCCTATATAATCCTCTGATTCTGCGAGTTGACTAATTTTTGCTCTATACAGTCCGTTTATTAGAACTCTTATAGAGCCATCCGGCATTTTAAGGTATTGGATTATTTCGCAAACAGTGCCCACTTTATAGATATCTTCTTCAGTTGGTTTTTCTGTATCAATCGATTTCTGAGCAACACAAAATATTATTTTATCAGATTCATTTGCAATATTCACTGCCTTTATAGAACGCGATCTTCCAATTATCAAGGGTGCGACCATGTTTGGGAATATCACAACATTTCTGGCCGGGATAACTGGTAATATATTCTCTTGTTTTATTTCTTGTTTCATTTAAATTACCTTTATTGGAATAATATATTGACGCTAATAATATTCTTGATAAATTTTAATTGTCAAATAAATTTGAGGAATGAAAATTTTTTGATTTCTTGACATCAAAAAATATGTTAAAGCTTTTAAACTCACAAAATAGAATTTTAAAATTTGCTTATTATTTGTAATTATTATTCGGGATGTAGCGCAGCACGGTTAGCGCGCTTCGTTCGGGACGAAGAGGCCGCCGGTTCAAATCCGGCCATCCCGACCATTTTATTTAATTTTAAGCAATAACAATATCCTAAAACTATCTACCTTTAAACTTATTAAAAGATTATCGTTTATCTACATTATGTACGTAGTGTGCAATATAAAGCAAGATCGCAAACAGAATAAAGGGATTAGCAGCTATAAAATAGCTTTCGTGCTGCATAAAATGGAATATATTACTGTGGGGTAGTAAGAGTTTATCAAAACTTCCCAAAAACAACAAAAGAGCTGCTACAATAGCAGATAATTTTGCTAGTATTTTTAACATTAATCATTCCTCAGACGATTAAAGAAATTACTTATTCTTTTTCTTGTGTCTATTTTTTCTTCTATTTTTTTTGCGTTTATGCTTATTTATTTTTGATTTTCTGTGTTTTTTTCCACCTGGCATTATACTCCTTTATGAATTATGTTTTTTTACTTGTTCGATTAACTTATTTGAAAATTTGAAAGTAGGAACTACGCGTTCCGGTATTTGAATCTTTTCTTGAGTATTAGGATTACGGGCAAGACGCGCTTTTCGTTTTTTATTCTTAAAAGTACCAAATGTACGTAACTCTATGTGCTCGCCTTCAATCAAACTTTCCTTAATGTTATCAAGAAAAGAATCTACGATAATTTTCGTATCTTTCAATATTATTCCAGTCTCCTGGGAAATGGCATGAACTAAGTCAGCCTTTGTCATACAATCCTCCAAAATTTTTTTTGATAAATTTTTCTTTCATATTTATGTGTCAAGGTTTACGAATATTTTAACATTTAAATTGCTAAATAGCATAAAATTAGAGCATATTGAGTAAATTCATTAGCTCTATTCAAAAACAACAGCAATTCCTGTAGCAATTTTATTAACTTTTACGCGTCGCTTGGTTCTAAATACTCTATGGCGCCAGGGTCCTTTGCCAACAACTTTTGCATAACGATCAATATACACATCTTTATCCACATCGTATTTAACCATCATTACAGCGTCTGCACCAATCTCACGAGCTTTTTCTGTCATAAGCCTGGTGAACTCCAGCTTTCTGGCTCTTTTGTCCAACGTAACTTCAATGATCCCTATAGGATTATGAGGTAGATTCAATTTATTGGGCGTAATCACTATCTCGGCACTCTCTGGTTTCGCGCGGAGTTCATAATTATCATCAGTTTGAATGAATTTAACATTGGATGAACATGAAATAACCATAAGAAGAACTATAAAAAATGTAATTCTCTTCATTATTCTTCTCCTTGATTTTCTCTGTCTTTTATTTGCTTCTTTAATTTAAACTTGTAAATTGCCATAAGACTTGAATAGATTAAGCCAGATATTATTGCTTTTAAAATTGAAATCCTTTGAGTATTAATACTGGGATAAAATACATAGTTCATCAATAAGAAAAGTACAAGAGCAAATAAAATAAAATTTAT
Source organism: Candidatus Cloacimonadota bacterium (assembly GCA_018334695.1). Lineage (GTDB taxonomy): Bacteria > Cloacimonadota > Cloacimonadia > JGIOTU-2 > JGIOTU-2 > TCS60. The sequence goes on from JAGXLO010000001.1 coordinate 64,965, forward strand.
TAAAAAATAAACCAGCAAATTGTCCATTGAAAACTTCATGTTTTTTTGATGAGTCCTCTATATTATTTGTCAATAAAAACAATTTAAAATTTTATTCAACTATGTCTAGAATTTAATGAAATAACTAATAAATTGTTGTTATGTTTGACAGATTATTAAAGATGATATGAAATTAAATTATCTCTTACGAGGAAAAAAATTACAAGGGGTGCAACATGATTGAAAAAATAGCAGAAAATTTTCTGTATCACATCTGGGATGAACAACATCTAAAACAAAACCTGAACACAGTAAACAAGCAAAAAGTTAAAATTCTGTTTCAGGGCAAGTGGAATACTGCTGCAGGACCTGACTTTCGCAGTGCAATTCTGATCATAGGTAATGAAAAAATTCAGGGTGATGTGGAAATTCACAAGATCGAAAATGACTGGCAACATCATAAGCATCATGAAGATAAAAACTATAATGATGTTATCTTGCACGTAGTTTTTCGTAATGATATTGATAAAAAATTTACCATATCCGAAGACGGCACAAAGATTCCGATTCTAATTTTGCAAGACAATCTTGATCCTCAAGTCAACAAATTATGGAAAAAGTATGGGGGGATAAGTTTTGATACAAGACAGATTGAGACAATTCCCTGCCGCCTTTCGGATAAACTTAAAACAGAAAAGGAACTCCTAAAAACTCTAAGCTATTTTGGAAAAACCAGATTCAAGAGAAAGGCAAAACGTTTTTCTGCGGAACTGTATAATTCTGATTTCAACCAAATCATTTACAAAGGTATTATGGAAGCTCTGGGTTATTCTAAAAATAAGATCCCGTTCCTAAAACTGGCTTCTGACTTTTCTTACAAAAAATTACAGAGTTTTTCTAAAATACTTAACTCTCCTACCGAGTTGTTTTGTTTGCTTGTAATAAAGTCCGGAATAGATTTACCTAAATATAATTATAAATTTATAAATGACGAAATTGTAGATTTGTACAAAAAAATGAAATATAAATTAGGTTATGATCTCACAAATGGAATGAGTTCTAGCTATAATTGGAACTTCTTTAGACTGCGTCCCACCAACCATCCTTTGTATCGAATGTGGCAGATTTCTCCCTTTCTCTATTCTATCCTCAATAAAAATCTGGCAAATAAAATATTTTCTATCTTCAGCGTCTCACAAAAAAAATCGATAAAATATAATCAATTCAAGCAGAATTTTTATAATTTAATAAACAAATCTGATAAAAAAAGGCAAAAAGTAGGTCGCTCTCGCTGTGATGACATATTTGTAAATATCATCCTACCAGTCGGCTATATCTACGCAGAAACTCTGGATTACGGGAAATTGGAGAGTATTATCAAAAATACTTATTTTAATCTAAGCAAATTATCCGAAAATCATATAACAAAATATATAAGGAGTCGTCTGAAAAACAATATAAAAAATTCCAGAAAAATTAAATTAATACACCAGCAAGGTATGATACAGCTCTACTACAGGTTTTGTAACCATCATGACTGTGAAAATTGCTTACATAATATCTTGGAAAATGTTTCTTAGCTATTGTTGAAATCTAAAATTTTTTAAAGCAGGTAATACCTATCAAGAGCGATTATAATTCTTTTTCTTGACATTGTATATGGTATAATAAATCTGATTATTTCTTATCATTTTGTTGAATTAATGTAATTTTTTAAATGAATGTTGATAGACCTGATAAATAACTAATCAACGTTTTTAATTTTTTAGTAATAAAATTTTAACGGATAAAATAATGAAGATTGATTTAGTAATTTTTGATTGCGACGGCGTTTTAGTAGATAGCGAGCCAATTTCCAATAATATATTTTGTAACATGCTGCAAGAAATTAGCATTGATATCGATACAGAAAAAACGGAAAGGCTTTTTAAAGGAAAGTCAATAAAAGATTGCTGTAATATTGTTGAGAATAAATTTAATAAAACTCTCTCGGAAAAATTTATACAAGATTTCCGCAAAAGAACATTTACCGCATTCAAGGAAAGATTGCGTCCGATACACGGCGTTGGTAAAGCTCTGCAAGCTATTGATTATCCTCTGTGTGTAGCTTCCAGCGGACCCCTGAGAAAAATAAGATTAAATTTAGCTATTACAAAACTAGATAAATATTTTAATGATAATATTTTTAGCGCAACTCAGCTAGAAAAGGGTAAACCTGCACCTGATATTTTTTTGCATGCTGCCCAAAAAATGAATGCTAATCCGGCGAACAGCCTGGTAATAGAAGATTCCGAACCCGGAGTAAAAGCAGGCTTATCAGCAAAAATGCAGGTGCTGTTTTATTCAAAGTCAGCAAAAAATTTATCCTATGACAAATTTGAGAATGTAATTTATTTTACCGATATGAAGCTATTACCGGATATTATTGAAAATTTGAATGAAAATTAATTTGATGCGAAAGGATTATAATGCCTAAAGAAAGTAATGTATATTTTAAAAAATTAATCAAAGAAGATTCTATTCTGGAAATCTATGAAAATATTTCCAAAAATGTAAAAGGAAACATCGGTTTAAAAGTTCATTTTGGTGAAAAAAACAATAAATATTTTATCAAACCAAATCTAATGAAATCATTGGTAAGGCAGCTAGATGCAACTTTTATAGAAACTAATGTGCTTTATGTTAGCGATAGACGCTATACCGACAGCCATCTAAAACTCGCCAAAAAACATGGATTTACTTATGCACCTATAGATATTTTGGATGATGCCGGTGAAGTTCACTACAAAGTCGATGGTAATCATTTCAACAAAGTTAAATTAGGTAAGAACATTGAAAAATATGATACGATTATATCTCTCGCACATTTCAAAGGTCATGCTCTGAGTGGTTTTGGGGGTGCTATAAAAAATATTGGTATGGGACTGGCTGCAATTGCCGGAAAAATGGATCAGCATGCTTCCACTATTCCCATATTTAAACCCAGCAAATGTGTGGAGTGTGGAACTTGTGTGCCAGAATGCCCCGGAAATGCTATTTCACTTTCACCCCTAAAGATTGATAGCAAAAAATGTATCGGCTGCGGAAAATGCATTGGAATATGTCCTGAAAAAGCATTTAGAGTCCCCTGGGGGAGCACAAAAAGCAATAGATTTATGGAAAGGTTAGTAGAGTACGCCAAAGGTGTAATGCAGTATATAAACGTGGTTTTTATAAATGTGCTTATGAATATATCAAAGGACTGTGATTGCATGTCACACGCCCATGAACCTTTTGTGGAAGATATAGGTATTCTGGCATCCGAAGATATTGTGGCTATTGAAAATGCTTCCTATGACCTTGTGAATAAGCATCTAGATTCCGATGATGCCTTTAAAGAGGTAAATAATGTAAAAGCACGCAAGCAGATAGAGTATGCTCATTCACTTGGCATGGGAAATAAAGAATATAATTTAATTGAAGTTTAAGGAGAAATATGAAATCCTATAAAGATGAACTATGGTTTAAAACTTCCAGGAGAAGAGAATATATAAATATCACTCCAAAGGTAGAGCAAGCAGTTAAAAAAAGTGACGTCAAAGAGGGGCTTTGTCTGGTAAATGCCATGCATATAACAGCCAGCGTATTCATTAATGATGATGAATCCGGTTTACACCGCGATTTTGAACGCTGGCTAGAAAAACTTGCTCCGGAGAAACCGCATTCTCAGTATGATCATAATGGTTTTGAAGATAATGCAGATGCGCATCTAAAACGACAGATAATGGGCAGAGAAGTTGTGGTTGCTATAACCGACGGTAAATTAGATTTTGGTCCCTGGGAGCAGATATTTTATGGTGAATTTGACGGTAAGAGAAAGAAAAGAGTTTTGATTAAGATAATTGGTGATTAACTTCCTCTGATAAGTAAAATTTTTGCTCACGGATATGCAAGTAAAAGGATGGATAGGAATTACACCGCCAAGGCGAGAAGACGCAAGAAAGAGATGACTTTGAGACTGTGTGACGGTATGACGGTGATAAGAGAGGAGGAGGGAACAGGATGCAGGATAAAGGGAAAAGAAAAAAGTAGTAACAAGTAAGTAGTAATTAGATGAAAAAAGTGACGAGTGACAAGTGACAAGTGAAGCGTATTCTGAACTCTGATCCTAAAATAGGTTAAATTCTACTCACAATTAACCAAAAATTCAAAATTCAAAACTATAAATTGTCCTTTCTCTAAACAATAAATTCCAATTAACAACCTATAAATAACAACTAATTTACATTATCACCACATGCCTTAACCCCTAAACTTCCAAACCTCTAAACTCCTAAACCCCTAAACCTTCACCCTACACCCTATACCTCACACCTCAAACCTAATCTGCACCCAACACCCGTCACCCAATTCTTTTTTTATCTCTTTTTCTTGACTATAACTACCTCCCAATCCTTGAAGTGAATATATTTCTAAAGTTATAAAAAAGGATTATTATGAAAATAAATGTAAAATTTCCCGACGGTTCTATTCAACAATACGAAGAAGGGATTACTCCCTATAAAATCGCCAAAGGTATAAGCTCCGGTCTGGCAAAAGAAATAATAACCGCCAGCTACAATGATGAGCTCGTGGATCTTGAAAGAGAATTACACAAAGATGGAGAGATATTTCTCTACAAATTCAAAGCCAGACCAGCCAAAGATGTTTACTGGCACAGCTCCTCCCACGTTATGGCACAGGCTGTAAAGAGATTGTTCCCGGAAGCAAAGCTGGCAATAGGACCTGCTATAGAAAAAGGTTTTTACTATGATTTTGATGTTAAGGAACCCTTTACCGAAAAAGACCTGGAAAACATCGAAGCTGAGATGGAAAAAATTGTTGAGCAAAACTTTAAAATACAGCGTAAAGTTCTTTCTCGCGAACAGGCTATAGAGATGTTCGAACAGAGAAATGAAGATTACAAGATTGAAATGATAAACGAGATGCCCGAGCAAGAGACTATTTCTATTTATGTTCAGGGTGATTTTGTTGATCTGTGCAGAGGTCCGCATCTCAGATATACAGGCGACGTTGGTGCTTTTAAACTGCTCAAATTCTCCGGTGCCTATTGGCGTGGAGACGAAAAAAATCAGATGCTACAGCGCATTTACGGTATCTCATTTCCTAAGAAGAAGCAACTAAAAAAGTATCTAAAAAAACTGGAAGAAGCCAAAAAGCGTGATCATAGAAAGATTGGAAAGAAATTAAATCTGTTTAGCTTTCATGCGGAAGGACCCGGTTTCCCCTTCTGGCATCATAATGGAATAGTTCTTATTGATCAGGTAACAGGCTATCTGCGTAAAACTCTGGTAGAAAGAGGCTACAGAGAGATTCAAACTCCTATTATTCTCAAAGATGAACTCTGGCATCGCAGCGGGCACTGGGATAATTATAAGGACAATATGTATTTTACCGAGATAGGTGATGAAGAATTTGCAGTTAAACCGATGAACTGTCCCGGATGTTTGCTTATTTATAACGAAGAACTTCACTCCTATCGTGAATTTCCGCTCAAATACTCGGAACTGGGACTTGTTCACAGATACGAAAAATCCGGCGTTTTGCATGGACTTTTCCGTGTACGACAGTTCACACAGGACGATGCCCACGTTTTCTGTACTCCGAATCAGCTGGAAGAAGAGATAGAAAAATTGATCGATCTCGTTTATGAAGTTTACCAGACTTTTGGGTTTGAAGACTTCTTCATTGAACTCTCCACCAAGCCGGAAAAAGCTATTGGCTGTAATGAAGTATGGGAAAAAGCAGAAAAAGCTCTGGCAAATGCTCTGGATAAAAAAAATATTTCGCACAAAGTTAACCAGGGCGAAGGAGCATTTTATGGTCCAAAGATTGACTTTCATATAAAAGACTCCCTCGATAGATTGTGGCAATGTGGTACCATTCAGGTTGACTTCTCTATGCCCGAACGCTTTGATCTGGAATATATAGGTGCTGACGGTGAAAAGCACAGACCGGTGATGATTCATAGAGCTATTCTTGGTTCAATCGAGCGGTTTATTGGTATCCTAATCGAACATTATGCTGGTAACTTTCCTCTGTGGCTGGCTCCGGTGCAAGTAGAGATAATCCCCATTAGTGAACAGCATCTGGAATATGCCGAAAAAATCCTGGCGAAACTTAAAGATAATGAGATCAGAGCAGAAGTTGATTACCAGGATGAAAAAGTAGGTTATAAGATAAGAGAAGCAGAAAAGCAGAAAATTCCCTACATGATAATTGTGGGTGATAATGAAATAGAGAATGAAAACATCTCAGTTCGTAAACATCAAGAAGGAGATCAGGGCAGCGCAGAAATAAAAAACTTTGTAAAGAAGCTAAAAACCAAAATTGAAAATAAAGAATAAGTTAGCACAGCATTACTCAACCTATAATCTTGTTCATGTTTTCCGTCTAATTTACTATTAAGATGTTAGTTAAGGCAAAGCCAGACGAATCCCTACTTAAACCAATTCCACGTAAAATAGGTAGAAAAAATATCGGCTGGAAACCCAATAAAATTCCATTTTGTGGTACTGATATTTGGAATTGCTATGAATTTTCCTTTTTGCAGGAAAGTGGTAAGCCGGTAACTAAAATACTAAGAATAGAATATCCCGCCTACACTCCCAATCTAATTGAAAGCAAATCCCTTAAACTTTATTTGAACTCGTTTAATATGGTGAAATTCTGTAGTGAAAACGACGCAATTTCTGTTCTTAAAAATGATCTTAAAGATAAATTAGAAACCGATAATATTAATATGCAAACAATAACTGCAGAAAATTTTTCCGGTGAATTTACTAATACAGTGGCATTCAAAAACCTTGATAAACTTAAAATCGAGCGCAAAATATTTTATGAATACAACCCGGATTTGCTAAAAGTAAAATGTAATGCGAACAATGAATCCTTTCTTAAAACTAATTTATTAAAATCTAATTGTCCTCTAACAGGTCAACCGGACTGGGGTGCAGTATATATTTATTACAAATCAGCTAAAACTCTTGATGACGAATCATTTTTGCGATACATTATTTCTTACCGAACCCTGGGCGAGTATCATGAAGAATGCTGCGAAAGTATTTTGTATGATCTAAATAAAATTTTAAATCCCGAAAAATTATTGATATTTTGTAAATATACCCGTAGAGGTGGGATAGATATAAACCCCCTGCGTGTTTATCCGGCAAAAGAGAATTATCTTGACAGCATTCCACAGATTTTTAAGAAAATTATTTATACACGCGATTTTAGACAATAAAAAAAAATTGAGAGGCAGAATGAAACAGGATGAAATCTATTGCTTTGGTTGTTCAAAAAAAAATCCCATTGGATTGCAATTACAGTTTGAATACACGGGAGACACTGCCCAAACTTCTTTAACCCCTAAAAAAGAATACGAAGGTTTTCCCGGAGTATTGCACGGTGGTATTGTTTCTACCATTATCGACGAAGTTATGGCAAAGGTGACCGAGCACAAAAATATATTTGCTGTTACTGTGGAAATGAACGTCAAATTTCTTAAGAAAACACCTATAGAAAAGCCGATCACGGCAAAAGCAGAATTGGTTGACAGAAGAAAAAAATTTCTCTATCTGAAAGCAGAAATATTGAATGAGGACGGTGAAAAAACCGCGCAAGGAACCGGAAAATATTATATGCTAGATGACATAAAACCGGAAGATCTTAAATAATGAACAAAAAACATTTATTAGTTGCCATTATATCACTCTTAATTGCATTTCTATTAGTCTCTTGCAGTAGTAAGAACTTACCTGAATTTGACTCAAACTTAGCCTTTGAATATCTAAAACAGCAATGTTCATTTGGACCCAGAAATCCCGGTTCAGAAGGTCATTTTCTATGCAAAGAGTTTATTATTGAAACTCTAAAAAATCATGATGCACAAGTTGAAACACAGGAATTTATGGGCACTATTCGTGATAAAAATTATGATTTTACCAATATAATCGGCTCTTATTATCCCAAACGCCAGTCCAGAATATTTTTGGGAGCCCACTGGGATACCAGACCCTGGGCAGACAAAGACAGCCTGGCAGAGAATCACGATAAACCCATAATCGGAGCTAATGATGCAGCCTCGGGAGTAGGATTATTACTGGCAATGGCAAAAGTTATCAAGCAGAATTCGGAGAATCTTACCTATGGTATTGACCTCCTTTTTTTTGATGCAGAGGACGCCGGCACCTACGGCAAAAATTCCGATTGGTGTCTGGGTTCAAAATACTTTGTGGAAAATTATAATGGAATCAAACCGGAAGCAGTTATAATTATTGATATGATCGGAGATAAAAATTTGAATATATACATTGAGGGTAATTCCTACCGCAATTCGCCTCGCCTGGTAACAGAAATTTGGAATATAGCAAACTCCTATGATATCAACGCATTCAAGACCAAAATAAAGTATTACATTTATGATGATCATTATCCATTTTTGGAAGAGGGCTACAATGCGATCGATATAATCGATTACGACTACCCCTATTGGCATACTGTTCATGATACACCGGATAAATGCTCATCTGAGAGTCTGGGAATAATTGGCAAAGTCTTAATCAATTATATATGGGGCTAGGATGAAGAAAATATTTACAGGAGATGAGAAAAAAATTATTATTTTTTTGGTTTTCTTCTTATTTCTTGGTATTATTCTAATTAATGCAGACAGGATAGTTCCACAGGATATAGACGAAGGAATGACAAGTAAAAACGATACCATAAAAAAAATTATTAAAAAATCAAATACTCCACCCAAAATTAACATTAATGAAGCTGATTTAGAAACATTGCAGGAACTAAAAGGTGTAGGTCCAAAAACTGCTCTTAAGATTTATAACCATCGTGAGGAAAAAGGAAAATTTACTTCTTTAACCGAGTTAACCAATGTTAAAGGTATCGGCAAAAAAACACTTGCAAAATTACTGCCAAATCTAAAAATGATCGGTGATTCAGCCACTGTTCATTCTTTTGTAAAATCAGACAAGAAATCTTCACCTGTTTCAAGTGATGCACCGGTAAATATTAATACAGCCTCAATAGACGAATTGAAAACATTGTATCGAATTGGCGATGTAACCGCTCAAAAAATTATCGATTACAGAGAAACAAACGGACTCTTCTCCCAAAAAGAGGAGATCATGAATATCAAAGGCATAGGCACAGGAACATATGACAGAATAAAACACAGGATAATAATTTCAGATGAATAATAACAATAATGAAGAAATAATACCAACACTTACCCTTGCTAAGATGTACGAAAAGCAGGAAAAATATGCGAAAGCTCTGCAGATCTATACTAAATTATTCCAAAAAGAGCAAGATGAATTTATTGAAAGAAAAATTGCTTATCTAAAAGATATAATAAAGGATGAGACCAAATTAACAAAAAATAAAATGACACAACATCTCTTATCAGAAAATGAACGCAGATTGTTTCAGATAGACCAGAAAAAACCTCGTAAACAAGCCGAGCCCGACGAGGATAAAGAGCAAAAGTCCCTGGAAAACATCTTTAAACAAAATAAAACTTTCTCAGAACTTGTAGATAGCAGATTTTCTGATATGAAGGTTGGAAATTTTTTCTCCTCTCTTGCCTCAATCCTTGGTAAAAAAAGGCGTTTACAGGATGTTACTTTACTGGATATTTTAAATGCGATCGACAGATTTTAAAATTTTTAGGAGTTAATATGCGTCAAATTAATCTTGATAAGAATACAAAGCAGATAAAAGAATTTATTAAAGATTATATTCATAATGCCGGTAAGAAAAAAGGTATTCTGGGTTTATCCGGCGGCTTGGATTCTTCTGTAGTTGCCCATCTGGCAAAAGATGCCCTGGGTAAAGACAATCTCATTGGTGTTCTTCTGCCTTATGAAAAGAGCTCCAGCGATAGCCTGAAGCACGGAAAAATGATAGCAGAGAAACTTGATATCAAATACATAATCAGAGATATCTCCCCTATGGTGAATTCATATTTTGATGAATATGCGCCCAAAGCCGATAAACTCAGGCGGGGAAATTTTATGGCTAGGGTGAGGATGAGTGTAATATACGATCTATCTGCAGCAGAAAAAGCTCTCGTTCTAGGCACCGGCAATAAAACAGAACTTTACCTGGGTTATATAACTCAATACGGAGATTCTGCCTGTGCCATCGAGCCCATAGGACATCTTTATAAAACAGAAGTTTGGAAACTGGCAGAAAAACTGGGAGTGCCGCAAGAGATAATCGAAAAAAAGCCATCGGCTGACCTCTGGCAGAATCAAACGGATGAAAAGGAACTTGGTATTACTTACAAAAAAGCTGACGAAATCCTCTACCTAATATTGGAAAAAAAGCTTTCCATAACTGAAATAGTATCCAAAGGTTTTACAGAAGATAATGTTAAAAAAGTTTTAAATTTAATGAATAAATCTCAATTCAAAAGAAGCATGCCACCTTCACTTGAATCAAAAAAATAGTTAGGAAGATTATGAAAAGATATTTTGGTTTATTTCCCCCTAAAAGATGTAAAGTTTGTAAAGATCATAAAGCTATGCGTGATTGCAAAAAATTGAATAAGAAAATATGTTTCCACTGTTGTAATGAAATTCGTATAAAAATGGATTGCCCCTTAAGCTGTAAATATGCTATAAAGGAAAAAGAAGATAATACGAAATTGAGTATCAAAAATTACTCCGAATCCATTGCTGAACAACAGGAACTTTTGGATCTTCATCTGAACAAATGGTTATACGCAGAAAATCCACAATTTGACAATAAAACCCCTATTGAATTTGCAAAAACCAAACAAGGCAAAGAACAAATTGCTAAATTTTTGGATAAAAAAGAGCAAAATCTTAAATTCTCCCTCAATTATAATTTCTTAAGAGATAAATTAGATATTAAAAAAAACGACAACATTCCCATAACTCACGAAGATGTTGCCAGCAAATTTTTGGACCTGCTGGTTGATTATGACTATGAAAAAACAATCCCACTTTTAGTAAATAAAGATGTTTATGAAAGTGATGAATTCAAAAAAAATTATATAAAAAGAAATTTAGATACTAAAGCAGTTAAAGCCATAAAAGAATATGACCTTTTAAGATCTGCTTTAAATGAGCACGAAGATGAAGCTATAGTAGAGTTTGAAATAAACGGTAAATATGAATTATCAATTGTACTGGCAAAGATAAATAATGAATGGTTGGTCGCGAAAAAAATTTTTGGTGAATCCGGAACTGTACTGGCAGAAAATGAAACCAGGCAAAGAATTGTTAACTACTTTTCTAAAGATAAATTTCATAAAGGATACAAGGATTTAAAGAAAAATCTAAAAGTTTATGTTGATTCTGCTGATCTTCATTACTACATGGGAATTTATTACTCAACAAAAGGTAAGATAGAAAAAGCCAGGCAGTATTTCTTTAATGCCGTAGAACTCGATCCTGATTTTGTTGAAGCCAAATACAATTATGCTTTTCTTTTTCAAGCTGAAGGAAATATTGAGAAAGCGAAAATCCTTTATGAAGAGATACTAGAAAAAAAGGAAGACTTAAAAACTCTCAACAACCTGGCTGTAATTTATGAACAGCAGGGAGATGTTAAGGATGCAGAGATACTGCTGAAAAAGGCGTTGAAGATAGATCCTGACTTTGAATTTTCACAAAAAAATCTGGAACGAGTCTCAAAAAAACTGAATCAAGATGAACAAACCACTGTTTCTACAAACCCTTCCCAAAGTAATAAATAATTACTTCAGTGACAGACCCATAAATTCTGTTACTGAAATAAAAGTAACGCACGCCTGTAATCAACGCTGCCGGCAATGCAATATTTATAAAGACAAATCAAAACCAATACATTTATCCTATAAAAAGTTTGAAAAAATTTGCAGAAATCTAAAAAATTATGGTTCCCTGGTTGGTATGATAAGTGGTGGTGAGCCCTTGTTGAATTCGGAGATAGATAAGATATTACTCCACTCACTTAATATTTTTCCCCTATCAGTCTCTCTGGTAACCGGTTTGTACTTCCCCTATGAAAAAATTGCCGATACAATTACCCTTTGCCTGGAGAATAATATAAATCTGCAAACTTCCCTGGATGCTCTGGGCAAGAAAAGTGAATATATTCGTGGTGTAAAGAATCATTCTGAAATAGTCTTAAAAAACATGCAACTAATTGCCGAGAAAAAGCAGAAAATTGGCTCAAGTTCTTTTCTTTATGCTAACTGTGTGCTTAGCAATTTAAATCTGGAGCAAGTGCCTCATGTTATAAAAGCAAACAAAAATGCAGGCTGGAAAACCACTATTGGTGTGTACCATAGTCTGATAGAAAGAACAAATCAAGCTGACGAGATGAAGATTGCAAGCAGAGATAAATTCAATCAAGTTGTCGAATTTCTTACAGATAATCCTGATGTGTTAAACCTAAATACTTTCATCAAAGGCTTACCCAGAGTTATGGATAATGATTTTCCTGATTATTGCCCTTTTTTACAGGGAAAGAGAACATCTACCAGGCTGACTCTTTACGAGAACGGTGATCTGTATTTATGTGGTGGAAAATCTATCGGAAATTTATTAGATGAGAATTTAAAAACAATTCTGGAAAGCGCTATATATCAGAGACGTTTGCAAGAATATAAAAATTGCCAAGGATGTTGGAGTAGCTGTTATACTCAGAAGCATCTGCTTTTTCATCCCAATGGTCCTGCGCAGGCTTTACATAACATATCCAAATTATTAAATCTCAAAACTGCAGCAAAATAGGAGAATTATGCAAAAATATTTTGACATAGCACAAAAAGCTGCCAAAGCCGCCGGCAAGATAATAAAGAATAATTTTCACAAGAAAAAAAATGTATCTTATAAAGGCAGAATTGATCTGGTTACTGATATAGATAAACGAGCAGAGGATGCAATTATCCAAATTTTAAAAAATAATTTTCCCGATCATAATATTTTAACTGAGGAGTCGGATTTTGCCAGAGATGATAGATCAGAATATTGCTGGGTTATTGATCCTTTGGACGGAACTACGAATTATGTGCATGAATTTCCTTTTGTTAATGTATCTGTTGCTTTACAAAAGAGTAAGGAGAGTATAGTGGGAGTGGTGTTTAATCCTATTCTGGATGAATTTTTTTATGCCATCAAGGGCAGAGGAAGCTATAAGAATGAGCAGCGGTTAGTAGTTTCCCAAAGTACAGAATTAAAGAAATCCGTGCTGGCAACAGGTTTTCCCTACGAAATGAAAGGTGAGAGAAATAATCTGGACAATTTTAATAAAATAATAAAAGAATGTCGTGGTGTAAGACGTCCCGGAGCTGCAGCCTTAGATCTTTGTTATGTGGCAGCTGGAATATTTGATGGTTTTTGGGAAATGGAGCTTCATCCCTGGGATACGGCAGCCGGAATTTTGATTGTAGAAGAAGCGGGAGGAAAGATTGCCAAATTTGATGGTGCGGAATTTTCTATTTTCGATAAAGAGATTGTAGCGACTAATGGAAAGATTCATGAGAAGCTGATAAATATTTTAGGTGGAATTATAAAAAGCGGGTAACGAGATTCGAACTCGCGACTCTTAGCTTGGGATCCGCCAGCAGGCAGACTACACTGAGTTATACCCGCATGACTGTTTTTAATTAAAATAAATGAATAATGCCAAATATAATGTTATTTTTCACTAAATATTCCAAAAAACTTGACTTATATTGAGGTAAATTAAAAAAAGTTAACTCAAATTTGACAGGATAATACCAAATAAATAAATTTATAAATAAGTGATTTTTCGGGGTGTAGCGCAGCTCGGTTAGCGCGTTTGGCTGGGGGTCAAAAGGTCCTGAGTTCAAATCTCAGCACCCCGATCATTTTAAACATATACGTGGTGGGTGTAGTTCAGTGGTAGAGCACCGGATTGTGGTTCCGGGCGTCGTGGGTTCAAATCCCATCACCCACCCCACTTTTGTTTATTCTTGTTTCTCACATACGAAATTTATACCATACAATTCAAAAAAAGACAACAATATATAAAGGCAGAGATTAGTTTTTAGTAAAAGAGAGTGAAGGTGGGAGCTGGATTTATGAAAATGACAAATGCCGCGTGGCTGGTGACAAGGACTTGAGTAGCCGACTCCAAAAGTAAATATTTGCTAGATTTTGGACAACTCACTATTTGGCAGCCACTTTTTCATTATTTTCTGCAAAGTTCCGTCATTATATATTTCCTTAAAAGTTTCTTTCCAATCATCCACAATATCTTCGGATGTATCTTTTGAAAGCGTAATATAAAAATCTCCTTTACTTACGATATATACAGGCTTAAAATCATTAATCGAATAACCAGCTTCTTGCGCAATCATTGGAAGAGTTATGTCAGTAAAAATGGAGAGTTCCACTTTTCCTTCAGCCAGTTGTTTAACATTTTTTGCAGGAGAAGGCGAACTAACCAGATTTGTAAAACCTTCATCCTTTAGCATTTGCTCTGAGAACCAGGAAGAACAAGTAGCAATCTTATCAACTTTCTTAGCATCCTCCAGGCTATTAATTTTTATTCCTGATCCTTTTTTAGCATAAAAAAAAGTACGATTTGAACCTATGGGACCAACCCAATAGAACAGATCTTCTCTTTTGGGAGTTTTCTTCATGGTATAAAGGACAAAATTGGGATTGACCAAAGCCATATTATAAGCATTATCCCAGGACGCCATTCTAATATTATCAGGAATACTCAATTTTGCCAGAATTTCGTGTACAACCTCAGTTCCATACCCAGTTATCTCACCATCTTTTTTAAAACTAAGGGGTGGATAATCTTCTGTGAATATTTGTAAAATCCCGGGAGGAGTTTCTTTTGGCAACCATTTTTTAAATATTGTACCAAAAGTTCCATCGCGTTTCATCTCATTCAAATGTTTCTGCCACAGATCAATAATTCTATCAGGTGTGGATTTTGAAAAAGCAATATACTCAAATTCAGCAGATAGCAGCATAGATTTTTTTACTGCAGGCTTTGCAATATCCAATTCTTCCAATTTCGTATTCATTATCAGATTTGTTATTACAAATACAGGTATTTCACCCTTAACTAATTTAGTTATAACCTTATCCATATCCTCGTATTGTACTAAATTATCAAAATTCTTTTCCTTGAGAATACTATATTCTGCATAATCCTTCATAACTGCTATTTCGGGTAGTTCTCTTGCCTCCTCAATGCTATTAATCTCCAGAGGAGAGTCATTACCAACATAAAAATACATAGAAGCAGTACTTAT
>JAGXLO010000020.1 GCA_018334695.1 Candidatus Cloacimonadota bacterium
TTCTGGTTCTTCATTATGAAATCAATGCGAGGTGGAGCCGGAAAGGTATTTGATTTTGGTAAAAGTAAAGCAAAACAGTTTCGAGAAGAAAAGACCAATACTACCTTTAAAGATGTAGCCGGTGTGGATGAAGCTAAAGAAGAGCTGGAAGAGATAATTGAGTTTTTAAAAGCGCCTGATAAATTTAAAAAACTAGGTGGAAGAATTCCCAAAGGTGTGGTTTTAATGGGTCCTCCCGGTACAGGTAAAACACTACTAGCTAAAGCAGTGGCAGGTGAAGCTGGAGTTCCTTTCTTTAGTATTAGTGGTTCAAATTTTGTTGAAATGTTCGTAGGGGTTGGTGCTTCTCGTGTCCGAGACCTTTTTGAGCAAGGCAAGAAGAATGCTCCCTGCATAATTTTTATTGATGAATTGGATGCTGTGGGCAGGCATAGAGGTGCCGGACTTGGTGGTGGACACGATGAGAGAGAACAGACCCTTAATCAGCTTCTGGTAGAGATGGATGGGTTTGATCCTAATGAGAGTGTAATTCTTATTGCTGCTACCAACAGACCCGATATTCTGGATCCCGCTCTATTGCGTCCCGGCAGATTTGACCGCCAGGTAACAGTAGATAGACCGGATATGAGAGGTCGCCTGGGTATCTTAAAAGTACATACACGTGATATAGAAGTAGCTGATGATGTTGACTTGAAGATAATAGCCAAAGGTACACCCGGTTTCTCCGGAGCAGATTTGGAGAATCTTGTAAATGAAGCAGCACTGTGGGGCGCTCGTTTGGGGCACGAGGAAGTTACCATGAATGATTTTGAGAATGCCAAAGATAAAGTGATAATGGGTAAAGAAAGACGCAGCTTAGTTTTGAGCGATGAAGAAAAGAAAAATCTTGCCTACCACGAAGCAGGTCATGCTCTGGTTTCAAAATTTATACCAGAAAGCGACCCTGTCCATAAAGTAACTATTATTCCCCGGGGACGCTCACTTGGCTCTACTCACTATCTGCCCCTGGATGATAGACATACTTATTCCAAAAGTTATTGTGAAGCAAAACTGGCTCATATGATGGGCGGAAGAGTAGCAGATGAGGTAGCAACAGATAAAAAAACAACCGGCGCCGGAGAAGACCTGAAGCAGGCAACTGATCTTGCCCGTAAGATGGTTTGTGATTGGGGTATGAGTGAAAAAGTTGGACCCCGCACCATTCATGACCAAAACGATAATGTCTTTTTGGGTAAAAAACTCGCTTCCAATCCTGATATGAGCTCTGAATTAAAAAATATGGTGGATGAAGAGATAAAGGCTATTTTGGAAAAGGCTTATAAAAAGGATAAAAAAATATTGTTGGAGAATCGTGAGTTGCTGGATGAGCTGGCAGATATGCTATTAGAGCAGGAAACAGTTACCGGAGATGAACTCAATGACCTCTATCAGGAATATATGGAAAAGAAAGAGGAAGGTGAAGATGAAGAAGAATCTAAAGCTTAGTGGCACTACAATTTTGGGTGTTAAGATTGGAAAAAAAGTTGCTATAGGCGGAGATGGTCAGGTTACACATGGTGATACTATATTTAAATCTAATGCTCATAAGGTAAGAAAGTTATATAAAAAAAAGGTTATTACCGGGTTTGCCGGATCAACAGCTGATGCTCTTACCCTGTTTGACCGTTTTGAGAAAAAGTTGAAAGAATATAAAGGCAATCTGCTAAAAGCCTCGGTGGAGGTAACCAAGGAGTGGCGTACAGACAAGATTTTGCGTCGCCTGGAAGCTATGATCATTGTGGCTGATAAGGACACACTGCTGATCGTTTCCGGCAACGGAGATATTATTGAGCCGGATAATAATGTGGCAGCAATAGGTTCCGGTGGAGCTTATGCTAAGGCAGCTGCCAATGCTTTTATTAAAGCTGGTAAGAAGAATCCGAAAGAGATAGTTGATAAATCAATAAAAATTGCCAGTGACATTTGTATTTACACTAACTCGCAACGTATTGTAAAGGAATTATAATTATGGATATGGACAAACTTACTCCTCAGAAAATAGTTAAGGAACTGGATAAATATATTATCGGTCAGGATAAAGCAAAAAAGGCGGTGGCAATTGCCCTGCGCAACAGATGGCGACGTCAGAATGTTCCGGCTGAATTGCGGGAAGAAATTTTACCGAATAACATTATTTTAATTGGACCTACAGGTGTGGGCAAAACAGAAATATCCCGTCGCCTGGCTCGCCTCGTAAATGCTCCTTTTCTTAAAGTAGAAGCTACCAAATTTACGGAAGTCGGTTATGTGGGACAAGAAGTTGGTTCCATCATTCGGGAACTGGTTAACATCTCTTTAAATCAGGTAAAGCAGAAAATGATGCAAGGGGTGGAGAAGAGAGCAAAAAAACGGGCAGAAGAAAGAATACTTGATGCGCTTTTACCCTACGAAAAACCCAAGCTTCCTGCCAACCTCCCCCCTGAAGAGCGCAGAGAAAAGAGAAGTGAGATAGAAGAGCAGAAACAGAAGCACAAGAGAACTCGCGAAAAACTTCGTAATATGCTGCGTGAAGGTAAGATGGAGGATCGCGAAATCGAAGTAAAGACTGATCAAAGTTCAGACAGAAGAGTGGAGGTTTTTTCCAATATTAACCTGGATAGTTTTGATATTGATATGGGTGAGATTCTCTCCGGTATGATGCCCAGCTCTTCCCAAAAACGCAAAACAATGAAGGTTAAGGAAGCGCGGGAGTTCTTGTTTTATATTGAATCTCAAAAGCTTATTGATATGAACGAAGCTAAAGAGATGGCTGTTAAACAGGTGGAGGAGAATGGTATTGTTTTTCTGGACGAAATTGATAAAATTGCCGGTGAAGAGTCCAAATCAAATCCAGGGGTGTCACGGCAGGGTGTGCAAAGAGACTTGCTTCCCATTATCGAAGGCACAAAGGTTCCTACCAAATATGGTATGGTAGATACTACCCATATTCTCTTTATTGCTTCCGGAGCCTTTCATATATCCAAGCCTTCTGATCTTATTCCAGAGCTACAAGGAAGGTTTCCCATTCGAGTAGAGCTAAATTCACTTGATGAAGAAGATTTTAGTAAAATTTTGCGTCTGCCCAAGAATGCTCTGATAAAGCAATATAAGGAAATGATAAAAACAGAGGATGTGTCTCTTTCTTTCACTAAAGGTGCAATTAAAGCGATTGCTTCCTATTCCGCACAAGCAAATGCCAGAATGGAAGATATCGGCGCTAGGAGATTACATACAATTTTAACTTTGCTCTTGGAAGATCATCTTTATAAACTCCCCAATTTTAAGGAAAAGAAAATTAGAATTAGAAAGAATGATGTGGTTAAGGTCTTAAGTGAAGTGATAAAAGATGAAGATCTTACCAAATATGTTCTGTAGAATTTATAACTAAAACCCCGGTAAATTACCACCTAATTTGTGCTTTTGATTCTTGAATTTTTTCATCATCGACTTCATCTGATTGAATTGTTTCAAAAGCCTGTTTACCTGCTGTAGAGATGTGCCGCTTCCCCTGGCAATCCTTTGCCTTCTGCTGCCATTGATAATTTTTGGTTTTAAACGTTCCTCTTTGGTCATAGAACGAATAATAGCTTCTATATGATTCATTTCACTTTCATCAAAATCTGTTTTTTGCAGCAACTTAGACTGAGCACCGGGTAGCATTTTAACTAATTGATCCAGCGGACCCATCTTTCTGATTTTTTGCAATTGATCCAGAAAATCTTCCAGAGAAAAACTGTTTTTTCTTATCTTCTCCTCTAATTTTTTGGCCTCTTCTTGTTCATAAGCGCTTTCGGCTTTTTCAATTAGTGAGAGAACATCACCCATACCCAAAATGCGAGAAGCTATTCTATCTGCGTGGAATTTTTCCAGCTGATTTAATTTTTCTCCCACTCCTATGTATCTGATGGGTTTATTGGTTACGGATTTGATGGATAAGGCTGCGCCTCCTCTGGCATCTCCGTCCATTTTGGTTAAAATAATACCGGAAATATTCAACTGAGAGTCAAACTCTTGGGCACTGTTTACAGCATCCTGTCCCGTCATGGCGTCAGCAACATAAAAAATTTCATCGGGCTCCAGGACTTTTTCCATAACCTTTAGTTCCTGCATCATCTTTTCATCAATATGTAAACGTCCAGCTGTATCAAAGAGCAGCAGGTTATGATCGTTATCCTGGGCGAATTTGACCGCACCCTTGGCGATTTTTTTTACTTTTTTGGTGTCCTTACTATAAACCGGAACATCGATAGATTTTCCCAGAGTTTTGAGCTGATCTATGGCAGCAGGTCTGTAGATATCAGCAGCTACCAGTAGTGGAGAATAGTTGTCACGTTTATATTTAATTGCTAACTTGGCACATGTGGTTGTTTTACCGGAGCCTTGTAGCCCCACTAGCATTAGTTTGGAAGTTTTATTGGGGGGAAGAGTCTGCGGCTTTTTTTTAGATGCCATTAAATTTATAAGTTCATTGTTAACGATCTTTATAATTTGCTGACCCGGTGTCAGCGAATCCTGTACTTCCTGCCCCAGTGCCTTTTCCTGTACGGATTTTATGAAATTTTTAACAACGCGATAGTTAACATCAGCTTCCAGCAGAGCAAGTTTGATCTGCCGCATTCCTTTTTTTATCTCTTTTTCGGAAAGTTTGCCGCGAGATTTAAGATTGGAAAATATGGAACCGAGTTTCTCTGTTAAAGATTCAAACATCTCTTAAGCCCTTGATAGTGTTGGCGTATTCACGCTCATTTTTAAAAATAAAGCTGCCTGCCACCAGAATGTTGGCTCCGGCTGCTTTGGCTTCTTTGCCAGTTCTAAAATTTATTCCACCGTCAACTTCTATTAAGAAATCGTGACTGGATTGAAATTTATGCAGTTCACTAATTTTTTTAGTACAAGCTTCTATATAATTCTGGCCTCCATAACCGGGATAGACAGTCATCACCAGTACATAATCTAGCAGGGGCAAATAAGAAAAAATTTTTTTAGCAGGAGTATCAGGGTTTAGTACCAGCCCTGCCTTACAATCATTTTCTCTGATTTTTTTTAGCCATTTTTCATGATCAACATGAGCTTCTAAGTGGAATGAAAGGTAATCTGTGCCCGCTTCCAGAAATTTTGCAATAAATTTATCAGGTTGGGAGAGCATAAGATGGACATCGATCTTCTGCTTTGTAAAATATCTAACCTGTTTCACCAGGTCCGGACCAAAAGTAAGATTGGGTACAAAGTGACCATCCATAACATCTACATGGATGATATCTGCTGCTTTTTCTACACTTTTAATCTCTTTGCCCAGGTATAACAGGTCTGCAGAAAGAATTGAGGGTGCTATATAAATTTGCTTGTTATTCATAAATTATAATTTGATTCTTTTTTGGGAAGAGATAGAAAAAACTATGTTTTTAATTCGATTGTTGCGAGACAATTTCTTATTTATAGTTTGAATAATATCTTCCTTTTTCAAGAGCAATTCCTGTAGCCAGACATTATTCTCGACTGAGATAAACAGGACATCGTTCTCTAGCTTTTTTATCTGAGTTTTTCTTCTCAAAAGATGTCCAACGGCTTTATTCCACTGAACAGCTATCTTTATTTCCCGTGTAAAGCCCTGTTTGGATAGATTCCCCCAAAGGGTATCAAGAATCTTACTAACATGCTTCAGACGAGACATCAATTATTTAATTTTTTTGGCAGTAATCATAGAAATGCCGGCCCAGGAAAAACAGGCAAGAGCAATCGTGAGATAGTAAACTGTGCCCAGGGCATTATAAGTCATGTCATAAGTGGACATGGCAAGAGCAGGTAAGAAACTGGCAATAATTAGAATAAGATAACCTAAAACTGCCCAACCTTTACTTTTGTTTATGAGATAAACAGCTAGGCAACCCAGTGCTACCAGTACTACGGCAAATAAAACAATCAAAAGTCTGATGTTTGTGGGAAAATTTGACAGGAGCAGAGCCGGAAGTACGAGACCAAAAATCAGCAGGATAAAGCCAATTATTTTTTTTATAATCAGTTGAGTTTTTGTAGTTCCTGTTCTTCTTTTTGTATGTTTGGCAATAAGGAAGCCTACACCAAAGATTAAAACAGCGATTCCAGCCCAGATAAGAGATGATTGAGCGGGAGTATCTGTAGTAAATCCTATAGCAGCAAAAGCTCCTATAATAAGGATCCACATAATAATTTCCCGAATAATTTTAAATATTTTTTTCATAATTTACTCTTCCTCTTGCTTATTTTCTTTTTTTTCTTCTTCTATTTTTACGTTTAAATTACCTGTAACACCTTTAATCTCTATGGGAACTTTGTGGTCACCTACTTCTTTTAGGTGATGCTCTATTTTAACGTCTGATTTTTCAAGCTTAAGGTCCTGCTCTTCCAGAGCTTTTACAATATCGTTTTCACTTACAGAGCCATAGAGGTGACCATTGTCATCAGCCAGTCTTTCGAACTCACAGCTCGTTTTTTCAATTTGTTTTATGATCATTTCTGCTTCTTCTTTTTCACGAGCCAGGCGTTTTTCTTCTTGTTCTTTTATCTCTTCTATCATTTCAATATTATTGTCCGTAGCTGGAACAGCAATTCCTTTGGGAATCAGGTAATTTCTAGCATAGCCATCAGCGACTTCTACCACGTCACCCGCTTCTCCATAATTTTCTAATCTTGTTTTTAAAATTATTTTCATCAACTTTCTCCTTTATGTATTGCAAATTTTCTAAAATTTAGCCAATTATCCACCAATCCTATCAGAGCCAGAGTTATTAGCAAGAAATAACTAAAGATGGGGATAATCAAAATTCCGATTCCTAATATTTTCTTTTTAGCCAGAGTGGGTCTTACGTAAAAAAAGAGGACAGAGTAGCCTTGTAGAAGATAGAAGTAACTACAGATTACGAGTAAATTGAGTGAGTAGGTTCTCATCTCAATAATAAACAAAATCAGGGCAAGTGCAACTAGAAATTGCAGATAAAAGGGAAATTGAACTAAGCCAAAATCCCATTTTAACAAGTTGGACTTTTTGGAAAAAATCAAAGCGCCAATGGCAAGTCCGGCTACAATGCTAAACATCCAGATTGCAGCATTTCCTTCGATTAGAACACTACTCATTATATCCATTGTTTGTTGCATTGATTCCATCATCTCCGGTGAGATAACATTTTGCATACTGCTAAAAAACATCTCATTAGCTTGTTCAACTTCTTGTTTTATGAGGTCGAACAGGAATATATTTTTCAGTATGATATAGAGAAAACCGGGAACAGCAGCTCCCAATAGAGAGTACATATAATCTTTGGTTTTGTGGATAAAGTAATTAAATAAAGTGGCTGTAAGACCTACGGCAACCAGTATTTCAAAGGCAGCCAGAATAGAAATAAAGCCTATAATTACGAGAATTAGAAGTAGCAAAAGGTGCAGCGTGAATATTTTTAGGAGATTGGAACCAACCTGATTGGAAGTAGGAAACCTTTTACTTTTTCCACTTAAACCAGCAATATAGCCGGTAAAGGGGACCGCAAGCAGTAAACCCACCAGAGGTGAAAACAATGAAACTAGAGTAAAGACTGCAATCTGCAGTAGCATGATTCAGTTTAGGAACCGATATAAGGAACAAGAGCCATTTGACGAGCTCTTTTTATTTCTTTAGCAAGTTTTCTTTGGTGTTTACTACAAACTCCAGAAATTTTTCTGGGTATTATCTTTCCTGAATTAAAGATAGACCTTTGCATTACATTTACGTTTTTATAATCTATTTTTATTTCAGGTCTTTTACAGAATTTACAGTATTTCTTTCTATATCTAGAACGGTATGTCATCGTCTATATTCTCCTCTTCTTCGTTTTCTTCAAATTTTTGCTTATTGTTTGGGGTTTGATTGGGATCGTAATCCCTTTCCAGGGCTTGGATACGGGAGGCAACGATCTCGGTTATGGATCTGTTATCTCCATCTTGATTTTGCCAGGATCGAGTTTGGATTCTACCTTGAACTATAACAGGTGAGCCTTTTTTCAGATTTTCTGCAGCCCATTCGGCTGTTTTGGTCCATAGAACTACTCGCAAGAAATTAGTAGCATTCTGCCAGTTGCCGTCTGAGTCTCGCCAGGAGCGGTCATTAGCAACGGTTATATTAGTAGTAGCAGTACCAGAGGGAGTATATCGCAGATCCACGTCACGTGTTAGGCGACCAGAAATAGTCACTTGATTTATGCGGGGTAGATTAAGTTTTTTTGCCATAATTATACCTCTTGCTCACGTTTGATTACGATATTACGTATTATTTTTTCATTCTGCTTATAGAAGTATTTGAGGTCAGATATGTTTTTGCCTTCCATATAGAACAGAATTACAACATAATAGCCGTAATTATAGTCGTTAACTTCATAGGCCAGTTTGCGTTTACCCCATTCGTTAATATCTTCAATTTCACCATTCAGCTTTTCAATGTTTTTTTGGACTTCATCCAGAGTTTCTGCAATCTCGTCATCCGCTAGGGGTGGAATGACGATCATTGTTTCATATTTTTTTTTCATATGCTTTCCTTTCGGTTTATTTCCATGATTTATGGAATCTAAATCCCTTAATCTTGGGATAAGGAATTTAATTTACTGTTATAATCTAACATTTTTTGAAAATTTTCATAAAGAAAAAAATTTATAAGTTCTACAGCAGGAGGAATTTTTTCTTCCAGAACTGATTCTTCTTCATCTTCAAAATCGGAGAGAACAAACTCTTTTGTGTCAAGATATTTTTTCCTGATTTCTTCAATCTCTTGACCAATTCCAAAGCGTAATCTCTTAAAGTCTTCCGTTCCCAGTTCAGTAATAATGGATTTTAGACCATTGTGTCCACCGTCACTACCTGATCTTCTCAGGCGAATTTCTCCCAGAGGTAAATTTATATCATCAACCACAACTATAATATTATCTAAATCAATATCAAATTGTTCGATAAGGCATTTTACCGCTATACCTGAACGGTTCATAAAGGTGGTTGGCAGGGCCAGAATCCATTCCTTTTTCTTGCTATAGAGGGAGTTGCATTTAGTTTTAAAATCATTTGCTTTAAATTTAGCGTGGACTGCCAGAACAATCTTAAAACCGATATTATGGCGAGTATTTGAATATTTTTCGCCCGGATTACCTAAACCAACTACAAGTTTTCTGCTATCTGATCTCAAATTTATTCAGTTTCTTTAGCTTCTTCAGCTTCTTCTTCATCTTCTTCAGCTTCTTCTTCACCTTCAGCCACTTCTTCACCTTCTTCAAGAGCTTCAAGTTCTTCTGGTTCTTCAACCTCTTCTTCCTCTTCAACCATTGGTAGTTGTACAGATACAATAGAGGATGAAGCGGATTGTTTTATGTTAATATTTGGATAATATTCCAGAATATCTTCGATGTGAATGGAATCACCGAGTCCCAATTCAGATATATCTATTTCGATATGATCCGGTAAGTCTTTGGGCATACATTCGATTTCTATCTCACGCAGGTGAGTTTCCAGAACTCCACCTTCCTGTAAACCAGGGGCTTCGCCGATAATTCGCAGTGGTACTTCGATGGCAATTTTCTGTCCTGAATAAATTTCCTGGAAGTCTATATGTAAGATTTCTCTGGAGACAGGTTCCACCTGAATCTCTTTGATAAGAGTGCGATGTTCTTCTCCATCGATATTAATGAATATAAAGTTTGTGTGTTCCAGAGTTTCTTTATAGACTTCACGAAAATCAGCATAGTCTATGGAGATAGGTTTAGAGTCCAGCTCACGACCATAAAGAATGGCTGGAATTTGATTATCTTTTCTTAATTTACGAGCACTTTTGTGTCCAGTGTCTCTAATATTTGCCTTTAATTTCATTTATCATTCCTCGTTTCCTATTTTAAATAAAACACTAACAGATTCTTCATTATGTATTCTTTTTATTGCCTGGGCTAACAAAGAAGCAATAGATAATTGTTTGATTTTTTCACTTTGTTTAGCCTCAGAGTTAAGGGGAATAGAGTCAGTAACCACACATTCATGAATAGAGGATTTGTTTATTCTTTCTACAGAATTACCGCTTAATACAGGATGAGTACAGGCACAGTATATTCTTTCTGCATTGTGTTTTTTTAGAGCTTTTGCCATTTTTACTGTAGATTTAGCAGAATCAATTATATCATCAACGATTATGGTGGTTTTTCCTTCTACGTCTCCAACTATGCGTAAAATTTCTACATTTCCTTCATTGCCTACACGGCGCTTGTCACCAATAGCAATACTGGCATCCAGTTGCTGAGCAAACCAGCGGGCTCTATCTGTACCTCCTGTATCAGGAGATACGACCACTACATTTTTCAGGTTGATAGATTGAAAATATTTAAGAAATAAGGGTAGCATTGAGAGGTGATCAACTGGAATATCAAAAAAGCCCTGAACTTGCTGGGCATGTAAGTCAAAGGTAATAACTCTGTCTGCCCCGGCAGTTGATAAAAGATTAGCAACTAATTTAGCAGTGATGGGGACACGTGGTTGGTCCTTTTTGTCGGACCGGGCATAGGCAAAATAAGGTATAACAGCCGTAATGCGAGAAGCAGAAGCGCGACGCAGAGCATCTATCATGATCAGTAATTCCATAAGATTGTCATTCACCGGTTTACAAGTAGGCTGGATTATAAAAACATCATATCCTCTTACATTCTCTAAAATTTTGACAAAGGAATTATCATTAGAGAATTTAAATAGTTCTCTCTTACTTAAGGGCAGATCAGCGTATTCAGAGACTCTATATGCTAACTCTTGATTAGCATTACCTGTAAATATTCTTAATTTGCTATACATGAATCTATCTAACCTTCTTTAAAGAAGTTTTATGTGTCCAAAAATTTTTTTTAGCAAAAAAGTGTTCGGCCCGCAGCAATGTATCACTTTTTTTAAATATAGCAAAAACAGTAGAACCGCTTCCGGACATCAAGCTTCCGCCGGCTCCCAGCTTCAGTAAATTTTTTTTAATCGATTGGATCTCGGGATATTCAGAAAAAATTCCAGGCTCAAGTGAATTATGCAAGTTTTTACATAATAAATCAAGCTCATTTTGGCGTAAAGCTTTTTGCATATTTTTAAATTTTGCAGTATGAGGCTCTAGGGACTGCACTGAATTATATGCCTTTTTACTGGAAATTTGAATATGGGGGTTAACCAGTAGAATATTAGCAATTTCCAAATTATTTTTTTGTTCAAGTACAATTTCACCGCGTCCTTTTACCAGTTTTACTCCCCCTTCCAAAAAGAAATTGATATCACTGCCGAATTTTGCCGCAATTTTATGCATCTGCTTGGGACTTAGCCCTAAATTCCAGATTTCGTTGCAAATTTGAATAGTCTTTGCTGCGTCAGAACTACCGCCACCAAGTCCGGCTGCAACTGGAATATTTTTTTTAAGATATATTTCTATTCCACTCTTAACTTTGTATTTATCTTTCAAATAACTAGCAATTTTAAAAACCAGATTGCTTTTATCTGGTATAGTGTCTGAAGTGCAAGAAATTTTAATCTGAGAATTTTCTGTCAATTTTATAAGGATTTTATCAGATAGAGAGAGTTCGGCAAAGAGAGAATTTAACTCATGAAAATCGTCATCTCTCTTTTTAAGAATGTCCAGAAAAAGATTTATTTTTGCCGGGCAGTTTTTATGTTTTACCAGGGGTTTATCAGCTTGTTTTTCTTTTTCTCTTACCTTTTTTGTCCTCATCCGCATAATAATAGTAATAATAGTAATAATACTTATAACCGCTGTAGTATTTTTTAACTTCTACTCCATTTACAACTATTCCGGTTACATCTACTCCTACGTTTTTCAAAAGATTCTTGGCTTGGTGGAACATATTCTTATCAGCTACATCTACCCTTACAACAAGCACCAATTCATCAACTTTTTTGGCAAGTATCAGAGCATCTGTTACTGCAATAATAGGCGGGGTATCCAGAACAATATAGTCATATTCAAGCTCCAGTTGATTTATGAGATTATTCATCCGAGGTAAGGAAAAAAGTTCTGAGGGGTTGGGTGGTACATGACCAGAGGTAATAAGGTCTAGATTCTCAATTTCTGTAGATTTGATAATTTCTTCTTTTTCCACCGTTTCATCTGTAAGGTATTTTGATAGACCATTTTCTTTGCTAAACATAAAAAGATTATGCAGCATGGGGCGACGCATATCACAGTCGATAAGGACAGTTCTTGCTTTAGTTTGAGCTAGAGCTATAGCCAAATTACTAGAGGAAGTTGATTTACCTTCTTTTGGTCCTGAGCTAGTAACAAGGAAGGTTTTGGAGCCGGCTGCTTCCGGTTTTGAAATAAGATTTGTTCTAAAAGTTCTATATGCCTCTGATATCGGCGATTTGGGTTTATAGTGGGTTATAAGGCGAGCCACCATCTTCTTTTGGTCTGTGGATATTTCAGCTTTAATATTAAAACTTTCGGCTTTCTCTATCTCTTCTTCCATTTGTGCCATGCGCTTGCTATCTATTTCAATATTGGGTATGGTACCCAGAACAGGTAGTTGTATATATTTTTCAACATCAGAAAGTGTAGAAATTTTTGTATCAAGAGATTCTAACAGGAATGCACCTCCACCACCTAGGCCTAAGCCCAGGATAATTCCTATAAGAATATTCATTTTTACTTTAGGTGAAACTGGATTTCGGGGTTCTACTGCTTCCTGCAGAATTCTTATGTTTGTAAGTTTTCCCTCTTCCGATATTTTGGCTTCTTCATATTTATTTACGAGCATGCTATAAACTTGCTGGTTGATTTTTTTTGCTCTTTCCAGTCTGGCAAGTTCTAGTTCAGCATCAGGCAGGACTGCCATTTGGGTTTGATAATTTTCTACGACTTTTTTTAATCCCTCATATTTTGCCCTGGCGTTTTGGAACTCAAGTTCGCTCTCAATGATTGTGGTCATAAGAGTTTGTCTTCGTTCCATGGGGCTAATGCTTTCTTCTTTAGATTGAAGGACTTTCTTTAACTCTTCTTCCATCTTATTTCTAATAGTTCGAGTTTCTTGTCTTAAAATTTTCAATTCGGGATGTTCAGCCGAATAACCTTGTTTGTTTAGCAGTGTGGCTAATTTACCTTCTTTTTTAATCAACTGATTTCTGAGTTGTTCTAATAAGGGGGAGGAGATGGATGTAACCGCTTTAGCCAGGGATGAATCCAGTTTTGCTAGTTCAGAACGCTGATATTCCAGATTTTCTCTGGCTACTTGCAGTTCCGTGGCAGCAATTTGCAATTGTCCTTCAAACTCAGCCATGTTTTCAACCATCTTTTCTGTTTCTTCGGTAAGGGCAAATACCTTATTGTTTAATTTATACTGCCTTAAATCCTCTTCAGATATAGCGAGTTTGCGTTGAGTTTTATTTAGTTGTTCTTCCAAAAATTTACGCACACGCGTTAATTCGGCTCGTGTATATTTTAGATTTTCCTCTTCGTAACTTTCTATGACGGCATTTACTACAGCTTTTGCTTCTAAAGGATTGGTAGAACGATATTTCACATTAAAAATATCCACTTCTCTTTCGGCAGTCACCTCAATTTTGTCTCTTAAAGTAGAAACCGGATTCTCAGTCGTCAATAGAGGAAATTGATCAGCATTTTCATTTCTCTTTAGTTTTTCAATAGCTCTTTCCATAATGGGTCGACTTTTGATTACTTGCATTTGGTTATTGAGCTCATTTCTGCCAAAGCCGGAAGTGGGCATAAAAAGTTCGGTCTGCTTATTTAATTCCAAAAGCACTTTACCATTGGATTCATAAATTTCTGGAGCTTTTATTGTGTAGTAAACTGTAGCGCCCATAACTATAATAAATACGGCTAATATTAATTTTAGATGACGTCTTAATATGCGCAAATATTCTTTTAGATTAACTTCTTCTTCCTGAGTATTATTATTCTCAGCAGAATTTTCCGCAAACTGAATCTGACTCATAAAATATTCTCCTCTTTTATTGACTTTTAATATTAAGATATAGATTGTACATACTTAACACCGTAGCAAATTTTGAAATAAATCCTGCTACACGTTCCATACCATAGAATACTGTCGAAGGTACTATTATAGTATCTCCTGGTCTTAAAATTGGAATTAAATCTCTATTTCCCGTATCTATGTATTCTTCTACGTCCACATAGATTACTTCATTCTTTTGAGTTTCCACATTTCCGCGTACAATGCGAATTTTTGTTAATTTAGCATCTTCAGTAGGTCCTTTAGCTAGAGAAATTAGAGCCAGCAGATCAGTATCATCAGGAACTATATACATGCCGGGACTGTGAACTTGACCCCAGATATAAGTTTGTATTCTCAATTGATCCTCATCACCCATGGCTCCTGAAAATGTGTAAGCAGAATTTGTAGAGGGCAGGCGCAACTCTCCGGTCTGAGCAAAACTGGTAGAAACGAGAGCCAGCAATAAGAAGGTTACTAAAACTTTTTTCCCCGATAAAGCAAATTTAAACGAAATAACTCCAAATTTTCGCAGTTTTGATATGATATATAGCATGTAATTTCTCCCAAATTATTCTGTTTATTTATTAGAAAATATAATTGTTCTTTCGTTTGATTCCGAGCCCCATTCTTCCTGGGGAGAGCCAAAGGCATCAACCCGCCAAATATATGTGGTGGGAATTAATCCCAGAACATTAGAAGAAGTGGTAAAATTATTATCATTGCAATCATTTACTGTGGCAATTAAATTATGGTTTTGATCAAAAAATAAAATTCGATATGTGGACATGGGAATCTCCTCCCAACGAAAATTTATATCTTCGTCAGAAGAGAATTGAGCATCTTTCTCCGGATATAAAATATCCGGTTTATCAAGTAATGAATAATGAACCGTATCAGATTTGGTGTAGTTTCCGGCATGGTCATAGGGAATGATAAAGTAACTCCAGGTTTTTGGTGTGATTGTTTCAACTCCTTCAAATTTATCAATAAAGCGCGAGGAATCAGTAACAAATTCCATGCTGCCGGCGTAAGTTATGTTAGTTGTATCAAAATCCGGAAATCTGTAAATCTCTATGTGGCTGATATCTGTATCCTGAATTAAGGGAGTATTGTCCCATTGTATTTTCATCCAATTATAAATTTGATTTTCGGCAGAATCTGTAGCATCAATCCCGTTATTATAATCCGTTAAAGATGTCCCTGGATCACCGGCATCCCCCAAGTGGGGAGTAAGTATAACCTTGGAAGGAGGAATAGTATCTTTTCCTTCCGGGTCATCACTAGCGCAGTGAGCAAATAACAACAAGGAAAGTATAGAAAGTAAGATTAAATATTTTTTATCCATATTAGATTTACTTTTATTGAATTCCGAAAATTAATGTCAATTTTTGTAATAAAAAGTGAACAAATTGCCACTTAAATTTTTAAGTAATTGAATTTTAGAACAGAAAAATTTGACTTAAAAATGTGGAAGTCAATTTTTTCATAAATAAATTATGCTTTAATCATTTTGGAGGAAAAATGGAATATCCATTTCAAATAATCGAGAAAAAGTGGCAGAAATATTGGACAGACAATAAACTGTTTCACGCAAGTAATGAAAAAAGCGAGAAGCCCACTTATTATGTATTATCTATGTTTCCCTATGCTTCTGGTGTATTGCACATGGGACATATTTCAAATTATTCAATTGCTGATGCTATCGCTAGATACAAAATGATGAAAGGCTTTAAGGTGATGCAACCCATGGGGTATGATAGCTTTGGTTTACCGGCTGAAAATTTTGCTATTAAGCATAATTCACATCCCGAAATTACCACTCACGAGAATATCAAAAAAATGACTAAGCAGTTCAAATCTGTGGGTTTTGGTTATGATTGGAGTCGAAAAGTAATAACTTGTGATAAAGAGTATTATAAATGGAATCAGTGGTTTTTTCTGAAAATGTATGAAAATGGTCTTATTTATAGAAAAAAATCCACTCTAAATTGGTGTCCCGAATGTAAGACTGTACTTGCCAATGAACAAGCAGAAGGCGGAGTTTGCTGGCGCTGTGGTACAGAAGTAAAACAAAAAGAAATCGAGCAATGGTTCGTGAAGATCACAGATTACACAGAAGAACTATTGGATGATTCCGAATTGGACGGCTGGCCGCAAAGAGTTGTTACTATGGAAAAAAATTGGATCGGAAAGAGCTACGGTACTAAGATAATATTCACTTTAAAAGGATCTGATAAAGAAATCCCTGTTTTTACTACTAGACCGGATACAATTTTTGGTAGTACCTATTTGGTGCTTGCTCCCGAACATCCTTTGGCAAGGGAGATCATAGAAAGCAGTGATAAGGCTGAGGAGCTGGAAGAGTTTGTGGAAGATATTATCAACTCTGATATAAAAATGAGAACTGCAGAGGAAACCGAAAAAATTGGCAAGTTTACCGGGCGTTATGCTATAAATCCTGTTAATAACGAAGCTGTACCTATATGGATTGGCAACTATGTAGTAATGGAATATGGAACCGGTGCGGTTATGTGCGTACCTGCCCATGATCAAAGGGACTTTGAATTTGCTCATAAATACAATCTTCCCATAAGAATTGTTATTCAAAATGAAGATAAAAGCCTTGAGTTGGATAAGATGGAAGAAGCTTATGAAGGAGAAGGAGTATTGGTCAATTCAGAACAGTTTACAGGTTTGGAAAGCGAGCAAGCCAGAAAAGATATAATACAATGGATGGAGCAAAAAGGTATGGGTGAAGCTACTGTGCATTATAGATTACGAGATTGGGGTATCTCTCGTCAGCGTTATTGGGGAACTCCGATACCTATGGTTTATTGCGAAAATTGTGGAGTAATTCCGGTACCGGAAGCGGATTTGCCTGTAAAACTACCCAAAGATGTTGAGGTGAGCAAAACCCAACAGAATCCTCTACTTTCTGTAGATGATTTTGTTAATACCACCTGCCCTCAATGCAACGGAAAGGCAAAAAGAGAAACCGATACTATGGATACTTTTTTTGATTCTGCCTGGTATTATGCTCGATTTTGTGATCCTAAAAATAGGGAAGAGCCCTTTAGCAAAAAGGCTGCCGAGCAATGGCTGCCTGTAGATCAGTATATTGGTGGAATCGAACATGCCTGCTTGCACCTGTTGTATGCCAGGTTTTTCCATAAGTTTATGCGTGATATTGGCCTGGTAGATAGCGACGAATTCTGCACCAATCTTCTTACCCAGGGTATGGTAAACAAGGATGGGGCCAAGATGTCCAAATCCAAAGGTAATGTGGTGGATCCGGAAACCTATATCGACAGATATGGTTCTGATACCCTAAGAGTATTTTTGCTATTTGCTTCTCCCCCTAATAAAGATGTTGAATGGGATGATAAAGGTGTAAAAGGGGCCTTTAGATTTCTAAATCGAATCTGGAAACTCGTTTCGCGTCAGAAAGACAAAATTAAGTTTTATCCTGACCACTATGAAGATGATTTCGCATATTCCACTGCTGCCAAGAAATTGAGATATAGTTCGCATTTTACAATTAAAAAAGTAACTGAAGATATAGAAGAAAGAATGCATTTCAATACGGCAATTGCCGCTGTAATGGAACATCTTAATAATGTCTCATCCTTTAAAATAAAAAAGGATTCTGCCCAAGGTGATATGGCTGTTTACAGAGAAGCTATCGAAATTCTACCTAAACTGATAAATCCTTTTGCCCCTCATTTAGCAGAGGAAATCTGGGAAATGCTGGGCAGGGAAAACTCTGTTCTGGAACAGGGCTGGCTCCGTTACAAAGAAGAATTCCTGGTCAAAGAAGAGATAACATTTGTGATTCAAGTAAATGGAAAATTGCGCAGCAAGTTAGAGATAAGTCCTGATCTTTCTCGTGAAAAAGTAAAAGAACTTGCCCTGAAAGATGAGAAGATACAGAAATATATTAAAGGTAAAGAGATCAAAAAAGTCATCATAGTTCCCAAAAAATTGATCAATCTTGTTGTGGGTTGATTTTATGAAATCAAAAAAATCCCTGGGTCAACATTTTTTGCATGATAAAAATATAGCTGAGAAGATTGTGAGAATGTCCGGGATTAACTCCAATGATTATGTAGTGGAGATTGGCTGTGGTAAAGGGATTCTTACCCGTGAAATATTAAAAAATTGTAAAAGATTAGTTGCTTACGAGATTGATTATGACCTTTATCGGTATATTCAGCATTCTATAAAAAATGATAAATTTGTGGCTGTAAACGCTGATTTTCTGGAAGCTGATCTAAATGCTTTGCGCTCGTATAAATCCTGGAAAATTGTGGCTAATATACCTTATAACATTACATCTCCGCTTATTTTTAAAATAATTCGCGAGCGCAATTTGTTTTCTCTCATTACCTTGATGATCCAAAAGGAAGTTGCAGATAGGATAAGCGCTACTGCGGGTAACAAAACTTATGGCAGGATAGCCGTAAAAATACAGATATATTATGATGTGAAAAAACTGTTTAATGTTCCTCCCCAGGTGTTTTCACCTCCGCCTAAAGTAAATTCTGCTGTAATTCAGCTGCGTCCCAAACAAGAAATAGAAATACTTCACCCTCAGCTTCTTAATAAATTGATTGATAAAAGTTTTCAGCAGCGGCGGAAAATGCTGCGCACCTCTTTTAAATCGCTTTTTACTACAAGAGAATATGAAAATATCAAAAATGTTGATTTTGATTTGAAGAAAAGACCGGAAAAATTGGATCATAATGACTTTATAAAACTCAGCAATCTAATTGCTGAAAAATTAAATTTATAGACGTACGTCTAAGTAACAGAAAGGATAAAAATGAAAAAAGTAGGAAAGGTTTTATTGTGGATATTTGCTGTGTTTGGTTTTTTGATTTTTCTGACAATAATCATAATCGCCAGTTCCTTCCCCGCCAAGAAAAAAGTGGATATAAAACCGAATTCATGGCTGGAGTTGACCTTGGAGGGCGAGCACCATGATTATAATGTTTATAAAAATGTGATGTTCTTTCAGGAAGATGCCTCTATTAGTGAGATGTGTCGTAAAATAGATAAAGCAAAAAACGATGATAAGATCAAAGGCATTCTGCTAAAGCCCGAATTTTTTACTACGGGATGGGCTTTTACTCAGGAATTGAGACAACACTTGCAGCAATTCCAGAAGGCAGGTAAAAAAGTTGTTTCCCATATTGATATGACTGGTGATAGGGGATATTATATTGCTTCTGTTTCGGATAAAATTTATTTAAACCCTTCTGTTTCTGCCGGTTTGGCGCTTACAGGCATAGGTGCGGAAATTAATTATTACAAAGGTTTTCTTGATAAAATAGGAATTGAATTCACAGTTCTACATCAGGGCAAATACAAAGGCACAGGTGAAATTATGGCTCGTAAAAATATGTCAGACCCCATGCGTGAAAGTCTGTCAGCAGTATTTGACGATCTGTATAGTGCTTATACAGAAGGTTGTGCTACCAGTCGGAATTTGACCCGAAAAGAATTTAGAGAGGTGATGGAAGACCGGGAAGAATACTTGATCTCTTCTCATAAAGCTATTGAATATGGTTTGGTAGATGACCTTTTACAAGGGCAAGAAGTAAATGAAAAAGCTTTAAATAACGACCCTGTTGTGGATTTTGCTGATTATAGTGAATCTGTCAGTGGAGTTATGGCAGATAAAGTGGCGATCCTGTATGCTCAGGGTAATATTGTGCGCAATGACCAAAGGAGATTTTTAAATGGTGATTATCGATCAATTACCGAGAAAAAGATCTCCCAACAACTAGACATAATCAATAAAATGGAATCGGTTAAAGCTCTTGTTCTGCGCCTGAATAGTGGTGGCGGCAGCGATCTGGTCTCCAAAAATATTTTAAACCGTTTAGAAGAAATTAATAAAAAAATGCCCTTAGTTGTTTCTATGGGTAGTGTTGCCGCTTCCGGTGGTTATATGATATCCAGTCATGCTGATTATATTGTAGCAGAACCAACAACCTTAACAGGGTCAATTGGTGTGGTGGCACTGCTGCCCAACTGGCAGGAATTACGTGAGAAGGCTGATATTAATACTGAAACGATTTACAAAGGAAAATTTGCCGGTTTCCTTTCTCCCAATTTTACACCCACAAGCGAAGAGATAAAGTCTCTAAATATAGAATTAGAAAAGGTTTATGATTCCTTTAAGAATATCGTACATGAAGGACGCGACATGAGCATGCAAAAAGTTGAGACGATTGCGCAAGGCAGGATTTGGTCGGGTCAGGATGCAGTGCGCTATGGACTGGTTGATACGCTGGGCGGATTAACAACAGCCGTAAAAAAGGCTGCTGCCCTGGCTCAAATGAAGGATTACTCAGAACTGATTCTACCGCAACCCAAAACTTTGCTTGATCTTATTATGGAAGGCAATGGACCATTCCAGATTATGAGCAAACTGAATTTGTTTTCGCTACTAGAAGAAAGTCTCCTTTTTGAAATTTGGCAGAAAGAGCCTTTACTGAAAAATTTTTTGGAAGATCCTATTCAGACCATACTTCCTTACGATCTGCAAATTAATTAAATATAGAAGAAAGTTGACGGAAAAATATTAAGAAAGTATAGAAAATATACCATGAAGAAAATTACAGTTGTTATAATGCTGCTTCTCTTGCTTAGTCTTAGTATACTCAGAGCTGAGCAAGAAAAGACAGAGGTTCACCTCTGGCATCAGATGGAGCCATCTAATCGAAAAGTGCTGCAGAAATTGATTAAAGAATTTGAAGCTAGAAATCCTCATATCAAATTGGTGGTTCTGCACAAGGGTACAGAGGATATTCGCACAGGATATCAGGCCGCAGCAGCCTTTACGGGAGGAGGGCCTGAACTTGTATACGGTCCCATGGATCAGGTTGGTTCCTTTGAGGTTATGAAGTTGGAGGATAGTGAAAAAAGCATTATTGCCCCCCTGGAGGATCTCTACTCACCAGAATTTTTTGCCAAGTTCCAGACAGCTGGCAAGGTTTGGTATAAGGGGCATATCTATCAACTTGCCGATAGATTGGGCAATCACCTGGCTCTGGTTTATAACAAGAAGCTGTTTAGAGAGGCGGGGCTTGAACGTCCTCCGGAGACAATACAGGAACTTCTGGAGTTCGGGCAAAAATTAACCAAGGATAGAGATGGAGATGGCAATATTGACCAATGGGGTTTGGTCTGGAATTATACGGAGCCTTTCTGGTACATACCATTTTTTACAGGCTATGGCGGGAATGTTTTTGATGAGGAGCAAAATCCCACTCTAAATACAGAAGCTGCAGTTAAGGCTTATGAGTTGATCGGTTTGATGCGGGATGAATATAAAATCATTCCCCAGGAATGTGATTATAATATTGCAGATAACAGTTTCAATCAGGGGAATGCGGCTATGATAATTAATGGGGATTGGTCCTGGACAAAATATATCGAATCACCTCAGGTCGAATTTGGCTTAACCAGGATTCCCAAAGTGGAAGAGACGGGACTATGGTGTTCACCTTTTGTATCTGCTAAGGGTTATTCTATTAATTCCAGTGTGAAGGGAAAAGTTCTGGAAGCAACCAAAAAAGTATTGCGTTTTTTAACCTCTGAAGAAGCTCAGAGAAGATTTACAAAAGAGGTCAAGTCTACGCCCAGTCTAAAATCTCTGGCTGATGATCCCGTGGTTAAGAATGATCCTGTACTTAAGATGTCTGCCCGGCAGATTGAAGTGGGGCGACTGATGCCGATAACACCTGAAATGAGAGCAGTCTGGGATGCTATGCGCCCGGCTCTGCAAAGTTATATCGCAGGTTCCATGAGTGCGAAAGAAGCTGCAAATTTTCAGCAAAAACAGGCGAAAAAGAAAATTGCCGAAATGTATGCCGGTACTAAAAAAGAAGGAGAGAAAAAGGATCATACAACTGTAGAAACTATTTTTGTTATTATTGGAATAGCCCTCGGATTGTTTGTTACATATCTTTTTATTAAAAAATTAATTTTAGCCCTGTTTTTTAGAAAAAAGGATTCATTCGAGATCAGAAATAGTCGCTTTGCTGTTATTATGGCTACACCGGCGGCTATTATAATATTCGGGGTTGTAGTTTATCCCTTTTTCTACAATTTGATAATATCCCTTTCCAATATGAATATGACCAATGTAAATTCCTGGGATATTGTGGGATTATCGCAATATATTAGAGTCTTCTCCGAAAAAATATTTTATTCAGTTCTCTTTAAAACAATTGTTTGGACTGTGGTTAATGTTTTCTTTCATGTTACCATAGGTGTCTTCCTGGCTGTGTTGCTGAACAGACACCTGCCGGGCAAAACCCTATTCCGGGTTTTATTACTCTTACCCTGGGCTGTTCCTGCTTATATCACTGCTTTAACCTGGCGTGGTATGTTCATGGCAGAAACAGGCGCAATTAACCTGATTTTGACCAATCTGGGTCTTCCTGCCTTGCAATGGTTATCCCAACCGGTAACAGCATTTATAGCTGCTATGATCACAAATATATGGCTGGGTTTTCCGTTTATGATGGTTATAGCACTGGGAGCTCTCCAATCAATCTCTGATGATATCTATGAAGCAGCAGAAATGGATGGAGCCAGTGCCTGGCAGAAATTTAGACATGTTACTATTCCCCACATAAAACCCGTAATGGTTCCAGCTATTACCCTGGGTACAGTTTGGACCTTTAACAAGATAACCATTATCTGGCTGGTTACAAATGGAGGTCAACCGGCTGATAAATCTCATATCCTTGTATCTTATGTGTATAGAGCTGCTTTCAATCTTTATAGATACGGATATGCAGCTGCTTTTTCTATGATAATATTTATAATTTTAGTAATTTTTAGTGTTACGGTTATGAGAAAAAGCGGAGCTACGCAAAAAGTGACTTAAAATGTAGGTAAATTTATGCGACATAAAACTAAACCTTTTCATTACATTATTATTTATGCAATTGTCTTATTCTTTGTGGCTATTTCTGTTTATCCTGTACTGCGAGTTATAACAATTTCCCTCAGACCGGGAGATAATCTGCTTACCCGTTCTCTTCGTATTATTCCGGAAGACGCCACCTTTGAAAATTATATTAAACTTTTTACTAATGAACCCTTTCTACTCTGGGTCAGAAACAGTGTACTGGTTACGATTACTGTCACTATAATTGGAGTTGTTCTGGCTTCCATGGCTGGTTATGCCTTTTCCAGACATAAATTCCCGGGACGCAAGCTGGGACTGCATTCTCTCTTGATAACTCAGATGTTTCCCGCTACCATGTTACTTTTGCCGCTTTATATTATGATATCAAAGTTAGGCCTTATTAATAGTTTTTTGGGCTTGATTATTATGTATTCCGCCACTGCTCTCCCCTTTTGTATTTGGCTGATGAAAGGATACTATGATACAATTCCACCCAGCTTGGAAGAAGCAGCCAATGTAGATGGTGCCAGTAAATTTACCGCCTTCTACAAGGTGATTTTACCCCTGGCTGCTCCAGCTCTTGTCATTGCTGCCCTTTTTTCCTTTATGACAGCCTGGAACGAATATATCATAGCAGCCCAGGTCCTCTGGTATGAAGATATGTTTACTATTCCACTTGGTTTAAAAAGTTTTCAAGGGAATATGACGACGGAATGGGGACTCTATGCTGCTGGAGCCATAGTTATAAGTATTCCGGTCGTAGCTTTATTTCTTTTTCTCAGTAAATGGTTGGTCTCTGGTCTTACCCTGGGCAGTGTAAAAGAATGATCTTTACATTAATTATTTTAGTTAGTATGAATTAATCTATTAATCAAATTATAAAGGAGTATCTCTATGAATTGGAAGAAATTTAGTTTTATATTAATATGTTTAATTTTTTCATCAACAATAGTATTTGCTCAGATTGCACCCTTTACCCCCGTTATTGATGGTGTAAAGGACTCGGACTGGGGAGATACACCAACTGACACAACCTATACAACCAGGGAACCCGTCTCGCTAAATCTGGAAGAGGGCTGTTATGTAACTGATGATAGTGCTTTTATCTATATAGGAGTTCCTACTGACAACGATCCCTGGGATGACGGTAATCCCATCCATTTTCACGTAGCTTTTGATGTTAATAACACTACTGCAGGCGGTACCAGTGATGCCTGGGGAAGTTCTATTACCTATGGTCAAACCTATTTGCCTGATTATGATATAATAACGCAATGGTCCACCTCAGATCAATCTGTGGGCTGGACTGGTTTTGAGAACTGGAATGGTTCTGGTTGGGATCAAACTCAACTAAACACGGAATATATTGCCGGCGGTGGAGATAGTTTTACCGAGATAGCTGTTCCCAGATTGTGGCTGCAGAGTATTGAAGCAGGAGATACAATGAATTTCTCACTCTGGTTAAGACCGGATGCTGGTACCAAGCCCAATGCTTCCTCCTGCTTACCTCAGGATGATAGTTTCCCTACTGATTACGGCAATGCTCCGGCCGGAACTTTTACTACTTCTTTTTCCTATACTGTCCAAACAACATTAATAGATGTAATACGCCCCACAGTGCAATCTGCTGATTATATTTCTTCGCAGAAAGTGGATATAATTTTTAGTGAAGGTATGGATTCCACCTCTGCTACTAACACAACTTATTACGAAATAGATAATGGAGTTACAGTTAATAGTATAGACAAGATCGCAGATAACCAATATCGACTTCAGACTTCCGGTTTTACATCAGGCACCGATTATACTGTTACCGTAGATACCTTGGTAACGGATATAGCTGGCAATCATCTCGATCCGGCTCAGAATACTGCTGATTTTACAGCCATAGAATATGCCACCATAATCTTTATTGTGGATGATTCCGCCGGTGAGATTTATTCCGGCTTTTATCTAAAAGGCAGCTGGGATGCAAATGGCTACTATGATTCCGGCTGGGGTGGAGGAGTGGAACATAGCCCCTTCTATGATGATGGTACACATGGCGATGAAACCCCTAATGATCATGTTTACACTGTGGAGATGCAACTGGTTGTGGATGATAGCGCTAATACCTGGGAATGGGGTGTAAATGATTCAAATCATAACTGGATTGATGGCAACTGGCAGTTCTGGATTCCGGATGGAGATCCCCAAACACTAACCTACGTCGTGCCATATGGAACTACACAGGATGTAACTGTTACCTTCCAGGTAGATATGTCTCTGGAAGACAATGTGGATAGTGTTTTTATTGCCGGCGATTTTAATGGTTGGAATCCTGCTGTCACTCAGATGTCTGATATCAATAGCGATGATATTTATACTTACGATCACACCTTTCCGCAGAATTCAAATTATGAACAAGAATTTAAATATATAAAAAATGATGGTGAATGGGAAAGCTTTTACGGCAATCGCAGTTTTACGATTAATGATTCCAATACCACCCAGATTTTGCAACCCGTATATTTCAATTATCTAAATCCCACACATTTACAGAGCATCTCCTTCCTGGATTCCACTCAATCTGATTATACCAATTTTGCTGACGGCGATATAATGGCAATGGGCGATAGCCTCTTTTTTGAAACAAAAATGTCTCCGGCTGATTCCAATGGAAATTCCGGTTATTGGTCAAAGCTAAATTATGAAATCGATGATACCTGGTACGAGAAGGATTTTGGTTGGAGTAATAATTACGCGGGTGCTTCCTTCTGGCACGCAGTGCTGGAAAACGGAGTAGATGTTAATGACGGAGATTCTATTAATTTCTATGTGCAAGGGTCTGACTTTAATGGTCCCGTGCTGGTTGATGATAACAGCGGAGATTATTACCAAGTTTCAATAGAAGCTCCTCCCTTACCCGAAGCTGATTTTGTAGCAGATACAACCCAGGGACCTCAGCCCCTTACTATTCAATTTACGGACCTTTCCACCAACAATCCCAATACCTGGAGCTGGGACTTTGGAGATGGTTCTACCAGCGCAGAGCAGAACCCCAGTCATACCTATAGTCAGCAGGGATATTATACAGTTTCACTTACAGTGAGTAATGCCTATGGTGAGGATACAGAAGTTAAAACAGATTATATTCATGTGACAGAGCCCTTAATTCCACCTACCAATCTTACAGCCGAAGTTGTTAACTATTTTGATGTGCAACTTGACTGGGATGCTCCTGCCAAACAGGCCAAAGACTTGGAATTCTACCGAGTTTACAAAGACGGCGCTGTGGACGTACTGGTCTATCCTCCTACTACTGCTTATCTGGATCAGGATCTGGCTGTGGGCAGTTATGAATATTTCGTAACAGCTAATTATCCCGGTGGAGAGTCAGAACCTACGGATACTGTAGCTGTAAATGTGAATGATCCCTATCCCAATGTTGTAGCTGCTCATCAGGTTTCTAATGAAAAAGTTGAGATCAAATATAGTACAATTATGGATTCTGTTTCAGCTACTGATTCAGGTAATTACACTTTTAGCCCTGCTTTAACAGTTAATGAAGTGATAAAAGTTGCGGATTCTGCTTATTGTTTGGAAACCACCGGCTTTACCTCCGGCTTAGAATATACCATTACTGTTGATTCTACTGTTACTGATATAAATGGATACGCTATTGATCCTATGCATAATAGTGCCAGTTTCACAGCGGTAGAATATGCTCCCATCACATTTATTGTGGATGATAGCGCCGGTGAGCTTTATGAGGGATTTTATCTTAAAGGAAGCTGGAACAGATATGGTTTCTATGATCCGGATTGGGGCGGAGGAATCGAACACACTGCCTTCTATGATGACGGTACGCACGGCGATGATACTCCCAACGACCATATCTATACGGTAGAAGTACCTTTGGCTCCTGATGATAGTGCTCACACCTGGCTCTGGGGCGTTAATGATTCTAATCATGAATGGGTTGATGGCAATTGGTCTTTCTGGTTACCGGATGCAGATCCTCAAACTTTAACTTACGAAGTACCTTATGGAACTTCTCAGGATGTCATAGTTACCTTTCAGGTGGATATGTCTCTGGAGGATGATGTGGACAGTGTTTTTGTAGCAGGTGGATTTAATGGCTGGAGTGCAAATGCTAATGAGTTATCTGATCCTAACGGAGATGATATTTATACTGGAGAACATACATTTCCCGAACATTCCATGGAGAACCAGGAGTATAAATTTGTAAAAAATGACGGTGAATGGGAAGGTTTTTCCGGTAACCGTTCATTTACAATCGATGATAGTGATTCCACCCAGATTCTGGAGCCCGTATATTTTGGCTATCTAAATCCCACTGAATTGCAATCCGTGACTTTCCTGGATTCCACTCAATCTGGTTATACAAATTTTGTTTCCGGCGCTGTAGTTAATCTGGATGAAAATCTTAAAATCGAAACAGAATTATCTCCAGCTGATTCCAACGCTAATTCAGGCTACTGGGCAAAACTTCACTATGGAATAGACGGAACCTGGTATGAAAAAGACTTTAACTGGAATAATAATTATAATGGTGACTCCTATTGGCGCGTAGAGCTGATAAATGGTACGGATGTTTATAATGGTGATTTTATCAATTTTTATGTAGAAGCCTCTGATTATAACGGACCTGTGCTTGTTGATGATAACGATGGTGATTATTACGAAGTTTCACTGGAGACACCACCTGCACCTATTGCAGACTTCACAGCAGATACAACCCAGGGCATGGAACCACTCGAGGTTAACTTTACCGATCTTTCTACAAACAGTCCCGATACCTGGAGCTGGGATTTTGGTGATGGCGGTACTAGTTCAGTCCAGAACCCCTCCCATACTTACCAGGATGTAGGTTATTTTACCGTTACTCTAACAGTTTCTAATGCAGGCGGTACGGACACAGAAACTAAAACGAATTATATTGATGTAACTGAATCTCTGGATCCACCTGCGGATTTTACAGCAGAAATTGTAAATTACTTCAATGTAGAAGCAAGTTGGAATCCGCCGGAACGAGCGGTTAGGGAAGTACAGTTCTATCGTCTCTATCGCAACGGTTCTGTGCAGGCCCTGATTTATCATCCCTCCACTAATTATCTGGATGAGGATGTTGCAGTAGGAAATTATGAATATTATGTTACTGCTCAATATGCTGCCGGTGAATCCACCCCTTCCGATACGGTTAATATTGAGATTGTTAATCTTCCTCCTGTGGCAGAGGCCGGACCCAATCAAACCGTGGATGAAGAAGAGTTTGTTACTCTGGATGGCTCCGGCTCCTATGATCCGGAAGAACAGGGACTTGATTACAACTGGAGCACACCTCCCGAGATAACACTTTCCGACACAACCATAGTAGATCCTACTTTTACTGCTCCCGTGGTGAACGAAGATACAGTCTTCCCTATAACTCTTGTTGTAAATGACGGCTATCAAAACTCAGAACCGGATACGGTTTATATCGAAGTAATTGATCTGTATGGTACCGAGGAAAATGATATGCCAGCTGTTACCACGCTCTTTCAGAACTATCCCAATCCTGTGAAAAATGGAACCACAATTAAATTTGCGCTTACCAAGCCCGGATTTGTTTCCCTTAAGGTTTATAATGTAAAAGGTGAGAAGGTAACGACGTTTTTACAGAATAACCTGGAAGAAGCTATCCATACAGTGAATTGGAATATTGCTGACAGTAAGAAGAAATTGCCCAATGGTATTTATTTTTATGAATTACAAACTCCCCAAAAAATAATAACCAAAAAAATGATAATCATGAAATAAATAAAATTAAAAATATTGACAGCTAATAAAGTTTATGATTTACTAATAAACTAACTTAAATTTATGAAAGGAGTTA
>JAGXLO010000106.1 GCA_018334695.1 Candidatus Cloacimonadota bacterium
CAAACTAATTATAATAAATGATTTCTTTCTCAAATTAACCAGCCCCTTTAATTACTTTAAATTTCTGTTATATAGTCTAGATTAGATTAACAAGCTATACATCTCAATTTTTAATATAAAATCTTCGAATAAAAGATAAGAAGATAAATAAATAATTCAAAATAATTGAAATGATTATCAATAAAAATAAAAAATTTAAATTATTATTCAAATAAATTCTTCTATTTTTTCTATTATATTATAATATTAACGGATTTTATACCTCAAAGTCAAGATATTAATTTATTGTTTTGATATTTGTTATATAATAGGTTGTCCGCTCTAATAATTTTTTAGTAAAGACAGGTTAAAAAAATAGGTTCATCATAAAAAAATTTTAAAAATTTACTATTTAATACTGAATAATATACATTTATATACTTTAAGCAAAAACCCCCACTTATCAAATAATATGAAAAGTAGGGGTTTATTTTTTACCTATTCAATTACTCTTATTTTTGTTTGAAAATAAAAGTGTAATTAATCAGCAAGTTTGTTTAAATAATTATCTAATTTTTAAAACACGCTATTATATAGCATTAACAACATCTTTTTCTACTAATTCCCTTGCTTCTTTACCATCATTATCCTGAATGTTGTTTGCATCTTTAGAATATGTGAGGGTAATTGACTGACTACTTGT
This sequence comes from Candidatus Cloacimonadota bacterium, assembly GCA_018334695.1. Lineage (GTDB taxonomy): Bacteria > Cloacimonadota > Cloacimonadia > JGIOTU-2 > JGIOTU-2 > TCS60. The sequence continues at coordinate 683 of JAGXLO010000106.1, forward strand.
AGTTGAATTTACCCCCATATTTAAGGTTACTTTTGTATTAGCTATTGCCAAATCAATAGGATTACCTATAGAGGTGCCTCCAATAAATACCTCAAATTGACTGAAATTGGGCTCAACTGTATCATCAAGTGTTGTATCATACTCCATAATAATTTTTAAATTGCCACCTGATGATTCAATTGCTTCGGGACTTCCACTCACGAGTAAAGGTATGCCTTCAATAACAACTTGAGCAAATTCCGGATTCCAGGTTGCATCATTAACATAACTTGCTCCTGATGCATTCACGTCTATTATAAAATCACCTGATAGATCATTCCAGTAGATTTCACCATCGAAGGTGACTTCCTGATTTTCTGCAACTACTATTTTAAAGTCATCCGAACCCTCAACAGTTAAACCATCCAGCACAGTATCGGTTTCGACATATACATTGATTGGGTTACTGTCTGTATAGAATTCATTCTCATCAAAGAGGGCACTTGCATTATTTATTGTTAGATCCCTGAAAAATTTGGAAAATCTAAATTCAGCATTTGCATCGATTTCCTGGGCTGAATAGAATTTAACGCTGTTAAAATATGCTCCGCTTACATATGTTACTGTGTTATTTATCTGTCCATAAAATAATCTGGCAGCAGGAGAACCGGTTGTATTCAATTCTAATGGGCCATAGAACCTTACTCCCCAGAAATAGGCATTATCACCATTTTCGGTAGTAGCTCCACCGATTTCCATATATCTTATATCTGCACCATTACCATTGATGGTTAAATTGCCTCCTAAAATAATATAAGGATTACTTTCATTAACAGTAGCGTTATTACCATTAATTATCATATTTCCATCAACATTAACATTATTAACAGTTACATTATCTCCCTCTATTATTAGATCACCGTGGACATGAACTCCTTCAATCACTGCCCCATCATAATCTATGGTCAGATCTCCGTTTACCTCTGTAATACTTAGTGAAGTTTCAGCACCTAAGGTTACAGAACCTCCGATTATAGGCACATCTATAATAGCATTTGTGCCGTTTTCAGTTACTTCCAGATCTCCTGTGATTTCATCGGCAACTAAAGTAGTTCCGCTTGCATCGACTTTCACATTACCATCTATAACTCCATTAACTACTATTTGACTATCTCTTCCTGGATTATCAGGTAATACACCAGAAGAAAATCCACTGAATTCACTATAAAGATCACCAATATAGAGGATTTCACTTGCGGTTATCTCTGAAAATTCACCTTTAAAACCATAACCGCCTATACCTAGTATCTCTCCATCTACCCCTACATCTTTAAAAGTAACATCGTCAGCAAGAACATAGGTATTCAAGTTCATAAAGTCAAAATATCCTAGTGTCAACTGAGGCATAGTGATCTCAACTGTATCTCCCGTTACATAAGGATAACCATTACCGTTGGCAGTTGTTTCAATAGCCGCTGGCCCTCCTTCAAAATAATTGATTGATAATCCATAATAACCACCACGAGACTGCAGTATATCATTCATCTCCCTATGAGTATAATCTTTGGGGTAAAGTTCCATATAAGGAAGTTGGATTATTTCATTATCAATTACTTCCACACCTACCCCTGAACCGATAATAGCATGCAGCGGGGCAGACATTTGATCGAGATATTCTCTTAATCCCGGTGTGCCTGCTACATTGAATGTTGCTTCCTGTGGGGTTTCAAACAAAGGTTTAGCTTCTTCATCATTATTTACTGGTATGCTACCTTCATAGTAATCTAAAACATTAATCCTTATTTTTTCTCCGCCCTCATATATATACAGCAATTCACCAAAGATTAATCCTGTTAATACTTCATCACCTACAGTGATATTCATTTCAGCTTCTACATCATCAGGATTTTCCACACCAGGAAATCCACTAACATCAATCGTACCTGTAATAGGATAAGTTCCTTCAGTTTCCTCATCATAATCCGTTCCATCCCATATCACCGGTACATTCATGCTGTTGCCATTATCTAGAGTTGCATGTACCTCATTGGGTAGTTCTATATCATCAAATAATGTACCATGAGGTACGGTAATCCCTTCCGGATTGGTTACTGTAACAACTTCTGCTATCTCTACTGTAAGTACTATTTCTGCTTCTACGCCTGCACTATTTTCAATTCCCGGGAAAGAACTGACATCGATTGTTCCTGTCGCAGTATAGATTCCTTCTGTTTCACCATCATAAGCTGAACAAGTCCAGGTATCAATTGGTACATTCAGACTGTTTCCATTATCTAAAGTTGCTTTTACTTCATTTGGTAAGTCTATGTCAACGAAGTTAGTACCAAAGGTTACATTAATACCATCAGGATTTGTTACAGTAACTACCTCGGCTGGTACTGCCTCTGCTGATACTTCTACATCTACAGAAGCCATGATATTATTTGTATTATTAATGCCTGGAAAACCACTGACATCTAAAGTACCTTCTAATGTATATACATCTGCTGTTGTTTCATCATAATTAGTATCATCCCAGGAAACTGGCACATTGAGACTGTTGCCATTATCTAAGGTAGCATGTACTTCATTGGGTAAGCCTATATAATCAAAACCAGTGTTATAAGGTACCGTTATTTTATTTGGGTTGGTTACAGTCACTACTTCTGCTGGCACAACTTCTTCTTCTACAAATACATCAACATAGGCCCTATGGCCTCCCGTATTATTAATATCAGGATAACCGCTTACATTTATAGTGCCTTCTATTGTATATTTTCCTCCTGTAGATTTGTCATAACTACCAACAGCCCAATTAACCGGTACAGTTACATCATTACCATTGTCTAAGGTTGCGGTTACAACATTGGGCAGCCCAATGTCAGCGAAATCTGTATCAAAAGGAACCATTATGTCACTTGGATTGGTAACTGCTACAACTTCTGCCGGTTCTTCTTGATCAACTACAACCTTAACTTCTGCCTTAATTTCATCGGGATTGGTAAAATCCTCTCCTTCTACATCAAGAATACCTTCAAACATATAACCGCCGTTGAGTAAAGGATCGTATCCCAGTTTGGGTGCCCAGTCATTTACACCCACACCGGTTACTACTGAAGCATCACTTAAGGTTACTTCTACTTCCTCTGGAAAATCAATATCTGCAATAGTTGTGCCGTAATCTACAGTAACATCAGCAAGCTCTTCAACAGAACTGACCTTTTCACCAATTGAAACTACTGCATCTCTCGTAACTGTTTCAAAAGTCTTTTCCACTCTAAAGGTACCTGTGAAAATATAGTCTCCCAGAACATCTGGATCATAATTAGATGGTGCATCCCAAGTCACATTAATATCTTCTTCCTTGGAATCATCTGTGAACACTACATCTACTTTGCTAGCTAATTTTGCTATTACATCACCAACAGGAGTGCCGTGTTCTACTTCAATATTTTGAATACCAATTACTTCTTTGATAGCTATTGAATCATATTCACCAAAATTATCACAGGCTGTTAAAGTGAATAACAAGACTAATGATATAGCAATTAAAAAAATCTTTTTAGTCTTAAATTTCTTCATATTTTTATTACCCCCTTCTAATAAGGTTTACCGGTAATTTTAATTATAAAATTCCATACCTTATTATTTTCCTAATAAAATAGTATTTAATTATGTTTTTTTCACAACCACCACCTTTTTATGAAAAGTTTACAGTTTTAATTTTGCAAAGCTTTTCGCCTTAATTAATACTATATGATTTTTGTTTTTTCAACTATTAATTTTTTTAATTAAATTAAGCTGTAGAATAATGGTAAAAAATATATTATAATAACAACCTTGACAATTTTTAATTCTTTATTAGTTAAAAAAATCCTTTAAATTCATATTTTTTCTCTATAATTAAGGAATAACAAACACTGATCTTAATTATTTTTGTGATCTTTAAAAATATAAAATATTAAAATCAAATTCTAGTAGGTTGTAATTGTAAGAAAGTAACTCACCTTCTTAAAACTTCTAATTTTTATAAAATATATTTACCCTTATTCATTTTATTAAACATTTTTTCTGCTTATCCTGCATAATAACTCAATATTTTACATTTATTTAATTTATCTCAGATAGCAGAATGCCCTCTCTCTTATTTTAAAGATTAAAAAACGACTATAATAAATTCATAATTATTGAATAATAGATAACTAACTAAAGAATTTAAATATTACACTTTGGATGAATAAATAGAGATTTTAGCTTATGATATCCCCACTATTTTTATTATTTAATTTTATTTTTAATTAAAAATCAACATAAATTACCTATAAAAATAAAATAATTTAAATATGTATTTTAAAGTCCAGTTTATCCCCAATTTTATATATAATTTTGGTAATATATAAAAGTTATTAATGCACATTTTAACAGCGAAAGGGGCAATATTTTAAAACACCATCTTAAATATTGCCCCTTATGATTATTTATACCTGTAAATAATTCTTTAACCTTACAACAGGTATCCTTTTCTGTCAATCATTACTATTTTTAATAAATAATATATTTCGGCTAAGCTGTACGCTTAAATTATTCTATCAATACTACTATATTTTAACTTATAGTAAACTAGTCCGACCAGGCTGTACCATTAAAACTGTAGGTTACTGAAGAAGCTAAATTATTACCGGCTTCATCTTTAAGGTCAGTACTGACCACTATTTCATCTCCATCTACTGGACTTGAAATACTAAGTTCAACGGATTTGTTTAAAGAACCAGCATCTACACTGTCAATCGAGCCACTCCCCGTATAGTTGAAATTAGCTGCGATAAATGTGGAGGGATCCATTTTTTCATCAAATTCTATTTCTAAATCCTCTCCTCCATTAGTTGATATTTCATTGGTTATTGAAGGAGATACTGTGTCTATTAGTACTGAGATTAGATGCTGAGCTATATTCCCTGCTCCATCTATAACTCTCACTCTAATTCCAAAACGACCATCAACATTATTGAAGATAGTAGATATATTATTTATTAAATAAGAGTGGGGATCATTTTTCGTCCCCGTAACCTCAGGATTAGTCGCGCCGCCCAGATAAAGTTCCCAGTCGTAATTATTTACTTCACTTATCGACCATTCAATATTAACAGTATCTGAGTTTCCCAATAGATCATTTTCAGCAGGTGTTGTTATATTTACATCAGGTGCTGTATTATCAATATCAAAAGTCACAGAATACCCGGACTGATTATTCGATTTATCAGTAACCTTCAAAACTAACGACCATGTACCATCATCAACTTGATTTGTATCATATGTTGCTAATAGTAAAGCTAAATAAGGATTACCAGGTACACCAATATTGTCAGTCCCTGTGGCAATAATATGCTCTATAACCCCTATCTGGGCCTTTACCTCCTCACTATTATTCTGTGCCTGATAGAGAGCAGGATCGTTCGTTATAGAAAGTTCCCACTCACTTATCGCCATATCATAGGCTATACCATATATATCTATCTCACCGTTGACCGGACTGTCTATATTTTCTAAAAAAGCATCTGGATTAGTTTCATCATTTCTACCTATCCAAACGGATTTCGGTAGATCTACACCGGGCAGGCGGTTTTAACCGCACACGGCGTTCTATCAACAGTTAAAATTATATATTGTTTATAATCTTCTGAATAATACTTATTATAATAAAGAAAAAAATAAATTAGAGATTAAAAAAAGATTGTGTTTAAAAAGCAAAAAGGTCAACTGGTTTAAAAATAAGTGTTCCCCAAACACCATCCAGTTGACCTTAATTTATTCCCTAAATTTAATTTTGACTGCTGACTGGGCCCCTTGGCTCCAGCATGTTTTATCCTCCCCCATTGTTACCAATGCGGTTCAAACGGCATGCTATCAACGCTACTACGAACCCGCTGCCACTGTTTGGTTTCATCGACCATTCCAAATCTCCACCGAACAGCTTCAAACGTTCCCCTTTACCTATCCCTTCTTTTGATTTTTTTTAGGTACCCACTAACGATATAAGGATTGAGGACTAAAGCCTCACTAACTTTTTTTAAAAGCTATCCTGTACCAAATAGACGACTTATTTAACAGTACAGGCTGCACTTAATACCGCATCAA
>JAGXLO010000021.1 GCA_018334695.1 Candidatus Cloacimonadota bacterium
TCTTTTGGATTACTGTTAACCAAAATTATATCAGCTGTTTCAGCCGCAATATCCGTTCCCGAACCTACTGCTATTCCTACATCTGCTGCTGCTAAAGCAGGTGCGTCATTTATACCGTCTCCGGTCATGGCTACAAACTCTCCATTATCCTGAAATTCTCTGACTTTTTTCAACTTTTCATCTGGCAGTATTCCTGAAAAGTAACCATCCAAACCAAGTTCATCACTTACACTTTTTGCCACTTTTTCATTATCACCTGTCATCATAAAAGTCTTAATGCCATTTTCTTGAAGTTCTTCTACAGCATTGTATGATTCCGGTCGTATCTCATCTGCCATGGCGATAAGTCCTACCAATTCTTCATCCCGCATAACGAAAACCACTGTTTCCTGATTGTTTTTATAAGCTTTTTCCGGAATTTTTATTTCATTTTGCTTGAGATATTCAGGGCTGACTACTCTTACTTTTTCGTTTTCAATATCTGCTTCGATTCCTTTTCCCGTAATAGATTTAAAATTTTTAACTTGAGGTAGTTTGATATTTTTATCCTTGATTTTGTCCATAATTCCGATAGCTAAAGGATGTTCGGACTTATCTTCTAAGGCACCTGCAAGGCGTAAAATATCTGAGTCATCGAGATCGTTGTGCAATGATACATAACGAGTTACTCCAAAATTTCCTTTGGTTAGTGTACCGGTTTTATCAAAAGCCAGCAGAGTTATATTACGAGAGTTTTCGAAGGCGGTACGATTACGAATCAACAAACCATTTTGAGCCGAGATAGAAGTGGAAATGGCGACTACCAGGGGAACTGCCAGTCCGAGAGCATGGGGGCAGGTAATCACCATAACAGTAGCCATTCGTTCCAAAGCAAAAACGAATGTTTTTCCAATTAAAATCCAGGCAGTAAGTGTTCCTAATCCAACCGTTAAGGCTACAATTGTTAACCAAAAAGCAATTTTATCCGCCAGGTTCTGTGTTTTTGATTTTTTGCTTTGAGCCTCTTTAACCATATTTATGACTTTACTTAAATAGGCATCTTCTCCAACCTGGCTAACTTCTACTGTAATTGAACCATTACCATTGATGGTTCCACCAATAACTTGATCATCTTTATTCTTTTGTATAGGTTTTGATTCCCCGGTAACCATGGATTCGTCAACTTGGCTTTCGCCTTCAATAATACTGCCGTCTACAGGTATCTTTTCACCGGGTCTTACAAGTACTTTGTCACCCTCTTTCAGCTCTTCCAATTTTACATCTTTTGTCTCTCCATTTCTGATAAGATGAGCTTCCGAAGGCATCATTTTTACCAACTTTTGTAAAGAGCGGGATGCTCGTAACACAGATTTCATCTCGATCCAATGACCTAATAACATAATGTCAATAAGAGTTACCAGTTCCCAGAAAAACGTGGTTCCTTTTACTCCAAAAGTTGTTGAGGAACTGTAACCCCAAGCTACGGTAATTGCAACTGCAATAAGAGTCATCATACCGGGTTGTTTCTGTTTGAGCTCTTTAATAATCCCGCTTAAAAATGGCCAGCCACCATAAAAATAGATAAATGTAGAAAGAATAAAAAGTATATATTTATCAAGGCCGGATAACAGAACAAATTTAAAACCCAATATTCCCTGTACCATAGGGGATAATATTAATATTGGTAATGTAATAATTAAAGATATTATAAATCTTTTGCGAAAATCTTCTATCATCCTTTTATGATGACCGGCGTGTTCTTGTGTCTTCTTGTTATTGCTATTTTTGGAATGGTTGCTATTGTTTTTTTCCATATTTCGAGTCCCAAATATTTTGTTCGACAAATTTTATGATTTTGTTAAAGTTTCTTTTCGTTCTTCGAACTCTTGTTTATCAATTTCTCCTTTAGCATATCTTTCTTCCAAGATATCCAGTGCTGTTTTCTCGGATTTTCCTGTTGCACCGGTTTGTTTCATTGCCTTAATTGCAATCCAGATTATTGCGATTAGTAAGATAACACCAATAAGCCAGGTAAAGCCCATACCCCAGCCGAATGGTCCATATGTATGATACATTTTAATCTCCTTCCTTTTGGTAAATTAATTTTTTGCAGAAAATAACGTGGTTATTCTGCAATATTCGAATTAATTAATCTGCTTAACAAGAACGTTTTCAGATTCAGGTTCAAGATTATTGATTGTGGTGAATAATATAGGGAAAATTATCTAAATGATGAATATTTTGAAATTTCTATTTAAGAGAAAATTCATGAAAACGAGGTTGAGGGGGAAGAATTAAAAGACAAAAGTGACAATTCTGATCCTAAAATAGGTTTTTCATTAATACCATGCTTTAGCTTGGTGCAGAAACAAAATACCAAATATTTCTTAAGTTTTAAGAGATAATTGTGGAAAGTACTTCTATATGAACATTCAGCGCTTTATTGCTAAATAGCACAAAACGAATCAATTTTACTTCTTCTAGTTCTTCGACCATATCTGTGATAGTTTCAAATGCAACTTTAGCTGCCCTGGGCATGGGATAGCCAAAAGCACCGGTTGAGATAGAGGGAAAAGCTACGGAATCTATTTGCTTTTTTTCAGATAATTTTAAAGCATTATGATAACAAGCAGCTAAAAGTTTATCTTCCGGTTTATCTATACCATAAACAGGTCCCAGGCAATGGATTACATAATCGTTAGGCAGATTGTGAGCCCCAGTAATAACTGCTTCTCCGGGTTTTATGGGAGCTAGGGGTCGGCATTCATTTTCCAGTTTAGGCCCTGCAGCTCTGTGAATTGCCCCGGCAACGCCGCCGCCAATTCTGAGCTGGGCGTTAGCAGCATTAACTATTGCTGAAATATCGGGTTGATTTGCTATGTTTCCTTTAATACATTCGATTTCGATATTTAATACTGTTTTTTTCATAATAGTTCCGAATATTTTCCTAATTGATTTTTTCTAATTTTCTTAACTTATTATTCACTACTTCTACAATTTCATCAACTTTATAAATCCCTTCTATTTTTAAAAGAGGACACTTAAGTTTATTCATCCATAACTCATGTGTTCTTCTGCTTACCATTTCAGTACCGGCGAAATCATATTTAGAAGTCCATTTGATAAAGCCTTTGTGGTTTTCATACATATTACCCCCTGGCATTAGCTCCTCACCAAATTCTTCATATTCCCTTTTCTTTAATCTTTTAATTCTAATTTCTGTAGGAGCCCATAAATAAATAACAAGCTCAAAATAGGGGATAAAAATATCTCCCCACCCAGTTATTGAACCGCTAATTACCCAGGAAACACTAAGTTTGATATCCTTAAGGAGTAATTCTTGTCTCTCTTCAACAGGTCGTATTTTTTCATAAGGCGGTTCTGTGGGATACCAGAAGTAATCATCTGCGTCAAAATGGGTCAGATCATATTCATTACTGAGGATTTCCCCCAAAGTAGTAGTACCCGAGCCTGAAGGACCAAAAACATGAATGTTTTTTATCATAATTTGAGTATATCTTTTTAATTATTTATAGAAACATGTCCAGCCTAAAAAGAATTTATTCAAGAAAGAGTAAATAAAGAAACCCTATAGTAAGCAGTTTCTATTATAGGGTTTCAAATTATTTTTTTAGGGGATAATTTTATTTTTCTTCGGGCGGTCTGAATTCGGCTACTTCGTGTTCCAGAAAGTGACTGATAATAGCTCGAATAATTACAATGCTGCCCAAAACTGCTACACCTTGTAGAGTAGGATGTGTAATTGTAACCACTATATCAGCAGCGATCATAAATTCCAGGCCCAGTAGTATATAAGAACCCAATTGGTGCCTAATAGCTTCTCGCTCTCGAAAGATAGATCTCTGCTTAAAACGTTTTAATTCCAATCTAATTAGCCTGAAAACAATAAGGAGAGAACCCCAGCAAATTACAACCACTCCAACTATACCAATTATCTTGGATATTATTTCTAATATTCCATTAATATTCATAATAACACCTTTACAAACCTGCGGATTCAATCCATCTTAAGAAGAGAATTATTATAATGCCGAGTGGAATTATGACGACCCATGGGTTTACTTTTAAGAGTTCAGGCAGGGTTAAGCTACCAAAATTACCTTTTTTTAGGAACTTACCTTTTAGTTTAGGATATGCTAGAGCAAAGAGCCAACTACCAAGCCAGATACCGACAATTCCGCCGATCAAGGCATCGAGAAAACCATTTCCAACAGCTCCGGCAATTGTTCCCGGACAGTATCCAAGCACTGCAAAACCAATTCCGAATATTAATCCACCTACTATACTTTTACCCACAGAACCGGTTTTAGGATGTAACTCTATCCAACCCATAGCTTTCATAAAATATATGCCAACCATACCGGTTACCACAGCCGAAAGCATAATTTTAAGCACAGTAAAGTCTTTAAGAAGGAGTTGTCCAAGGATTACGTTGTATTTTGTAGCTCCACCTTTTTGCAGCAAAAAGCCAAAAATAAAACCAAACAATAAACCCCAAATAAGAGGTGCTACTTTTGATTTTTTCTTTATAGTCTGTCGTTCCATTTTTACTCCTTCCTAACCTATTACGTTATAAATTATCATAGCTGCGATGATTCCACCAATAAAAAAGCATATGGCAGAAACCCAGCTGGAGATTACCAATTGCAAAGTTCCGCTAATACCATGACCGCTAGTGCAACCACCGGCCCAACGTGCACCAAATCCCAAAAATATTCCACCAACTAAGGCAACAATTATTCTAATTATTACGGATGAACCAAAAGTTCCTACCCAGAGTGAGGGTAACCATTGTAAATTAAAATCTCCAGAAATAACAGAGGAAACCAGTGAGCCTAATACTACTCCCAGCACCAGCATCCATTCCCAGTCAACAACAGGCCTAAACTCCTGATAATATAGTTTTTTTTCTACCTTTTTACCACGAAATATTTTTTCTATCATTCCACTTGTTCTGGCAAATGCCGTGGAACAACCTATCGGTTTTTTTGAAATTAGGAAAGTAAACCAACTCAGAATACCGATCCCGATGCCTACTGCATACGGTGACCAGCTGACTTCAGTTAACCAACTCATATTTTACTCCTTTCGTTTAAATTATTATTTGTTAGAAAAGTATCTGGAACCATGAGGATTGGCACAAATGGTGCAGCGTTTAGTGTATCCTGCAGCACTGTAACCCTTCATACCACCTGCCAGATTATTAATATCCTTAAAACTATGTTGACTTAAAATGCTTGTGCCCAGACTGGAACGATGTCCTGTACTGCAGGTTAGAACAATCTTCTTGTTCGGATCCAGTTCTTTATAGCGGGTTCTAAGATCGGGTACTGGAATATTAATAGCATTTTGAATATGATTATCTTCATACTCCTTGGGTGCTCTTACATCCAAAAGAGCAAAGTTAGTTGAACCTTTTATCATTTTCTGCAGATCTTTGGCAGCTAAAAGTTTTACATGATTGGTATGAAGTCCTTTAACTGCCCAATCAAACATTCCACCGTCTAGAGATGCAAATCCGCTATCAAGTCCAACTCGCCTTAACCAGATATTTGCTTCTTTTGCCTGCTTATAATCATGAGCTACCAGCATAATATCCTTATCAAATGGAAGGACCCAGCCAGCAAAAGTGGGAAAGTTGCCTCCAAAATCTATATGCCAGGAGTTGGGGACATGTTGACTACTGAAAGCATCATAACTACGCACATCCAACACAATTTTATCTTCGTCTTGCATCATTTCATGGAATTTCAAGGGTTCAATTTCTTCTAATTTTGCTAATGCCGAGACCAGAGCAGGTCCCTGACGGTTTATATCACTACAGCGGCTGAAATGATCCGGTGCAGCTGGCATATTTGAGGTTAATGATTTAATAAATTCCTGCTTATCCTTAATTTGCAAAGCTTCATTAAATTTTCGTTCAAATCCTATGGTACTACGCCATTTTGCTCCCATAGCCCGTCCACAAAGAGAACCTGCACCATGTGCCGGGTAGACTTCACAGTAATCAGGCAATTTTAGCAGTTTGTCATGTAAACTGTGATAAAGTTTATCGGCCAATTCTTCGGCCATATCGGGAAAGAGATCGGGTCTACCCACGTCTCCAACAAATAAGGTGTCCCCACAAAAAACACCAACCGGTCCGTCACCCCGTGATCTGTCCGTTACAACATAGGCTATATGTTCTGGAGTGTGTCCCGGAGTTTCCAGAATTTCAAGTTTCATATCTTCAATTTCAAATGAGTCACCTTCTTCTAAGTGTACGTGATCAAAATCACAATTGGCTGATTTTGGGGCATAAATTTTTGCTCCTGTGCGTTCAGCTAGATCCATGTGACCGGAAATAAAATCTGCATGCAGATGTGTTTCCAGAATATGAGTAATTTTTAGGTCGCGTTTGCGAGCTTCTTCTATGTAATAGTCCACATCGCGGCTGGGATCGATTATGGCGCAGACATCATTGCCGGCAAGTATATATGAACTATGGGCTATTTTTTTGATGAATCGATGTTTGAGTAACATTTTTCCTCCGTTAAATTATTATTCTTTTTGAAATTATCATTTTAAATTAATTAATGGTTTTAAGATTATTTCGGATAAAGAGGGGAATGTATGAATACTGTTTGTGATAAAATTTATTGATTTGTTATTAGCAACCACATTCACAGTTTCTTGAATTAGAATAGAAGCATGGGGTCCTATAATATGGGAACCAAGTAATTTACGAGTTTCTTTATCTACGATAGCTTTTACAAATCCATGATGTTCATCCATGATGCGCCCCTTTACGACGTTATTATATTCGGATTCTCCAATCAGTAGCTCATGCTCTTTTCGGGCTTCTTTCTCGGTTAAACCAACTGAAGCCACTTCTGGATGACAGTATAGAGCATAAGGTACAGCGGAATAATCCATACTTTTTTTGTTTTCATGGTTAGCATTATACCAGGCTATTCTGCTTTCTTTATTAGCTACATGCTTAAACATGTATTTTCCGTTTATATCTCCTGTAGCCCATACGTTTTTTTGATCGGTTTCTAAAAATTTGTTTACTTTAATGTAACCGCGCTTATTAGTTTCGATTGAAGTGTTTTCCAGACTCAAAGTGTCTGCATTAGATTTTCTACCCGCTGCCACGAATACTTTGTCCGCCTGCAGAGTTTGTTTTTCTTCATCGATTTCTACCAGCACTTCCACTTTTCCGCTTTTGTTTTTAACTTCAACTGCTTCCGTGTTCAAAAGAAGGTTTGTGTAAGTTTTTACTTCTTTTTCAAGTCTTTCCGAAATTTCTGGCTCGAGCCTGCTCAAAAGTTTATTACTGCGTTGAATAATTGTGACTTCCACTCCAAAAGCAGAAAGAAAATGGGCAAATTCCAATGAAATGTACCCACCTCCAATTATAATAATTGAATCAGGTTTGTTTTTTAGTTCTAAGATAGATTCATTTGTTAAAAAATTCACATCCTCCAAACCTTTTATTGGTGGGATAAAAGGTCTGGCTCCATTGACGATGAAAATCTTATCTGCTCTGAGTTCAATATCATTTACTTCAATGGTTTTTTTATCAATAAAATGTGCTTCCCCCGGATAGTAATCAACATTTGATATATTTTCAATATTTTTTTTCTGGTTTTTTCTGCCCCGACCACGATTTTCCCTAATTTCATTCATTATAGCAGAAAATTCTGTTTTGATCTCGGCTTTATCTATACCAATATTAGAAGTTGATTGAATCGAACGGATAAGATTAGCCGGATAGATTAAAGTTTTTGAAGGGATACAACCAAAATTCATACAAGTGCCTCCAATAGGAGGTTTATCAATAAGTGCGACTTTATAACCTTCTTCAGCAGCTTTCTCCATAATATAGCCTGAGGCACCTTTACCAATAATTGCTACATCATAATTTCTCATTATAACTCCTTATAAAAATTTAACAAAATTTTCATAAATTGCCAATTTATATGTAAAACAAGTAAAATACAGCAGTTACGGTGATAAGGAAAATTATAGTCATAACTCCTCCGGCTTTAAAGTAATCCTTATTGGAATAGCCACCTGCTGTCATGAGCATTGCATTCACTTGATGGGTGGGGAGAATAAAAGAGTTGGCTGAGCATACAGCCACCAGAAGCACAAGAGGTCTGGGGTCCAGTTGACCAATCTTAGCCATACTAATGACCAGGGGAGCCAGAACAACAGTGGAGGCAACATTGGACATAAAGAGTGAAAAAAGTGTAGCCATGGCAGCGATACTAAGTAGAATAAATACAGGATGGGTTCCCTGGACAAAACTCATAACTCTTTCTGCCAGAAAAGCAGCAGTGCCAGTTTTTTGCATAGCCAGTCCTAGAGGGATAAGACCGGCAATTAAAAAAACTACTTTCCATTCAACACTATTATATATTTCATCTATTCGAATTACTCCGGTCAAGACCATGGCAATTGCGCCCGAGAAGAGAGATATTGAGATAGGGAAACCAGAGATTGTCATGCCGATGGCTGCTGCAAAACATAAAGCGGCTATCCAGCCTTTACCGCTTCTTTTCTCTTCCTCTTCAATGCTTGTTATAACTACAAAGTCACTACTTTGCTTAAGTCTGAGCATATTTTCCCAAACACCGTGCACGATCAATGTGTCACCAGCTTTAATTTTACGATCAGAGAAATCACCTGTGATTTTTTTGCCTTTACTGAAAAATATCAAGGGTTCTACAGAGTAATTTTTTCTGAATGATAATTGCCGTATAGTACTGCCGATGACAGAAGAGCGAGGTGGGATTATTACTTCTACAAAGCCTGCTTCCGTGGGATCCATTAATTCCTGAAATTCACTTAGTTGTTTATTGAAACTTAGCTTAAAATCGGCAGCGAATTTTTTTATATTCTTTTCCTCTCCTAGTATGGCAATTCTCTGTCCCGGTTCGAAACGAGTGTAACGCCAGGGTGCGTATGTTATATCTTCTTCATCCGAAACTGCCAGAATGTTTAGATTATATTCCTCCCAAATCTTGGTTCTTTCAGGAGTTTTGCTTACAAGTTTACTTTTTTCCGGAATGGAATAACAATTAATTGTATAAGGTAAATGCCATGTATCTATCAATTTTTTTTGTTCGGATACTTTTTGATTCCCGGAATCGGAGCGGGGAAGAACGTATTTTCCAAAAAAGAAAAAAAAAGCAATGCCTACCACAAGCAATATCAGACCGGCTGGGGTTACACCAAAAAGACCGTAAGGTTTTAGCCGAGCATTTTTAAGAAGATCATTGAGTAAGATCAAAGGCCCTGATGCGATCATAGTTAAAGTCCCGCCTAAGATGGCAGCAAATCCCAAAGGCATTATGAGTTCGGAAGCCGGAATCCTTTCCCTTTTTGAAATATTTAGTACAGCCGGCAGAAAAAGAGCGGCTGAGCCTACATTTTGCATAAAGGCTGAGATTATTCCAACTGAAATTGATACAAGACCTATTATTTTTTGCCTGCTCTTACCGGCAAGTCTTATTATGAATTGAGCAACTGTTTTCATCATCCCTGTTTTAGCAATACCACTACCCATAATCATGACAGAGATCATTGCTATAACTGCATTACTGGAGAAACCGGAAAGCATCTCATTGGGAGTCAAAATTTTTGTCCAACCCAGACTCAGCATACATAAAATAGCAACAATATCAATACGAAAAATATCCAGGATGAGGAATAGAATCGTGAATCCTAATATCACTAGGACAGTTATAATTTCCGGTGCCATGCAACTCCTTAAAAATTCTTAATTATTTTGCTTAAGAATAGTTGTATTGCGAAAAACTTGTCACTACTAATTAAAGAAGATCCAAAATGAAAAGATAAGGTGCTATTTTCAATAGCATCTAATTGTGAAAGAGTGAATTTTTTAAATAAAATATTGTATTCTATGTCAAGAGATTTGTAAATAGTTAATTATTTTGTAAGATTTTTTGATATTTTACAGATTCACTTTTTATTTATAAGGAGAATATTTCATATTTAAAACCGGGGACAAAAAAATTATCAAAAATTCAATTTATCATTCATTTTGGAATTGAAAAATTACATCAAAACCACTGTATTTGTAGTGTCCGGTCAGTTGTAAATATATAATTTTAGTAAGTTGATAATCTAAACTTACAAACTCTGTTAAATTGTTAGCATCATCGGTTGCTGATAATCCTCTCTGATAACTAACAAAAAGATTATCACTAATATATTTTCCAAACACAAATGATGCACTCTGCCATTGATCGTTGATTTTTATTTCAATATAATCCAAATTGAGCTGTTTACTTAAGAGTTTAGTGATTTCCGTGGAAAGTAAATTTGCTGCTACATTTTTTGCCATATCTGCTTCACTGATCTGATCATATGAAGTTTCAACTTCTTTTTGTTGTCCTGTTGATAATTGTCCTAGATTTCTACCAAATATAATATAAGCTACTGCATCACCTTCATTAAGTTTCTCATTATCTAGAAAAAATTGAATGTCGGGTTGTCTAATATTACCTGAAACTATCAGTTCTAAATTTTTTTTATCTCTTTCAGGAGTTCGGAAAGTGTATTCTGCAATCAATTTTACTGTGGGATTGGGAATCTTATTTCCAACAAATGTGATCTGACCCTCTTTAATTCTAAATCTTTTACTCAATAGATCATAATGACCTCGCATTATATTTATAACTCCGAATATTTTCATATTCGATCTATCTTTCATTAGGTTCAATTCTCCTGATAATTCAGTTCGTAAATTTTGGTTTTTTAACCAGGTATTTCTCGGTATTTTTATAGTATAATTTCCTCTTAAATTATTGAAAAATTCGGAATCAAATTGTTTATCATCGGTGGTTGCAGATTGGGATTTAATTTTTACAGTATCAACTTTTTCGACTTTTTTATTTTGAGCCTGAACTAATAGGGGTTCACTCTTGAAATATGGGGTATCTACTTGATCCTTATTTTTTGTAAAAGCTGCAAGATTTATAAAGGAACGTAAAACAATCAGTTCACCTCCAAAATTAGGTTTTTCAATACTGCCATTAATAAAGCCGTTACCGGTAATCTGAAGTTGGTGATCATCATGATTGGTGACATAGAAATTTTTTGCATTAAAATTAAAATATAATTGTTCAATATCATGATTTAGCAGATTTGTTTTAAAACCCAATTCACCCTTAATATTGAAATCACCTTTACTCCCCTTAAGGTACATTTTATCAAGGCGAAGTGTTTTATTATTTAGAGATAAATTCATATCGATATGCTGATATTTAACTCCGTATTTAGGAGCAGATAAAAATCCATTGTTTATTGAAAATTCTCCTGTTATCTGTGGATTTTTGATAGTGCCTTTTACATTAATATCACATGCACCATTTCCGCTGAATTCTTTTATAGGGAAATTGGCTGCTTTTACTAGAGAAACCGGGAATTTTTCGGCTTTTACTCTGAATTGAAAGGGGGTATCTTTATTTAAATTTACCAGCTGATTAGGAAAGGAATATTTAAATGATGTGTTACCATCAATAACAATAGCGGTGGCTTTTTCCGATTGAAGTAAAAAATCCCAAGTCAATTGTTCGTTTCTATAATTGAAATTTCCTTTAAAACTATTATATTGATAATTATTGATAGAACCATTTTCAATACTGATTTTTCCAATTATTAGTGGCTCTTGTGCAATACCCAGAAGTGAGAGTTCAAGATTAAGAGTACCACCTATATTTGCGGGAAGACGAAATACGTCCTTAAAAATTTTTGTATCAATATTTGAAACCAGCAGCTTAAAATCTTCTCTACCTTCTTTGCTAATTACACCATTAGCTGAGATCGATTGGGTCTCACCTTGAGTTTGTTCCACAAATTTGAAGTTTTTTATTAAATAATCGTTTTCATTCAGAATAATTTTTGTGTCCTCTCCAATCTTTCTCCATTTCTGATCCATATAGTTAATAGTAGCATCTGTGATTACTATTTCCGGATTACTATCCAAAAAAATACTACTTCTTAAATGAGCAAAGTTATCTTTTTGATGGATATTCAAATCTAAATTAAGAGTTTTATTTTGGAACTCAGTAACCAGATTAATTGTATCGATATTATGATCTTTCGCTTTAATATTGTTCAAATTTAGTGTAGCTGTTCCCTCTGTGAGTTGTTTTTTGAGAGCAGCGGATACACTTAGGTCTATAGTCTCAATACTATTTCCTTGATAGTTTGAATTGTTTAGTTTCAACCTGGAAGAAGTATTCAAGGAATCAATATTTCCCTTAATACTTGCCGAAAGATAACCGGAAGTGCATAATGATTTGATAGGAAAAAATTTCTGAAAGGGTTCTGTTTCTTTGATTTCTGTAAACAGTTTAATATCAACATCTCCTTCAGTATTACCAGTTCCGGACAATCCAAATTCTACAGCTTTACTTTGTAAGTATAGGGTATCGACTGTTAGCTGTTTATTATCGAATTCAAATGTTGAATTAACACTTTGTATTTGATAATTTTCCCATGAGGAACGGTTTATATTTAATTTTCCCTGTGCAGTAAGTTTTTTTGGATCCAAACCCTCACCTGTTATTGAAGAAGTCAAGTTGATGTTAGATGTATAATATTCTTTTTTAAAGATAGCATCTGTATTAAAATTTTTGGTATATAGATTCACTCTATATTTAGGTGTTTTCCAAAGATCAGTAATATTAGCATCCAGTCCCAGTCTCCCGAAGTCACCTTTTGCGGTTATTCCTCCCATCAAATTATTACCTGAAATAGTAGTTTTAACTTCTAAATCAGAAATGTCATATCCCCTTAACCTACTATTATAGAGGCTAGTCGTAAATTTAGCATTCAAGCTCTCTTTTTTTATACCTGAACCCGTAACTTTAAAACTGCCGTTAATAATATATGAACTATCCTCTGAATTAATCCACTGCTCTGATGAGATATTACTAAAATTTCCAGTTAGCTTATATTTAAAATTTTTACCGATTTTTTCATTTATTATATCACTGACACCTTCAGAATTAAATAACAAATTTACTTTTTGTTCATTGCCAGTAGCAGATAAATCAATAATTAATGAATCGCTTTGATGCGTCACATCAAGTACAATCTGAGGATTGAGTGACGGTGAAATTGTCGGAAACAAGTTTTTGAATTCTGCTAAGTATAGGGGTTTAGATTTAAGTTTCAGTTTTAGGGAATTGGGAGATGAATATCTGATTTGACCGTATAAACTGTTTTTTTTGGTGTGAAAATTTAGATTATTCACCTTGATTGAGTCCCCTTGTTTATTAAAATCAAATGCTAATTGCTCAACGGTATAAGGTGGTTTTTCAGTAATCAAATTAAAATTATTTAGATTGAAGATCAGGTTCCCAATGTGGTAATCAAATGATGCTTCAAAGTTTATATTATTTGCTATTTGTGGTATATTATCATTATCTGCCGGAAACTCGAAGCTACCATTATTTAACTTTATTGTTGCTACTACTATCTTGTAATCAAAGCTTTTAGCTTGAGAGGTTACATTTTTGGACTGGTTGATTTCTGTTGTGTGGGATGGATCAAGATCTAATAACTTTTGCAAATTTATAAATGGTGATTCAATTTCCAGTTTATTAATATCAATTTTTTTGTTAAATATTTCAAAGGTATTGTATTCTGTTGTAACTTTTGCAATTGAGAGAAGTGTGTCACTATTAGAGTATAAAGTAATATCAGATAATGTTATATTCGAAAGTAAATTTCCCCGCAGATCCTCGACAATTAATTCATAACCTGTAGCTTGCTCAACTATTTTAGTAATATAATTTTTAATCCAATCTTTAAAAAACTGAGTCTGAATACTTAGAAAAAGCAGGAAAATGAGAGTAATTAGTACGATTGATGTGTGTTTTAGAATGCTCTTTATATTAAATTTCATCTGAGCTTAAAATGCTTGACCAATGTTAATATGAAATTGAATTGTTTTTTCATGATTCCAGATCGGCCTGGCAATATCCAGTCTTATAGGACCGATAGGGGTTTTATAACGTAGTCCCAAACCTGCAGAATATCTTAGCTCCGTAAGATCATAATTATAGGAATTTTCCCATACATTTCCCATATCCATGAAAACAGTTCCTGACAAATTATTATAGATAGGATATCGTAATTCCACACTTGTTTCCATTATACTTTTACCACCAATAGGTTTACCATTTGCATGAGGACCTACATCGGACCTAGACCATCCCCTAATTGACATACTTCCGCCTGCAAAGAATCTGTCTTCAACAGGTACAAAGCCGTTAGAAGATTGAGATTCTATTCCACCGATTTCAAAACGAACTGCCAGGATGCTGTTATAGATTAGTTGGTATTTACGGAAATCTAACAATAGACGCGTATATTTAAAATGACTATTAAAAATATAGCCATTAATTTTACAACTGAGACTGGCAAAAAATCCCTCTTGCGGGTAAAAGATTGGTTGTGAAGTGCTCCATTCATTGTTTAATAATATTCCTGATTTATCATAAAGATTTTTTCCTGCCGGTGTTATTATATTTGTGCTATCATCCTCAATTTTATTACGGACTTTTTCTAGATAGAAGTTTAGTGAACTTTTAATTCTATTTGTAAAATGAAAGGTAAAGGGAAGATTAAGCCCTTTACGCAAAGTTTCATATCCTGGTTCAATTTCATGTCTAAGATAAGGATTAATAATCATTGTTGTTATAGAAGAAAAAAATTGAGGTTGTATATACTTAAAATTAAGATTATAAGGTTCAAGTGCAGAGTGTTTCACAGAAAGTTCTGCTATCCGGGATCGTCCGAATAAGTTTATTCTTCGCAGATCCATAAAAATCCTAAATTTATCCTCAGAGCCATAACCAATACCAATTTTTGCATTAAAACGAGGAGATTCTTTAACATATATTTCAACAGGTATTTTATTTCCATTGTTTAACTCGTACTTTCCCTTCACATTTACAATTTGAAATAGACCAAGATCGTAGATATTATTTTGAGCCTTTCCAATCAATTTTCTGCTGAATAATGTGCTATCATCGTAAGGTAGTTGTTTCAGAATAAACTTTTGTGGAATGTTTTTATTACCTTTAACAGAAGTGGAACCGAAAAAATACTTTTTACCTGTTTTAATTTGCCAGTCTATATCTACTTTATTTTCCGATTCTAATAATTCCAGGCTATGATCGACATTTACAAAGGCATATCCTTGTTTCTTGAATATATTAATTATTTTTTCTTTATCCAGCTGAAAAAATTCATCGCGAAAACGGCTGTCAGGGTTGAGGATTCGTGATTTGATTATTTTATCTCTAAATGATTTTGATGTATGAGAATTATCTTCAGGATTAAACTCGATATTATAGTGGATATTTCCAACGATAATAGGTTCACCTTCATCAATTTTTATAGTTAATAAATCAATTTGCTTTTTCTTGTGATTGGGAATCAATTCCTTTTTCGCTGTATTTACATACAAAAACCCCTCTCTTTGGTAAAAACGTTTTATACTCTCCAATGATGCTTCGAGTAACTTTTCATTGTAGTGATAGACTTTTTTACGAAGAATATATTTATGAAGAAAATTTGTTCCACGGATGCTAATTTGATTTAATATTTTTTTGCGAGAAAAACTTTCATTTCCTGAAAATTTAATATTGTTAATTTGATAGCCATCAAAATCTTCCTGACTATGTACCTTACTATGTAAAAATAAAAATGTAAAAAAAACATATAATACAGTAATAAACACCACTTTGTTATTCATTTTATTATTTCTTATACTGTTGTCCCTAATAAATTAGCTATTTTACTTTTAAAAATAAAAAGCACGCCCGCCCCGATTCGAACAGGGAACCTTCTGATCCGTAGTCAGATGCTCTATCCAGTTGAGCCACGGGCGCAATAAAAAAATGCAGAAGAGGGGACTCGAACCCCTACAGGAATAAATTCCCACAAGATCCTTAGTCTTGCGCGTCTGCCAATTCCGCCACTTCTGCTAGATAAATATTACTCTGAAGTCTGTCCTTCTGGTTCTGGTAGTTGCTCAAAACCTTCCGGCAATGCGGATTCTTCTGGTTGCTGTGTTTGACCTTTCTTATCAATTTCTTTTTGCACTTCTTCGGAAACACCTGATTCCCGAGTAGTAACATTCTGAGGTCCTGAAGTAACCGCTAACAGAATAGTGATTACCATAAAGGAAACACCAAGAACTTGTGTAACTTTCTTTAGAAATTTTGATGCTCCTTCTGTACCAAATAGAGTATCACTACCACCGGCTCCACCAAAGGCTCCGCCTAAACCGCCGCCCTTACTGGATTGCATTAAAACAGAAACAATCAATGATATACAGACTATTACGTGTATTACTAGTAAAAAAGTATACATATTTTTCTTTTTCTCATCCTAAATTTTTGTGAACCTTAATTTTAAATTTGTTATTTTTGTGTCAAATTATTCAAGGAATTTGTATTGTTTACCGATACTGTTATAAACTTCTTTCATTGTCTCCCGAGCAATTTTTTCACTCTTCTTTTTTCCATCCCAAAGTATATCTTTGATATAATCAGGTTTGTTTTTGTACTCGTTAATCTTATCTCTGATAGGGGAAAGCTCTTTATTAATATTCTCTGCCAGAATCTTTTTACACTCAAGACAGCCGATACTTCCTGCCTTACAGCCTTTTTTAACATATTCAATTTTATCTTCTTCAGAAAATAATTTATGCAAAGAGAAGATATTGCAAACTTCCGGTCTTCCCGGGTCATTTTTTCTAACTCTCTGGGGATCTGTAACAGCAGTTGATAATTTTTTCCAGATATCTTCTTTGCTATCTTCCAGGAATATGCAATTATTAAGTGATTTACTCATCTTATTTTTCCCGTCCAGACCTTTCACATTTGCTCCGGAACTAATAATATCTTTCGGTTCCGGGAAAACTTCTTCTTTGAATCTATGATTAAATCTTCTTACAATCTCTCTGCTAAGTTCAAGATGCGGTAGCTGATCTTCACCTACCGGAACATAGTTTGCTTTGTAGAGCAAGATATCTGCAGCCATTAAAACCGGATAATCCATAAGTCCCATATTTACATTGGAGCTGTGCTGTCTGGATTTGTCTTTGAACGTAGGTACCCTTTCCAGCCAGGAAACAGGAGTAACAGTATTCAATATCCAGGCTAATTCTGTATGCTCCTTTACGGTAGATTGTAGCATCAAAATGCTTTTTTCTGGGTCAAGACCACAAGCAAGATAGGAAGCAGCACAATCGATAACTCTATCCTCTAGCTCCTTCGGCTCATATCTTACAGTAATAGCATGATAATCAACAATGCCCCAGATACAGTCAAAATCATCCTGTAGGGTCAGCCAGTTCTTTATTGCGCCCAAATAATTTCCTATATGTAATCTTCCGCTTGGTTGAATACCACTAAAAATCCTTCTGTTATCTTCTCTTTTTTTCTCTTTTTCCTTAGCCATCATTAGCTCCTAAATTTCTTTTGCTATGAGATCATATTCCAGATTGTCAATAATTCTTACTTTGACAAAATCTCCAACCTGCAATTCAGAATTTTTTACATCTTCCAGAAACACAATTCCGTCAATCTCAGGTGCATCATATTCCGTTCGGCATTCAAAAACTGAATCATTGATTTTCCTGTCAATAATCACGTTCAATTTTTTATTAACGAATTTGGATAATTTGATTTGTGATATGTTCTGTTGAACATGCATTATCCTGTTATATCTCTCTAATTTGATTTCTTCCGTAATCTGTTTGTCAAAATCTGCTGCAGGTGTTCCTTCTTCCCTGTAGTACTTAAATGCTCCTAATCTTGTAAATTTGATTTCTCGCAAGAATTCAATTATTTCCTCAAAATCATCCTGTGTTTCTCCTGGAAATCCCGTTATGATTGAAGTTCTTAGAACTAAATCCGTATTTATGTCTCTCAGCATTTCAATTCTGCGCTCAATTTGCGACCTGGAAGTCTTTCTGTTCATTTTCTTTAAAATTTTATCACTAGCATGCTGTATGGGGAGATCCAGATAATTACAGATCTCTTTATTTTCTGAAGTTAATCTGGCAATATCTTCAGTAATATTTTGAGGATTAAGATACATGAGGCGAATCCATTTGAATCTATCTAAATTCAGCAATCTTTTCAAAAAAGGTACCAGCATTTTTTTCTTGTAAATATCTATTCCATAATTACCGATATCCTGAGCAATAATTATTAATTCTTTTACACCTTTTTTAGCCAGCTTTAGAGCTTCGTCTTGCAGCTGTTCCATCGGTTTGCTTTTTAATTTACCCCTAATAGCAGGAATAGTGCAGTAGGAACAGTTGTTATTGCAGCCTTCACTAATTTTTAGGTAAGCATAATGGGAAGGTGTAAGAAGATTTCTTTCTGTAAGGCTGAAATTTAAGTTCGGATCAATTATTTTTCTAATTTCATTAATATTATCTAAATTAAAAAAATAATCGACTTCTGGTAAATTTTCTTTTAATTCTTTCTCGCTTTTTTGCACAAAACAACCGGTAACGATTAATTTCTTGCATCTGCCGGAATTTTTATATTCTGCTAACTTCAGGATTGTTTCGATGGATTCTTCTCGAGCTGGTTCGATAAATCCACAGGTATTAATAACGACGATTTCGGCTTCTTCTGGATTTTCCGTAACTACAAATCCGTCTTTTGCAAAGTAACCGGCAATTTCTTCACTATCCACAATACTTTTTGGACATCCGAGTGCTTCAATATAAATTTTTTTCATATAACCTTTTAAATAGATAATTTTTACTACATTTCTTTTAGAAAAACTTGCCACTAAATTTTACATTTTTAGAGAATGTCAACTTAATAAAGATAAAAATAGTAAGGATGAGCAAAAATTATGGCTAAAAAATGCGAAATATGCGGAAGAGGACCACTCTTTGGAAAAAAAAGAAGCTCCTCTGAAAATCAGTCTAATAGAAGATGGAATTTGAATCTTCAAAAAATAAAAGTTCAAACTAAAAATGGTGTTAAAAAGATAAATGTTTGTACTTCCTGCATTCGTAGTGGAAAAATTTATAAGAAAAATATCGATTAAAAATCAAATAAGGAGTTATAAAATGTTTAGAAAATGTGTTATCATATTACTTTCACTTTTTCTATGCACTTCTTTTCTTTCTGCAAACCCCTCCGGTAAAATTCAAGATTACTCAACCCACAGTCCTTTTGCTTATGTAGCAGAAGATGTTATTAAAACTGTAGTAAATATTAAAGTAGAATGGGAAGCACAGATAGCCCGGCTAAATCCTCAAATTCCCGATGAATTCTTTAAATTCTTTTTTCAACCACAACCAAGACAAAAGAGAAAATCTGTAGGCTTTGGTTCCGGTTTTATTTATAAACAAACTGGTAATGAAATATTTATTATTACTAACAATCATCTTTTCAGTAAAGCTAATGAGCCGGAAATTACCGTAACATTATCTGATGAATCCGAGTATAATGCTGAGATTGTCGGCACTGATGGGGAAACCGATCTTGCTCTCATTAAAGCAAAGGTTGATAAAGATAAACAAATAAGTACGGCTACACTTGGTAATTCGGATTCCCTTTGGGTAGGGGACTGGGTTATAGCTATAGGTAATCCGTTAAGACAAGATCTTTCCGGAACTTTAACACTGGGTGTTGTTAGTGCCAAAGGCAGAGCTAACCTTAATTTTGGTAAAGATTCACCGGTTTATCAGGATTATATTCAAACCGATGCGGCTATAAATCCAGGCAATAGCGGAGGCCCACTGGTAAATATCAACGGAGAAGTAGTTGGTGTAAATGCTGCTATTTCTACTGTTTCCGGAGGCAACATTGGCATTGGCTTTGCTATTCCTATAAATATCGTGAAAACAGTTATTAATGATTTGGAAGATAAAGGCTATGTTGAAAGAGCATATTTGGGAATTTTACCCCAGGAAATAACTCCTATACTTCAAGATAAGTTAGACTTAGAATCCAGTAAAGGTGTTCTTATAGGACATGTAGAGAAAAATACTCCTGCAGATGATGCTGGTTTGCAAAAAAGAGATGTGATAATTGCCATAAATGGTCAACTCGTATCGAATGTAAGCAAATTTAGAATCATGATAGCTGATGAGCCGGTAGGTTCAACAGTCCGATTAAAAATTGTACGCAATGGTGATATTATTACAAAGCGAGTGAAACTGAGTGCCAGACCCGAGAACACAATTGCCAAAGCTGAAGAAATGGGTAAGGATACACAGGATTGGCTTGGTATTTCCATTAGTAATATAACTCCTCAATTGACCGAAAAATTTAATATTAATGTGGAAGAAGGAGTAGTTGTTACCGGGATTCGCAGAAATTCTTCAGCCGAAGACTCTGCTCTTAATATTGGAGATGTGATATTAGAAATCGAAAACATTGACATAAAAGATGAAAATGATTTTTATGAAGCCGTCCAGATAATTAAAGAAAAGAATCAGAATTCGATTTTACTCTACATTAATTCCGGGAAAAATTTCTATAGATACCTAACAATAAGATTGTAGACTTAGAGAAAAAATAATTGTGTGCTAATATTATAAATGGATAAAACAAATGGTAGATAATCCCTCACAAGATAAAGGTTTACAAAAATATTTATCCGACATTGCCGATATTGAACCTCTGCCCAAAAAAGAAGAAAAGGAACTTTTGATAAAAGCTCAGGACGGAGATAAAGAGGCAATGGATAAATTAGTAAGAAGTAACCTGAAATTTGTGGTCAAAGTAGCTGCAAAATTTCAGGGACGTGGGCTTTCTTTATCTGAATTAATAAGCGAAGGCAATCTTGGTTTGATTAAGGCAATTAATAAATTTGATACCTCCCGTGATACCAAGCTTATTACTTATGCCGTTTGGTGGATACAGCAGGCGATTCGTTACGCAATTTATGAAAAAAGTAAATTGATAAGAATTCCTTCCAAGGCAGTTTCTACTATTAATAAAATAAAAAGTGCCAAGCAGAAACATAAGGCAAAAAGCGGAGAAGAAGCCAGCATAAAAGAAATTGCCGATGAAGTTGATATAAATAAGTCCAAAGCAAAAAGCCTGATGAAGCAGGATCGTGATATTGTATCACTGGACAAGATTTATGGAGAAGATAATGCTCTGGGTAGAATGGATGCACATCAGGTAAGCGATAAAGAAAGTTTCTACAGCCAGAATATTGATCCAAAGAAAATATATTATAAAAAGAAGTTACGCGACAGAATAAACAAAAAAATTGATGAATTAAGTCCAAGAGATGCCAGAATCATCAAAGAATACTTTGGATTTGGTGAAGAGGACAAAGGTAAAAATTTTGCCCAGATTGCTCGAGAAATTGGACTCTCGCGTGAAAGAGTAAGACAGATTTACAAAAAAATTATTGAGGAATTGCGAAAAGAAGCTGTGGATGAAGTTGATATTGATTATCTTCTGGATCTGTAAAACTAGTTGCTACTAATTTTGTTTTTATTTATCACCCAATATGCGTTTTCTAAAAACTTGACATCAAATACGAGAAATAAAATTCAAAACTCAATCAATAATATTTCTTATTTATAAACATAATCGAAAAGGATTTTTATGAATAAAATGAAAAAAGTTTATAATCCCCAGAATATTGAATCTAGATTGTATAAATTTTGGCAGGATCTGGGAATTTTTAAGGCTGAAATAAATGAAAATAAGGAACCTTTTACAATTGTAATTCCTCCACCTAATGTAACTGGTATTCTGCATATGGGTCATATACTTAATAATACTTTGCAAGATATTATGATCCGTTATAAAAAAATGCAAGGATTTGAAACACTGTGGCTACCAGGTACCGACCATGCCGGAATAGCTACTCAGAACGTTGTTGAAAAAGAACTGGCTAAAGAAGGAAAAACCAGATTTGATTTGGGTAGAGAAAAAATGATAGAAAGAATCTGGGAATGGAAAGACGAGAATGGTAATCTGATTATTGATCAATTGAAAAAGCTGGGGTCAGGTTGTGATTGGTCCAGAGAACGATTTACAATGGATGAGGGATTATCAAATGCTGTAAAAGAGGTTTTTATAAGGCTTTATGAAAAAAATATGATCTATAAGGGGAAATATATTATCAATTGGTGTCCTCGATGCGAAACAGCTCTGGCTGACGACGAAGTTGAACACGAAGATAAAAATTCTAAATTATGGTATATCAAATATCCTTTTAAAAATGATAAGAATAAATTTGTAGAAGTTGCTACTACCAGACCGGAAACCATGCTCGGTGATACGGCAGTAGCCGTGAACCCCTCCGATGAAAGATTTAAGGATCTTATCGATGAGAAAGTAATCGTCCCTTTGGTAAACAGAGAAATTGAGATAATAGCAGATGATTTCGTAGATTCTGAGTTTGGAACCGGCTGTGTAAAAGTTACTCCGGCACATGATGAAAATGACTTTGAGATTGGTAGAAGAAATAATCTTAAAAAAATACTCATCATGGATGAAAAAGGTATCATGAATTCCAATGCCGGAGATAAATATGAAGGTATGGATCGCTTTGAGTGTAGAAAAGAGGTCCTAAAAGATCTGGAAGAGCTTGGACTCCTGAGCAAAATTGAAGATTATACCAATAGAGTGGGACACTGCTATCGCTGCGATACTGTTATTGAACCTTATCTTTCTAACCAGTGGTTTGTTAGAATGAAGCCTCTAGCGGAAAAAGCCCTTGAAGTTGTAAAAAACGGAAAAATCAAATTTCAGACACCGCGTTGGAAAAAAGTTTATATAAATTGGCTGGAAAATATTCACGACTGGTGTATTTCGCGCCAAATCTGGTGGGGGCACAGAATTCCAGTTTATTATTGTGATGATTGCGGGGAAACGTTTGTAGCTAAAGAAAAACCAAAAACCTGCTCCAAATGTGGCTCTGATTCCATAACCCAAGATAGTGATGTCTTGGACACCTGGTTTTCTTCCTGGCTTTGGCCCTTTTCCACGATGGGTTGGCCGGAAAATACCCCTGATCTTGAATATTTTTATCCCACAGATGTTTTAATTACAGACCCCGGAATAATATTCTTCTGGGTCGCCAGAATGGTTATGGCTGGCATGGAATTTATGGAAGAGATTCCCTTTAAAAACGTTTATATCCATGGTACAGTACTGGATGAAAACAAAGTTAAGATGTCTAAATCTCTGGGTAATTCCCCCGACCCAATCGAAATCATTAATAAGTTTGGTGCTGACGCTGTTCGATTTAGCATGGTTTTTAATACACCCAAAGGTAATAATGTAGTATATAGTGATTCTCTTATTGAAACAGGAAGAAATTTTGCTAATAAAATATGGAATGCAGCACGATTTGTATTCATGAATGCTGAAGAATTGGATGAAATTCCCAAATTGGCGGATTTGGAATTAGAGCTTGTAGATGAGTGGATACTTCACCGTTTAAATGAAGTTAGCAAAGAAATATCAACTGCTTATAACGAATACAGATTTAATGACTCCACCCATATAATTTATGATTTCTTCTGGAATGAATTCTGCGCCTGGTACCTGGAGATTGTAAAAGACAGGATTTATAATCAAGAAAATGAATCTTTAAAAAAAACAGGTAATTTTTTGATCTTACATGTCCTTGACCAGTCATTGAGAATGCTTCAACCTGTAATGCCTTTTATCACAGAAGAAATCTGGCAAAGATTGCAGGAGTTTTATCCCAAACCTTTAGCAGATTCGATTCTTAAAACCTCCTTTCATGCCTATGATAAAGATAAAAAATTCTCAATTTCAGCCCGTAAAATGTCATTGTTAATTGATACAATAATCGGCATTCGCGGTATGAGAAAAGATATGAATGTTCCTCCCGCGACTCATGTTAACATTCATATAAAGTCAATAAAGGATTTCGACCGACATACACTTCAGGATAATAGTAAGTACATTCAGCTAATGGCAAATGTTGATAAAATTTATATTGGTGATGATGTAGTTAAGCCGGATAAATCTACAGCGAGTGTGATCAAAAGCATTGAAATTTTTATGCCTCTGGAAGGTGTTATTGATATAGAAACTGAACGCAAGAGATTGATAAAAAAACTTAATAAATTAGAAAATGTTTTTGCCGGCTGCAAAAGAAAATTAGAGAACGAGCAATTTTTGCAAAAAGCTCCGGCTGCAGTAGTAGAAAAAGAAAAAGAAAAGAAATTAGAACTTTCTTCCACAATTGAAAAATTGAAGGCAAATATATCTTTTCTGGAATAATTGCTTTGACAAACAAGATTATTAAAGTAACTTATCTTAAGAGTGCGAAAGTGGCGGAACGGCAGACGCGCTGGATTTAGGATCCAGTGGGATCATTCCTGTAGGGGTTCGAATCCCCTCTTTCGCACCACAATAAAAAATAAATAGAGGTTAGTAAATAATGGAACAAAAATTAGAAAAAGCTAGTCAGTGTAAAAGAAAACTGGAATTGACAGTTCCGGAAAAGCAAGCAGAAGAAGATTATTATTCTGTAGTTAAAAAATATAGAAAACATGTAAATATAGATGGATTCCGTAAAGGGAAAGCTCCATTGTCCACTGTTGAAAATTTGTTGAAAGATAAATTGAAAATTGGTTTCATTGAAGAGTTTGCTCCCAAATATTATAAAAAAGCACTTAGTAAATTAGAAAAAGATAATGTACTTCCGGTTAATCAAGCTCAACTTACAAACTTTGATTGGGATAAAGGAAAAGATCTTATCATGAATTTTTCCTTTGAAGTAGCTCCTGAAATAGAATTGGATGAATACAAAAATTTCGATGTAGAATATGAACAGGCTAAAGTAACAGATGAGATGATTGAAGCAAAATTAAATGAATTACAACAGCAATATTCCCAGAGTGTGGAAAAAGAAGGCGAAATAGAAACAGGAGACTTGATTTATTACACTATTCAGAAGTTAAACGGAAAAGATGTAGAGAAAAAAGAGGATAATGGTTACAAAGTTGGTCAACAGAGATTTGGAGAAAAATTTGATAATGATCTGTTAGGAGCTAAAAAAGGTGATGTAGTTAATTCTGAATTGCAATTCAAAACAAAAGATGACGAGGGTAATGAGCAAAAAAAATCCATACAAATCGAGATCACAAGTGTAAAGAAAGTTGAAATGCCAGAGCTGGATGATGAATTTGCTAAAGATGTGGGAGAATATGAAAATCTTGCAGAATTAAAAAAAGATGTTAAAGAGGAACTCGCCAAACAATTAGAAGAAAGAAATGAAAGTAATAAAAATGCATCTGTTCTAAAAGCTATAATTGATAAAAATCCATTTGAAGTACCTCAATCTCTCGTTGAAAACTACGTTAGTAGAATGATTAAACAAAGCGGACAAGCAAATAAAGTTAGTGAAGAACAAATGGAGCAATTCAAAAATATGTATCGCTCCTATGCTGAGAAAGAAATTCAAACTTATTATGTGATGAAGAAATTGCGAGAGCTGGAAGAAATTGAAGTTTCTGATGATGAAATAGAAAAGCAGATAAAAGAAGATGCGCAAAATGCGAATATGGAAGTAGAAAAATACAAAGAGATGTATGGAAAAAATATTGACAAAGAACAGATCAAAACAAGAATTAAAGATAAGAAGATATTGAATAAAATTTCTGATACTGTAAATTTTAAGAAACCCAAAAAAGAATATAAATCTAAAGATAAGAAAAAGGAATAAGAGGAAAATATGGCTTTGATTCCAATGGTAATTGAGCACTCAGGTAAAACCGAACGTGCTTATGATATCTACTCAAGATTATTGAAAGATCGTATTGTTTTCGTTGGACCTGTTATTAATGATCAGTTTGCAAATACAATTATTGCACAGTTACTTCATCTTGAAGCAGATAATCCTAAAAATGATATCTATATGTATATAAACTCCCCCGGTGGTTCAGTTACTTCGGGTCTTGCAGTTTATGATACTATGCAATATATTAAGCCCGATGTCCAGACAATTTGTATCGGTCAAGCATCCAGCATGGGTGCTGTTTTACTCGCTGCTGGTGAACCGGGTAAACGTTCTGCCCTTCCCAATTCGCGTATAATGATTCACCAACCACTTGGTGGAGTAAAAGGACAGGCAATAGATATCGAAATTCATGCCAAAGAAATTAGTAAAATAAAAGATAGATTGAACAGAATTTTACATAAACATACTAAACAACCCATTGAAAAAATTGAAAAAGACACAGATAGAAATTTTTTCATGGATTCAGACGAAGCTAAAGAATACGGAATCATAGACGAAGTTATAGAAAAAAGGAAATAATATGGAAAACGAAAAATGTTCATTTTGCGGAAAACCAAAATCTGAAGTTGGTAAATTAATCCGTGGAGTGGATGGCAACATCTGTATAAACTGCGTTAAGATGTGTTATACCATCGTTGAAAAAGAGAAAGAAAAAAGTTTTGACGAGAACTTTGTTCTTCCTACTCCCAGCGAAATTAAAGAATTCCTTGATCAGTATGTTATAAGTCAGAATAAAGCAAAAAAGACCATATCCGTGGCAGTTTATAATCATTAT
The DNA here is from genome assembly GCA_018334695.1 of Candidatus Cloacimonadota bacterium. GTDB lineage: Bacteria > Cloacimonadota > Cloacimonadia > JGIOTU-2 > JGIOTU-2 > TCS60. Next base: position 26,597 of record JAGXLO010000021.1, read on the forward strand.
AAAAGAATATTTAAGCAACACCTTGTAAAAGATATTGAACTTGAAAAAAGTAATATTTTGATGTTAGGGCCTACCGGAACCGGTAAAACTCTTATTGCTCAGACTCTGGCAAGATATCTCAAAGTACCTTTTGCTATTGCTGATGCAACTACTTTAACAGAAGCCGGTTACGTAGGCGAAGATGTCGAAAACATACTTGTTAGATTATTACAATCTGCAGATTATGATGTAGAAAAGGCTCAAAGAGGTATAATATATATTGACGAAATAGATAAAATTGCTCGTAAGTCCGAAACACCTTCTATCACACGTGATGTATCGGGTGAAGGAGTGCAGCAGGCTTTCTTAAAGATTCTAGAAGGCGATACTGTTAATGTTCCGCCCAAGGGTGGACGTAAACATCCTCATCAGGAATTTATAGAAGTTAATACAAAAAATATTCTATTTATTGTTGGAGGCGCTTTTAATAATCTCGAAAAAATTATTGAAAGAAGAATCATGAAGAAGACAGTTGGATTCGGATCAGAATTGATCGGTAATTCTGAAACTAAACGTAGTGAAATACTGGCAAAAGTTGAACCGCAGGATCTTATGAAATTTGGACTGATACCGGAACTTGTAGGCAGAATTCCCGTACAAACAACGTTGTCCGAACTGGGTAAAGATGCGCTTGTGTCAATCCTTACTGAACCAAAAAATTCTCTTGTTAAGCAATATAAAGCTTTATTTGAAATAGAGGATGTAAGCCTGGAATTTGATAAAGAAGCTCTGGAAGCAATTGCACAGGTAGCTATTAAGCGTGGTGCCGGTGCCCGTGGTTTACGTTCAATTATGGAATCTATTATGAATGATATTATGTTTCATCTGCCCGATAAAATGGATGTTGATACCTGCCATATCACTAAAGAAGTTATTACCGATTCAGCTAAACCTAAATATATATTAACAAAGCCGCAACAAAAAACAACTACACAAAAAGAAAAAGAACAACTAGCATAAAAAGTTGTAAATGTGTCGCTGGATTCTGAAAAAATTATATATTTAACTTGACATAAATAAACGGCTTTAAAAAAAGAGTATCCAACTTAGGTTCCACAGTAGCTCAGTGGTAGAGCAGGTGGCTGTTAACCACTTTGCCGGGGGTTCGAGTCCCTCCTGTGGAGCCATTTTTTATGGGAGATCTTATGAATGAAAAGCAATATTATACATATGTTTTATATTCGAGAGATTATGATAAGATTTATATTGGTTATACATCTGATTTGGAACGA
>JAGXLO010000107.1 GCA_018334695.1 Candidatus Cloacimonadota bacterium
TTCCGCTCTATTTTTTTCTATTTGTTCCTTTTTTAGTCCCTCAAGTTTTTCTTTAATTTCCTCTATTTTTGCTTCCAGCTGGTTTATATGCTCCAGCTGTTCCTTAATAAATGCGTTATCTTTATATTTATCTTGATTTTCGTAAACATATCTCCCGATATTTTTAAAATGTGTTTTTATGCTTGCTTTATGTGAACCTTTTGTTAGTTTTAGGGTTGAACTTTTTGCCAGGTATTCTGTTTTTTGTGCCACATTAGTAAGAATATTACCGGCTTCGTCTTTGATCTTTTCAAATAATTCTTTATTTTCCATGTTATCTCCATCCTGATTTTTATTTTTGTTTTTTGTGTGTTTAATAATTTCCAATAGAAAAATAAGTATGTCAATAAATTTGTGTATCTTTTGCTAAATTTGAACCCAGGAAGTTCATTAAAAAATACTAAACAACCAATATGAAGAACATTATATTATTCTTTGACATGTTTAAGAGCTATTATACTATAAGTCCAAATAATTTTAACGGAAGTTTAATATGAATAAACGAGTAATCATTTTAACGGTATTTTTACTTCTGGCGTCTGCATTTTTGTCGGCTCAGTCAAAGTGGTATGAAAAAGAAGCTCAGTTTTATGAAGAGATGGGGCAGGATTATGTACAGTGTCATCTCTGTCCACACAATTGTCTATTAAAAGAAGGTCAAAAAGGTATCTGTGGGGCAAGAAAGAACATCAACGGTAAATTATATACGATTGTTTATAGTAGACCGGTTGCAATTAATATAGATCCAATCGAGAAAAAACCCCTATATCATTTTTATCCCGGTTCACGGATATTATCTATATCAACAGCCGGGTGCAACCTGCGTTGCAACTTTTGCCAGAACTGGGAAATTTCACAATCCAATCCTTCGGAAGTGAATACAGAAAAGAAAACTCCCAAACAGATAATCGACCTGGCAAAACAATATGAGTGCAAATCGATCGCTTTCACCTATACTGAACCCACGATTTTTTATGAATACATGTATGATATTGCCAACCTGGCGCAAGAAAATAATATAAAAACGGTTATGGTTACGTGTGGATATATTAACGAGGAGCCCTTCAGAAAACTTTGCCAGTACCTGGATGCAGCAAATATTGATCTAAAAGGTTTCTCGGAAGATTTTTATGATACATATACCACCGGACAGCTGCAACCTGTTTTAAACATCTTAAAAACTGCCAAAGAAGAAAATATTAATATAGAGATTACTAACCTTGTTATTCCTCAGGCGAATGATTCTACAAACATTATCAGAGAGATGTGCAATTGGATAGCAGATTCTCTGGGCACACAATACCCTCTGCACTTCTCCAGATTTTTCCCAAAATATAAATTGTTAAACAGAGCCCCTACACCCTTTGAAACACTTGATAAAGCCAGAGAAATTGCTCAGGAAGCAGGAATTGAATATGTTTATATTGGTAATATCTCCTCACAATATGAAGATACATTCTGCCCGGCTTGTGGAAAAAAATTGATCGACCGCTCCGGCTATCACATAAATTTTAATAAAATTGAAAAGGGGAGATGCCCTTTTTGTGAACAAAAAATATACGGTCGCTGGTAAGCACAGAATTGCTGACTTCATTCAATGAAAAAAATCCCCCTTTTTGATTTGCAGATAACTAAAGAAGAACGCAAATATTTTATCTATTATTTTCTGGTAGGCTTGATCTCAGTCCTGGCTCAAACAATTCTATTACGAGAATTGGTGGTAGAAGTCTTTGGTAATGAGATTATCTATTCGATTTTCCTTTCAACCTGGCTTTTGATGGTAGCTCTGGGTAGTTTTCTTTATAAAAAATTCCCCGTGAAGCAAGGTTTTCAAAATGCAGTTTATATCTCATTATCATTACTGGTTCTGCTTATTCCTCTCCAATTTTTATTTATAAGGCTTTTTGTTGAACAACTTTCTGTAATTTCGGGAATTGTTATAAATATATCTTCTTTATTCATACTCGCTATTGCAGTATTGTCACCCGGATGCCTGATTATTGGCTATCTGTTTCCTGTTAATTCACATCTGCATTCACGTTTTACAGAAGGAGTTAAAAAAGTATACATTTTTGAATCTATGGGAATGATGGTGGGGGGAATTCTCTTTTATTTATTAATACAAATTTTTAAAGGCTTCTCAATTCTGATTTTTGTTGGAGCTCTAGCTTTTTTTCTACTATATCTATTCAGTAAAAAGCGAATATTTATTCTCGGTATTATAGCTTTTATCAGCTTCATGTTTTTTTCTCATTCCATATTTATTACAAATTATCAAACCAGATACGAGCCGGAAAAGCTTATCGCATCGCATGATTCCAAATACGGCAGATTTGATATCACAAAAAGCCACGATCAAAAGAACTATTTCTGGGACGGAGTGTTGTTTGCCAATTCCGAAAATGAGAATTATGCTCAGGAGATGGTCAATTTTGTGCTTTTACAACATTCTAAACCGAGTGATGTGCTGTTGGTAGGAGGGTTGCTGAATAATTATCCGCAAGAATTTTTGGCATATGGCGGGATAAATATTGATTATCTTGAAATTGATGAAAATGTGCTCAAAGCTAGTGAATTTTATCAAGACAGGAATCCTGCTGTAAATCTTATACAAAAAGACGCTTTGTTGTATTTGCATGAAAGTAATAAGAAGTATGATATAATATATTTTGATATGCCCGATCCTTCCTCCTTGTTTCTAAACAGGTATTACACCAACGACTTTTTTGATTTGATCAAAGCTCATCTAAAAAGAAAAACTTCGGTAGCAGCCATCACAATCAGCAACGCAGAAAATTATATGCTACCTGAACTCGCAAATTTGAATAATGTAGTTTATAATACATTTTCAGAATCTTTTTCCAATATTGTAATAATTCCTGCTCAAAAAAATATATTTGTGGCGAGTAATGATAATTACATTACCAATGATGTTGATGAATTGATTGCAAGAATGGAGAAGAAAAATTTGCAGAGCAGTTGGTTTAACCAAAGTTTAATTTTTGATACTTGTAATGAATTCAGAGTAAATAAAATTAAGAGTAATATTTCAGAGAAAACTTCAGAGATAAATAATGTACTTGAGCCTGCTGCCTTTCTTTCCACAATCCAGTACTGGCTAAAACATCTTGATAAAAGTTTTAGCTCACAAATAAACTTTTTAAAAAATAATAAAACTATCGTTTTTTTCCTTCTCCTTATTCTAATCTGGTTTTTGGCTTTTCTTAACAAAACTAAGAGTGTGGGTGTTTCAGGGTTTATTGAAAATTCCATAATTGTTTCTACTAGCCTGGTGGCTTTTGTTATGCAAATAGTGCTTCTATATCTGTTCCAGGTTTATCACGGATATATCTATTATGTAGTTGCAATTTTTACATCTTCTTTTATGCTGGGCTTAACTTTGGGCTTTTTAGCTCCCGGGAAAATTAAAAGAAATTTTGCAATTGTTCTTTTTCTAAACACTCTATTGCTCATATTTATTCTGTTGCTAGTACAGAACAAGATAAATCCAATTTATTATTTTATTTTTAACCTGGCTCTATCAATTTTTGAAGGAATGATTCTGTCCAGCATATTAATGTCGAAAAATAAGGAAAAATCAGAAAAAGGAGCCACATTTTATTTTGCTGATACAATAGGAGCATTTTTAGGCGGTTTGATTTTTGGAGTAGTGCTTCTTCCTGTTTATGGGATAAAATTAAATATTAAATTTCTTGCAATTATTGTTTTTATTCATTTCATTTTATCACTTATTTATAATATTATAAATGCACAAAAGGAGACAATATGATAAGAAAAATATTGATGGGCTTTAGCATATTTTTTATAGTTATCCTACTTTCCCAAAACCTTCAATCTCAGGTACGCGAGCCCTATCTGGCAGGTACCTGGTATCCACAGGAGAAAGAGAAGCTGGAAGAATTATTAAATAATCAGTTCGAGAGTGTTAAATTATCAGAAAAAGAGAAAAATTTAGTTCCTTTTGCCTTAATATCACCGCATGCCGGTTTGGAGTTATCCGGAGGTGTAGCTGCTCATGGATATTCTCTTTTGTCAAATGGGGATTACGACTGTGTGATTTTGATAGGATCAAGCCATAGTTACAACACGGGTGAGATATCAATTTATAATGGTGAAGCATACCAATCACCTCTGGGTAAAGTCCCTATCGACAATGAAATAGCGCAAAAACTTATTTTCGGTAACAAAAATTTTGTCTTTAAAGAAAAAATTCATCACCGCGAAAATTCTCTGGAAACGCAAATACCATACCTGCAGTATCAATTAGAAAATTTTAAGATTGTTCCAATCTTAACTGCTACTCAGGATCTAACTCTGCTTGATGAGCTGGCAAATTCACTTGCTTCTATTATTGAGAATGAAGACAGAAACTTCTTATTAGTAGCCAGCACTGATATGTCACATTATCATTCCATAGAAAACGCAAAGGATATAGACAACGAAACTATCAGATTAATCAAAAATAAGAAATGGAATGAACTAAAACAGAATGTAATCCGAGGTAAGTCAGAACTCTGTGGGTATTTTGCAATATACACTACTGTAGAGTTATTGAAATATTTTAATAAGACCGAAGGGATATGCCTTGAATATTTAACTTCCGGTGACGTGATGCCCGGCACTGCCTCCAGGGGCGTGGTGGGTTATTCATCCTGGGTTTTCCCCAAAAACAATAGTAGCAGCAGAAATAAAACAGAAAATAGTAATGACCGCTATTCCAAAGAAGACAAACAATATCTCCTAAATTTAGCCAGGCGTAGCATAAAATATTATCTGGAAAATGGAGAAGTCATGAAAGTGGAGCCACCTGAGGATAAAAGGCTTAAAGCTAAAAGAGCGGTATTTGTAACCCTGAACAAACAGGGGACTTTACGCGGTTGTATCGGGCAGTTACAGGCAAAAATGCCACTTTATCAAGCAGTAAACCAAATGGCAGTTTCGGCTGCATTTAATGATTATCGCTTTCCTGCATTAAAACAGGATGAGCTGGATAAAATTAATATAGAGGTCTCTATTCTAACTCCCTTGAAGCAAGTTGAAAATATATCCGAAATAGAGATGGGGAAACATGGAGTTTATGTAAAGAAAGGATACAAAACCGGCGTGTTTTTGCCTCAGGTTGCTACGGATACAGGGTGGAACAGACAGACATTTATGGAAAAACTGTGTTCACACAAAGCAGGATTACCTAAAGACGCTTATTTGCAAAAAGATACAGAAGTTTATACTTTTCGCGTAATAAAATTTGATGAAAAATAACAATGGCTAATCTGTAGCAGTTTTGATAGCTAATTTTATCATATCCGTAAATGTTTTTTCCCTTTCCTCAGCAGTGGTTTCTTCGCCGCTATCTATCATGTTACTAACCGTTAGAATTGAGAGTGCTTTTACGCCATATTTTGCCGCTAACGTATAAAGAGCAGTTGTTTCCATTTCAAGCGCAAGAATTCCATATTTTGCCCAATTTTTCCAATTATCCGAATTATCGGGATAAAATAAGTCACTTGATACTATACTTCCTACATGAAGATCAATATTCATTTCCTTTGCCAGATCGTAAGCTTTTTTTAATAAATCAAAATTTGTTGTTGGCGCATATTCTATCTCGGGAAAGCGAATTTTGTTAAAAGAAGAATCTGTGGAACTGCTCATGGCTAGAACTATATCACGTAAGTTTATATCTTTTTGTATAGAACCACAGCTACCGATTCTTATAAGATTCTTTACATTGTATTCACGAATTAATTCTGTAGCATAGATAGCCATAGAGGGTATCCCCATCCCTGTTCCTTGAACAGAAATCTTTTTGTCATGATAAAATCCAGTATAACCAAGCATCCCTCTAACTTTATTATAGCAATTAACACCATTAAGAAAATTTTCGGCAACGAATTTGGCTCTAAGCGGGTCGCCCGGCAAAAGAATTGTTTGTGCAATTTCTCCTTTTTTTGCTTCAATATGAATGCTCATATTTACTCCTTTTTAAAATTTAATAAATTTTTTTTATTATATCTTTTATCTTACTAATGAAGCAAGTTCTGTCCAAAAAATTATACAAAATTGGCGATTTATACTATTCTATATCCCTTCTACTTGACTTTAATTTTGATATTCCCAATTTTGTGACATTAATTTAAATTCACTAAGGATATGATGAAAAATATAGATTTACATATACATACGACGTTTTCTGATGGACGATGCACACCAGCTGAAGTTATAGAGATTGTCCACCAGGAGGATTATAATATAATTTCATTTACAGATCACGATTGCATTGATGCCCATAAAGAGAGCTTACCTCTAAAGCATAAATTCGAGATAGAAGTTGTTCCCGGAGTAGAAATGAGCACATATTATGATAATTATGAATTGCACATTCTTGGATATTTTATCGATATTTTTGATAAAGAGTTAAACAGGATTTTAGATTACCATCAGTTTAAGAGACTAGAAAGAGCAGAGAAAATATTAAAAGAACTACATGATTTATTCGGTTTTGATATTTCAATTAACGAGGTGTTTGATAAGGCTACAAATAAAAATTTGGTGGGCAGATCACATATTGCAGCAGTTATGTTTGATAAGGGGTATACTAATTTTTTTAATGAAGCCTTTTCCAAATATATTGGTAACGGCAGACCGGCAAATGTAAAGAAAACCACCTTTGATGCTCCCAAAGTTATC
>JAGXLO010000108.1 GCA_018334695.1 Candidatus Cloacimonadota bacterium
CGGAATTATTATTAGTCCCGCCTTAGGTGCAATCCTTATGAGTATGAGTACGGTTATCGTAGCTATAAATGCTCAATTTCTTAAAGGCAAAATGAGAGACGGGTCAAGATGATAGGTTCCAGGGGCTTGGTTATGGGTTAGGGGTGTAGAAGTTTAGAGGTGTAGGGTTTGGGGATTAGGGGTTTAAGATTTAGAAATTGAAGGATTTAGTAGTTTAGTGGATTAGGATTTTAATAGTATTTGTAGAAATTTATTATAATTTGTGGATATTTATTGGATACTGATGTCAGAAGTCTGGGGAGAGATTATCGACTCCTGATTTAAGAATCTACGAATCCTATACGGAAGTCCGCCCTCATAATAAAATCAGGATTTTGCTATACTCAATTTTCTGTTTACTACCATCTGTCAAACTCCCGTATTCTTTGCAGGACTCGACTTCCTCGTCCCGATTATCGGGAGGAGTTGAGAACTGCTAAACAATTAGCTCCGCTACCGATAAATCGGGATTATAAACTTCATTTGCTACGCTGCTATAAGAGTGACAATATTTTTTCGTTATTTTGAAATATGTGAGCGTTTCATAATTTTTCTCACATAAACAATCATAATTCAAATATAATGAACTACTTTTAACAAACGAATTTTGTCATCCTCGATGAGTCACGATTCATCGTGACAAAGAAGGACTTGCCGAGAGCTGGATTGTTGCTCTTTTTCTTTTCCCTTTTCCCCTTTCACCTTTCCCATCTCACATTCTCCTCTGTAACCTGGACCCTCTTCTAACTACTCCTCACTCCATACATATTTACTATCTTTCCCATCTTTGCGGTGTATTTTCACATTTTTTAGTTTGTTGCCAGCTTCAGGGAGACTCTTCTTCACTTCGTTCATCAGAGTGACAATGATTTTTAAGATGGAACTTATTTTAAATTTCGAATTTTATGAAGATATAAGTTTTACACCCCTCACCACTTCGTGATCCCCCCTCTCGAGAGGGTATTTTAGATTGGATGGTTTTTTATGAGTTTCTGGCTCCCAAGTGTCGACCTATTTTAGGATTAGAGTCGTCATCTGTCTTGTGCCCTCCCTAATCTGCTTTCTAACTCTCCATCCCCTATCATTTAAATCAAAAAACTATTTTCATAATTAAATTTTGTAACTAATTTTATGGATTTCTCACTGAAACTTGACTCATTTCAGGCGATTTTTCAATTTATCTTTAACTTTATAAAAAGAGAGAAATTATAATGAAAATAGTCGTAATATTCGGTAGTCCCAGAAAGAAAAACAGTTATCTTGTTACCAAACAGTTTGAAACAGAAATGAAGAAATTAGCTGACTTTGAATTCGAATACATTTTTCTGAAGCAAGCTGATATAAAACAATGTATCGGTTGCCATAACTGTTTATTTTATGGTGAAGAAAAATGTCCCTTTCCTGACGTTCGTGAAAATATTTTACAAAAATTGCTTACAGCAGATGGACTTATATTTGTCTCTCCCGTGTATGTGGCTCAGGTCACAGCAATAATGAAAAATTTTATTGACAGATTATCCTTTCTTTGTCACAGACCTGCTCTCTTTGATCAGGATGTTATGGTCATCTCCACTACCGGTGTTATGAACTTGAAAGATGTTCTGAAATACCTTAAAGATGTAGCCTATATCTGGGGAGCTAAAACGGTTACAACTTTTGGACTGGTTACACCTCCCGATAAAAGCGAAACTGAAATCAAGCAGGATATTAAGATAAAAGAAGCTGTAGAAATATTTTATAAAAACCTAAACACAAAAAATTTAACTCCCGCATTAAGCCAGGTAATTCAGTTTAAAGCACAAAGAACTTTTCTTGGCAGTGAATTAACCAAAGAGGTGTCCCCCAAAGACTATGAACATTATTCTAAATTACAGAATAAATCCTATTACGTTCCAGCAAAGATTAACTTCTTCAAAAGAACCTGTGGTTGGTTAGTAGAGCAATTCGTTAAATTAAATTTGAAAAAAGAGAAAAAGAAATTAGAAGCCAAAATAAGTAATGATCAATAAAAATAATTTGAGGATTTACAAATGCATGCCAAAAGAATTATTACAATTTTAGTTATCTTAATAGTTCTCATTTCTGCCATCACGACTCTTACCGGAATTCTTTCTGAAGCGGGACCAGGCAGATTTGAATATGAATCCATTCGAGGTAAAACCGTAATTATTTGCGGCGAGGGTATTTACAAACACATGTCTGCAGATGTAGCAGTTCAGGGCATAGCGCAGGATTATGTAACGCTTTTTATCGGCATACCCCTATTGCTTATTTCTTTATGGGGTTATCGAAAAAATAATAACAGAAGCCGCTTTCTTCTGGCAGGTACCCTGAGTTACTTCTTTGTTACTTATCTGTTTTATACTGCAATGGGTATGTATAATTACCTGTTTCTTGCTTATGTAGTTCTAATGGGAGTATCATTTTTCGCACTTTTTAATGTTTTAAATTCTTTCCAACTTAATGATGTTCCTGAACTATTTAGAGAAAAAACTCCTTCTAAATTCGTTGGCGGCTTCCTAATTGTAAATTCGGTTGCTATTGCTCTACTCTGGCTTAGTGTGGTCGTTCCACCTTTACTGGATAGTTCTATCTATCCGGATGCTTTGCAGCATTACACAACCCTTATTGTTCAGGGATTCGACCTCGGTTTGCTTCTCCCTATAGCATTTGTAACCGGAATATTGCTTATAAAAAAAAGACCTCTCGGATACCTTATCGGCACTACTTACGTTATATTCCTTTCCATACTTATGCTTTCACTAACTGCAAAATTAATTAGTATGGCCAGCGTTGGAGTGGAAGTATTACCTGCTGTATTTATAATTCCTACATTTTGTATTATCAGTATTTCCTGTTCCATTCTGATGTTGAATAAAATCAAAAAAAAAATAAGGAAGAGCATCAATAAATTACAAACTTGAAATTTTATTAATATTATTCCAATATACATTATCTATGTTAGAACAGAAATATTTTTCTAAGTTACAAAATAATTTATTTTATTTTTTCAATTTTTTATACGTATGCTTAATTACAAAGAAAAAAGGAGTAATCTATGCTACCGGTTGAAAAAGACACATCTTGCCAAAGCAATATTTCTTTTTGTTATATCCATGATAATCGTTATCGGTTCTGCCGTTGTTTCAACCCTAAATCACACAAGATATAACATACCTTTACACAAAAAAATAAAATATGAAACAAGAAAGGAGTATTATGAAAAAAATAATATTAATTATAGGTTTGATCTGCTGTGCTACTTTTTTACAGGCGCAGAGTACATTTCTGGACATAGGACAGAGTGGGATAAGAGCCACTGCCTTTGCTCAGGAAAGCTACTGGGAAGACGGCTTTATGGGATCTCTGGGTTACTCATTCAACGGCACATTCGATATTTCTGCCTGGGCCGGTTCCTACAAATACGACCACATGCAGGCCGGTGGTGATGATATTGACCAGACGGAAACAGCCTACGGTGCCAATATCACCTGGTGGTTCAAACGTTGTAGTCCCGGTTATGAAAGACTTATCAACATAGGTATACGTACAGGTTACGAATACGAAGAGTATAAGGTGGATGACAAAAAATCCGCAACCAGCAACGGCTTTGAAGGCTGTGCTGTTTTTGCTATCAATTTTGATATCTGCAATATGTGTGCCATGCAGCCTTTTTACTCTCTGGGTTACTCTATGACTACCATGGAAGAAGAAGCCAGTGGTGATAAAGAGGATTATAATGGTGCTATCTCTTCTTATGGAGTTAATTTAGTTCGCAACATAGGTGATAACACCAAGCTTCATTTTACCTTTGAGACCGATAATGACGCCCTGCATAAGACCAATGATGTAGCTTATGAGTTTGGTGCGGGGGTTGTTTACGGGTTTTAAGGTGTAGAAGCCCTTGAAAGGGCTGGGTTTTTTGTTTAGTTTATTTCCACAAGCTGAAGCTTGTGGTTAATGATAAATCAATTTTGCTTTTTATTTGCTATAATATCATTCATTAACCGCACACTTCAGTGTGTGGTTTACAAGCCAAGCAAAGATCTACAGCCTTTTTAAGGGCTTTGTTTATTTTTTGATTCTACTACTTTAATTCTACTAGCGTATCGCTTCCATTCTTCAGTAAAACTCTCCTTTTTATGATGTTCCCGTTGATTATTGATATATTTAACAACTTTTAGTTTTTCTCTTCGAGAAACCGAAAAACAGGCATATCGTTTCGCCCAACAGAATCTGGTCTTAAAAAGACTTTTTTGATTTATTGTATAAGATGATATTCCTTTAAGAAATTGAACCATTCTTTGTATAGTTAAGTTTACTGGTAAATCTACCAATAAATGGACATGTTCAGGATTTATAAAACATGCCTTATAATAAATATCATTCTTTAAACAAATTTGCTTAAATATTTGATAAATTTGTTTAATTACTCTTTTTTCTTGAAAATACGGATAACGATTTTTGGTTGTCCAGATCAAATGTAACCAGCATATTTTCATAGATGTTTTTGACATTTTTACCCCTTATTTTTTTTACCCTTTTAATGATAAAATGTTTTTTCATTTGTCAAACATATTATAAAAATTATTTTTTAAGCACTTAAAAAGCTGGTTTTTCTGTTAAGTTTATTCCCACAAGCTTAAACATGTGGTTAATGATAAATCAATTTTGCTTTTTATTTGCTATAATATCATTCATTAACCGCACACTTCAGTGTGTGGTATACAAGCCAAGCAAAGATCTACAGCCCTTTTAAGGGCTTTTATTTTCTTCAGGAAAAAAATTATAAGAAAAAATCACAACTCCCTTGACAAAAAATATCACATTTCGTCATTTGTCGAAATATAAAATCAAGAAGGTAAAGATGAATAAATTTCTTAAAATTATGAAAGCTCTCGGCGATCCCTCCCGCCTGCGCATCGTAAATATGCTCTCGCTCAAACCCATGTGTGTCTGCGAGATAAGACAGATAATCGGCTCCTCTATGTCCACCATATCCAATCACCTTAAGATCCTGCGCAATGCTAATATTATCACTTCCGAAAAAGAAGAACGTTTTATTAATTACCACCTGCGAACAGATGATGAGCTGGTTAATAAAGTATTGCATCTGGTAAAGGATATTTCTGATAAACAGTTGCAAAAAGATCTGCAAAAAGCTAAAAAAGTGGATAGAGTTAATATCTGCTGATGGAGTTGAAGAATATCCTACTTGCCAACTATTGGCAAGGTCAGAAGACGAATGGGAAGGCTTATCACAATTTTATTTTTTTTACATCAATATTTCGTTAATTTACTAAATATCAAAACATGAAAGGATAAAAAGATAATATGAATTGGAAAAATGAGTGGAAACCACTACTCCTGATAACAGTTGTATTTTTATTCTCTTACTTTTTGCCAATTAATTCCCTGCGCTTTCAGAACGCCATTATGGAAGCTCTGCATATGGTCAAGGAATATGCTCAGCTGCATGTTATTTTTTGTTTGCTCCCTGCCTTTTTTATTGCCGGTGCTATCGGAGTATTCATTAGTAAAGAAGCAGTTATTAAATATCTGGGGGCTAGAGCAAAAAAACTTACTGCTTACGCTGTTGCTTCTGTATCCGGAGCAATTCTGGCCGTATGTTCCTGTACGATCCTGCCATTGTTCAGCGGGATATACAAACGTGGTGCAGGACTCGGTCCGGCAACAACATTTTTATATTCCGGTCCGGCTATTAATGTTCTGGCAATAATTCTTACAGCCAGAGTACTGGGTGTGGAAATTGGTATTGCCAGAGCCGTAGGCGCAATCGTTTTTAGTATAATCATTGGGCTCATTATGGCTTTTATCTTCCGTAAAGAGGAGATGGAAAAAGCCAAAAAACAGATGGCAACACCCGAACCTGAAGCAAGTCGCCCCCTATGGCAGGAGGCAGTTCATTTTGGTATAATGGTTCTTATACTCATATTCGCCAATTGGGGCGCTCCAAAAGTAGATTCCGGTCTGTGGGCAGCTATTTACCATGCAAAATGGGTAATAACTGCTGTTCTGGCAGTAATTTTTGGAATTGTCCTGAATAAAATATTTAAAATGAAAATCTGGAAGATATTAGTAACGGCAGTAGCTGTAATTGCAGTTCACATCATTTTTAAAGGAAATACTATCCTAACCTTTGTCACAGGTATTATAGGACTTTCTTATTTCACCAGTACGGCAGAGGGAGAGTTGCAGGATTGGTTTTCTGCCACCTGGGGCTTTGCCAAACAGATCTTGCCCTTACTTTTTATCGGAGTTTTGATAGCAGGCTCTCTGCTGGGACGTCCCGGAAATGAAGGTCTAATTCCTTCGGCATGGATAAATTCCCTGGTAGGCGGAAACTCTCTGTGGGCAAACTTCTTTGCCTCTATTGCCGGTGCTTTTATGTATTTTGCTACACTCACAGAAGTACCTATTCTACAAGGTTTGATGGGAAACGGCATGGGAAATGGTCCAGCCCTTGCTCTGCTTCTGGCAGGTCCAGCTCTCTCACTACCAAATATGCTGGTAATAAGGAGTGTTATGGGCACAAAAAAGACCTTAGTCTTCATAGGTCTTGTGGTTATAATGGCTACAGTGTCCGGAGTAATATTCGGCTCATTTTTCGTTTAAAATTTAAAATTGATAATTAATTAAAAAA
>JAGXLO010000109.1 GCA_018334695.1 Candidatus Cloacimonadota bacterium
GGGAGAGATTTTTGATAATTGTATGTTTTTTTTCTACCAACTTATTTACCAACTTTTCTACTAACTTTTTACCAACCAATTCTTTTTGGGTAGTCTTTTGGGTAGTTTCTTTATCCAAAGCAAATGTTATTTTGTAGTGATCAAAATCATAGTTAATTTAAGGCTCGCTTTTGTAATATTGTTTCCACCCATGAATCATTTTATGGAATCCACTGCATTCTGATCTTCTCGAAAATTAAAAAACAAAACTCTTCTTTCTCATCTTTTCCTGTTTACCCTCTTACAATTTTACTTGTTGTTTATGAATGAGTCTGTTTTATGACAAGAATTTCAATGGAATTAGGTTTTTGTAGTATATTATTGTTTATTCACAAAACTGTATCTGCATAACTAAAAAAAATAGCAGCGACTTAGTGGCAGCACTCCAAAGAAGTTTTCTCGTAGCTAGTCACGCGTTACTAGTAACTATTACATCTTTTAAAATATTTAAAAAATTTGTACCGCCTGCCAAATATTCCTGACTCCATCGCTCAAAAACCACTTGAGTAGAGGCATCCTGCCCACAACAAAGGCAAGTATAAGCCCGTAATTTATGAGATTACCCAGAATGATAACTACAACGGAGAAGAATTTACCGGTAGTGGTAATATCAGTCTGCCAGAAGCCTGTTTCCTTGATGGTTGAGAAAGTATGATAGGAGGTAAGAACTCCTAAAAGAGCAAAGTAGAAAATATAATACGAGGGTTTGAGCAGAAAATAGACGGGAATAAGAAAAAGGCAGAAAGTCAAAAGAAAATAGGGAGCTAGTTTCACCATAAAATTCACCCTTTTCTTATAGGTGGTAACTCCCCCATCTTGGGAGGAAGCCATAAAACCGGAGGGTTGATGAAAAGAGAGTAAGCCCACTATCACATGGGTGAATTCGTGTTCAAAGGTGGCATAGATATTACCTTTTTGTCTTGAACTGTATTTTAGGATATGCCAGAGAGATGCATGGACAGCAAAGCCAATACAAAAATATAACAATGCTTCATTAAATTTTAAATTAACTAATAACTCAATAAGTGCTTTACCATAGCCAAAAATCAAAGGTATAAAAATAATAGAGAAAATGATCCTGGTGGTTAGAGAAGTTTGCACTTTTACTTGCTCTGCTGAGGAAGCTCGATATGATCTTGTTCGGCGTAAACCAGTGATGAGCGAAATAATCAGATAGATAAGACCCAGTATCAATAAAGCTGTTATGACTATTAGTAGTTGGGGATTGAGAGAAGTATGGAGAGTTGCATTTATCTTTTGGGCATAGGTTATCAATCTTTTTTGTAACTGAGGAAAGGTTCCCTGCAGCAGATAGAGAACGAATCCAACCAGGGTGATTAATATTATTATGGCAAATATTCTTTTTAACTTTTGCATACTGCGCAGTTCATATTTTAATCACGAAAAATAATAACTGTTAAGGGGTCTATAGTAATGGAATTATTCGTATCAAACTGGACTCCTGATGGCTTGTTAATTGGAACAATACCAGCTTTATTAGTATCCACAATTATATCTTTATCCATCAGATTGAATTCCGTTTCAATTTTTCTTTCTCTATCATCTCCGTTTACAAAGATATAGTAGCCAGCACCATCGGTTGACTGACATCTGTAAGCTATAGCAACATCATTAGAATAAATATCATCTGTTTCAATGAGGGTTACATTACTATCAATAAGCTCTCTATTACCCAAACGAAATGCATCTGTGGATTTTCGGATTTTTATTAAACCCTTGGTAAATTCCATTGTTTCTTTGTGTATGCCGGGCTCGCTTATTTTATCCCAGTCGATTTTATTAATAATATCGGAAGCATCATAGGAATTATCAATAAAATAAGGGTATTTGAAACCGGGATTATGTTGGAAGTTTGCTTGAGGTTTATGCGCAGCTAACCATTGTTTGGACCTGCCGTATTCCTGCCCTGCATGCAGGAAAGCTATACCCTGGCTCGTAAAAATAATAGCATTCCCCAGTCTAATTCGCTTCTGGATTTCTAACTCGCCCTCAGGAGTAGATGGATCCTTATCTACTGATACAGCTATCACATCGTGTAATGTAAGATTGTCATGAGCTGCAATATACTGAACCACATCTCCTGGTTTATCGTTTTTGATGTTTGCGGGATTTCCCTTAATATTTTGGAAAATCTTTTTAATATCCTGAGCTCCGCCTGTGATGAATTTGGGCTGCCCTTCCGAACCAAAACCTGATTTTAAAATATTTCTCATTTCGTCTGAAAAACAGGCAGCAGCATCTGTCTGATTCATCCAATCCTGATCAGCAGCTACGCGAGTATCTCCAAAATCACCTGTGTAAGTGCGCCATCCCTCACCTACAAACAGAATATCCGGATTGATCTTTTTTGCTTTATCATAAGCCATTTGAACGGTTTCTGCATCTAGATCTCCCATGAGATCGAAGCGGAAGCCGTCAACTTTGTACTCATCTACCCAGTAAGTAACGGAGTTGATAATAAGTTTGCGGGTCATAGCATGGGTTGAGCCCAGTCTGCCCCCACCATAACTACCTTTGGGATTACCCTTTTCATCCATAAAATGATAATAATTCGGCACAATATCTTCAAATATCCACATTCTGGCAGTATGATTATAAACACAATCCAGAATTACGCCCATACCTCTTTTATGTATTGCTTTTATTAATTGCTTCAGTTCGGCAATACGCAGAGACGGATCCGTGGGATCCTGGGAATACATACCTTCCGGGGTAAAATAGTTATGCGGATCATAGCCCCAGTTATAATTATTGTTTTGCGCTGACCATTCCAGCTCTCGTATGTCATTTTCTAATTCATTACCAAAGTAGTAACTCATAACCGGCAAAAGCTGAACATGGGTAACACCCAGGCTTTTGATATAATCTAATTTCTCTATAAATGACTTGTAAGTACCAAATTGTGCATCTGTTTTGAGATCAGGATCAGAAGTAAAATCTCTCACATGAATCTCCCAGATAATGGCATCTTCCCTCTGGTTATAATCTTCTATTTGCACAAATTCAAGCTCCGGACCGATCTCGTCTGGAGCCAGAATTGCACCTTTTCCTACCTGTCTTTTCCTTTCATTGGTAAATGCACCCATACCCTTGGCATACGGATCCAATATTTCTCTGCTTTCTCCGTAATTTGTAACGGTATAGGTATAATATTTATGCTTATGATCTCCCTTTAGATCTTTTCTCCAAACTCCTCTGTCACTTTTTTTCATACTGTAAATCTCTGCAAGCTTTTTATCATTCCAGTTTTCATATATATTCAATTTGATCTGGCTTGCTAAGGGAGCCCACAGTTTGAATTCAGTTTCTTCGGGTGTATAAAAACATCCAAGCTTGCCGTCGTATTTAAATTTTGCATCTATCAGCTCCCAGGTAAGACTAGCTCTTTTTTGGGTATTACCACTCACAACTTCATAACCAACATTAGGTTTAATTGTTTCAGAAATAGTTATAATGTATGTGGTTTCTCCCCGTGTTTTTACCTTTTCTATGGGTATTTCCTCTCCTGCGCTGATAATTTTTATTCGCTCTTCAATTGGTTTTACAAATCTAGCTTCGATCGTATTAGCATCAATAATCAATGCTTTTTCAATTTTATTTTCCATATTCTTTTTTGCTTCCTTTAAAGTTGTGTACTCTTTTGCATCCTGGGTAATTGTCCAAATCTGCTTATTTTTCCAGGGTTTGGGATAGGTTCTGTCCATATCAGGATCTTTTTTATCTCCTTTATGAATGATAAAGCTAACCTGACCTTTTCCGTCATAGGGAATATCCCAGTAAATACCATAATCCGTTTTACCTGCAGGTTGCATAGGTGCCTGCCAGGCTACCGGCTGTCCTACGTATCCGTCGCCCCATACATGCAAACCCCAACCCTGGTAGTTTTCATCAAACCGATGGTAATTGATTCTTATAGTTTCTTGTTTTGCATAAATAAAGGAGGTAATTACTAAAAATATCGCAACTAGAAAAATTATTTTTTTTGTCATTTTTCTCTCCATAAAATTTTTTCCAGAATTTATATACCAAGACTTTTGTCAAGAAGTGTGCAAATCGGTCTCACTTAAGCAAAATACACTTTCTGGAATATGATTCAGAATTATTTAATTTTAAGCTATAAAAATATACTCCGGAATTAAGACTTTCTCCTTTAGAGTTTTCACCTTTCCATATAACCTGGAAATTGCCCGGATTTTTATTTTCATTCAGAAGTGACTTTATTCTCCTGCCCTTTAAATTGTATATTGATAAATCCACATGGGCTGGTTTTGGAAGGGAAAAAACGATTTCTGTTGATTGTTCAAAGGGATTGGGATAATTTGATATTTCCAAGTTATTTTCTAATTCGTAGTTGTGTACCGAGTTTAGATTGTTTACTATTTGGTACTGAATATTGCCGAAGTTTTCATAATAAATCAGTGAATCCTCAAATTGGTCTAAGTAAGAAATGTTTTCGGTAATGATATATTGGAGAAAGGGTTGCATACAATTATAAGCGATTTGATTTGAGGTTATACCAAGGTGGTCTTCATCAAGGAAAGAGACAAAACTTTTATAGAGAGAAGCAAGGTTTTCGTAGATGGGGATTTGATGAGAAGCGGGTGGGGTTATATTGTCATCTGCAGCAGAGTAAGTAATACTTGGGACGGTTATAGCTAGAGCAGCATTTATAGCAGAAGGATCGGTTTCGGCAGCAGCAAAGCTTACTAATCCATCAAAAACGTCTGACTCGGCTGCGGACAGTACAGCACATCCACCTCCCATGGAATGACCCATAACCACTGAAATCGAATCTACCATATTGTATAGAACAGATGTAGAGTCATTTCCATCAATTTGCAGGGAATTAGCTACAAAAGAAAGATCAAGAGCAAAATCCTGATGGCTGGGGAACAAGCCTCCCTCGGTTCGGGGTAAAGCAACTATCCAGCCTTCAGCTGCCAGATCCTGACTCAACTGAGAATAATTTGTATAATTCAGAAGCCAGCCGTGAGCAAATACTATTGTAGGAAATATTTCGTTACTAGCAGTGGGATAATATATCTGAGTTAATATTGGACGATCATCTCGGGAGGGGTCGACGTAAGTTTTACTGAATTGTTCAAAATCATAGCTAAAGAGAGTTGTAAATAAAATTAAATATAATAGTAATACAAAAATTATTTTTTTCATAAGATATTTAATTTCACTCCAAATTTATATAAATAGATAGGATAGAATAACAGCTACAACTAATCCCGGTATCATATTAAGAATTTTTAACTTCTTGATCTCCAAAATATTGATTCCTAATCCTATCAAAAGCAAACCTCCAACTGCGGTTAATTCAACTATTATCGTATTGGTGAAAAAATTCTGCAGAGAACCGGCAAAGAGGGTGAGTCCCCCTTGATAAAGCAGCAAAGGGATTACAGAAAAAATAACACCAATACCCAGAGAAGCAGAGAGTGCCATGGCAGCGAAACCATCCAGAACGGATTTTGCCAGAAGCAGATTGGGTTTTCCGCCCAGTCCTTCTTCAAATGCCCCGAGAATGGTCATGGAACCAATACAGAAAAGCAAAAAAGCTGTGACGAAACCTTCTGTAAATTTATTATTACCGGTTTTTATTTTAGTTTTGATCCAATCACCGAATCTGTTCATAAGAGAATCAATATCCAGGAGCTCACCTATTATGGAGCCAATGACAATACTAAAGATGAGAATCAAAAAGTTATTGGTTTTAGTAGCCATATGAACACCAAGAAATAAGGTAAAAAGGCCGATTCCCTGAAAGACTCTGGCAGTAATGTTTTGAGGTAATTTGGATCGTATCGTTAAGCCAATAAGACAACCAAGAATTACAGCTGCGGCATTGATTAGTGTTCCTAGCATTAAATAAATTATCCTTTGATTAATTTTGTTTGTTGTTTATTTTGAAAGTGGTTTTGTGTCAAGAAAAAAAAGTGGGAGATGGGTATCGGGTGCTGGGTGCTGGGTATAAGGTATGAGGTTTAGGGGTTTAGGAGTTTGGGGTTAAGACGGAAGACTGAATTCCAAAAACTGAGTTCAGATATCAGATATTTAATTACTAGTGACCGTTTGCAGTTTACCGATCACCGTTTACTGTTTATCGTTTACCGTTTACCAATTACTGTTTACCGGTTACTGTTTACCGTTTACTGATTACCAATTACTGTTTACCGTTTACTGATTACTGATTACAGTTTATCACTTACCGTTTACCGGTTACTGTATCATAAGAAGTGCCTGAATTC
>JAGXLO010000110.1 GCA_018334695.1 Candidatus Cloacimonadota bacterium
TAATAATGGTTATCCAAATGGAAATCCAGCAAATGCCAGATCAAAAGTTTATGAATGCTTTGCCAATGTTGATGTTTCTTATAGATATGAAAGTGGAGAAACAAGAACAGCACAGAAGTTTGGTGGGTTAGTTGGTTGTAATCAACGTGGTGAAACCTATGATAGCTATGCTAGAGGTAGCGTTACCGGTGATGATGGAACAAATTCTGCAGAGAGAATTGGTGGCTTTGCGGGTTGTGTTGATCAAGGATTAGTAGAGAGATGCTATTCTACGGGTACTGTCACTGGATCTGATACTAAGGTAGGGGGGCTTACAGGTAATATAACTGGAGCTGGTACGGGAGGAGTTATTGATTCATACTGGGATACAGAATCTTCCGGACAATCTTCCAGCTACGGAGGTACTGGAAAAACAACTTCTGAAATGCAAACTTCTACTGCCTTTCCTAATTGGAATACAAATATATGGACTTTTGCAAGTGATGCATATCCTGTTTTAGATTGGAATCCCAATTTTTCTATCTCGGATTTGCCCATTTTTACAAACACATTAATATTCCAATACGATAGTGATTCCGGAACAGGTCAAGGTTTATACGAAAATAGCGACATTGGAGGAAATTACCTAGGTTTTCAATCCGCTGATAATGAAACAGACGATACATATTTAATAACAGCAACTTATTCAACAGAAGATACTTTAAGTGAATTATCAGATTTTTCAAATCCAGAAAATTTGGGAGCCTATAGTAAGTTTTGCTTTCAAGATTCAACTCCCAGTCCATTACCAATAGATAGTTTAAATAGTGACAGTTATTTTTATATCCAAATACCAAATCAGCCCAATGATATTTGGTATCGCTATAATGATGGAGACTGGAAAAAAGTACAAACATATACAGATGTAACTGGTGGTGATAAGCCCAATTATACCTATAAAGTTGTTATTAGTGATCTGACTTTGAGCAAAGCAGGTACAAATTGTCTTGAATTTGCTGGTGATAATGGAAGTGGCACTCTTCCCGTAGTACTTTCCACTTTTGTTGCCCAATATATGAATAATCAAGCAGAATTGTACTGGCAAACGCAAACTGAGTCCGACAATGTTGGCTGGTATGTGTATCGAAATAATACTGTAGATTATTATGAAGCAGAATGTATTAATAATGAAATAATTGATGGCTATGGCACTACAACAGAACCACATGAATATACATACACTGATAATACAATAGAATTAACTCCTGAAGAAACTTATTATTATTGGATCGAAAGTCTGGATCTTAGTGGCAAATCTAATGTGCACGGTCCTGCTGAATTGTATGTAAGTCCTGATGAAGAGCCTGGTAATACTCCGGGCAATGAGACTATTAATGGTTTGCATAATGTTATGAATAATCCTTTCAATCCAGCATTCTCAAATACCAGTATCTCCTTTAGTTTACCCCAAAAATCTCAAGTTGAATTAAATATTTTCAATATAAAAGGACAGATTGTGCGTAATTTATATTCCGGTGTTGCCAAAGAAAATGAGGACTGTATTTGGAATGGAACAGACGAGAATGGCGTAATGCAATCAGCTGGAATTTATCTTTACGCTCTTAAAGTTAATGGTAAAATTCACGATACACAAAAAATTATTTTAATGAAATAAAAGTTTAAAAGTTTTATTTTAAAATCTATCCGGTTTGTATTATCTGCAGACCGGATTTTTTAATTTTAGTAACGCGGTAGCTGGGACTTTTTTGAAATCCGAAGAAAAAATAACCCAAATATTAATCAGACCAAAATTTACCGAAAAGAATACTTTGAAATGAATAAATTAATTTTTAGCATGAAGGTCACCTCGAATGAAAAACGACTCCAGGAAGCTGTCCCTAGAGCCGTTAATAAATTTAATTGCTATTAATCAACACAGATTCAATTCACTTTAATAAGAAAAATCTATTGCCAGTTTATGAATTTCCCTTTCATTTAAGAAGTCAGGAATATAAGCATAATCAAAGCGAAACGATCTTACTTTTATAGATGCACCCATTTTTACATCTTTATCATTTAAGCCTGCTCTTAAAGCTAGCGTTTCCTTATACCATGCTTCTGCACCAAAATGCAACCTCGCATCCAAATCTTGGTCCTTTTTGTCTGCCAGAAGTTGAGAGTAATCTATTGTGCCAATAATATCAAAAGAATTTATTTTTATATTCGCTGAGGTGCCAATACGCAATTGGGGTAATATATCGTCTATGTTTTTGGATTCCGTATTCCATTTTAAGGAAGCGGCTAGGTTCATTACACTAATTCCAGCTCGAATTTTTTTTAGCATCCCTTTTTCTAAGGGCAAAATTAGCATTGTACCTGTATCCAAGCCAACAGAAGAAGCTTCATATTCATGGATAATTCCATTTATATATTTTGCTCCTCCTCCAATAATCCACGTTGGTAATATTTTATATGCAGCTGTAAAACCAATGGATAGATTTGTTAAATTAAAAACTTCATCAGTTGAATTTACTCCCGGCAGGCTGTCTGCAAAATTATCAACTTTAAAACTGTTTATTGTAATTGCTATAGCTTCCTTTTGCCCAGATCCCCAGATTACTGAAGCTTGATAATGGTCTTTATACTTACTCAGGAGATTATACATTATACTTATATTGGTTTTGGAAATTTGACCGATACCAGCAGAATTATAGAATGGTGCTGAACCATCATCTGCAATTGCAGTATAAGCATTACCCATACCCGAAGGTCGAGAACCAACAGGATATTTGAAGAAGTCATCAGCTTGATTATCTATGAGCCCTTCTGCAAAAATTAAATTAGTTATGGCGAATAAAACTGTCAATCCGATGAAGATAAATCTTATTTTATTAGATTTCATGATTAAGCTCCTTTCCTAGAATAATAAAACTAACTTGATTATTTTTTTTCTCCTGCTTCAATTTCTACGATGGATTTTTTATTAAATCCAATAAAAAAACACGCTGCTATCACATCTCTAGTGTTTCTTTAGATGAATATTAAAAACAAAATTAATTTTTCAAGCTCATGTTGCTAAATGAATTGGCAAAATTTAACATTTGATTTAATTTCATGCTGTAGGATTGTAATAATTATTATGTAATTATTGTGAATACATTAATCCTTCAGCCAAAATCTTAAGCACACATTATCATTTCTGCTAAGAACTATAAAACATAATTGATATAATTTAAATAAATTGTAAAGGTATTCTTATATTTTAATTTACAATTTTCTAAAAAACACAAAATTAATTTTTTTAGTTTGGGTTTGGAAGTTTAAATTCTGTGAATTATTTATACAAAACCGCAGGTTCCGTTTATTTCAAATTTTGCTGAGTTAAAATATAATTTTATTCTATAAATATTGTTCCAATAATGTTTGTCTTTACATCAATTAATTAATATATATATTTTAAACTTATGAGAATGAAAAATATAAAAAACAGTAATATTAAAAATATCAGAAATACGGGAATCTGTGCTCATATAGATGCTGGTAAAACAACTTTAACCGAACGGATTTTGTTTTATGCTAATCGTACCCATATAATGCGAGAAATAAAGAGTAAAGATGGAAAAGGTCCTGTTATGGACTTTATGGAATTAGAACGAGAACGCGGAATTACAATCTCTTCTGCTACGACCAATATTGAATGGAAAGATTACAAGATAAATATAATCGATACTCCTGGTCATGTGGATTTCACCATGGAAGTAGAGAATGCTTTACGAGTACTTGATAATGCGGTAATGGTAGTCTGCGGAGTAAATGGAGTCCAAACCCAAACTTTTACAGTATCCAAACAACTGGAAAGATATGAGGTACCTTACCTAATATTTATAAACAAATTGGATAGAGAAGAATCAAGACCTCTGGATGTCGTGGAAGAAATAAAAGAGGAATTGGGTAAAAATACGGCATTATTACAACTTCCAGTACGAGAAGAAGGGAAATTAATAGGGGTGATTGATCTCATATCTATGAAAAGGATATTATTCCAGGGTAGATTCGGAGAGAAGATTGTAGAGGAAAATATTTCGGATGAAGATATCAAACAGGCTAAATTCTATAGAAATCTGCTGCTAGACTCTTTAACAATGTATTCGGAAGACCTAACAGAAGCATATCTGGATGATACAATAACAGAAAGTAAAATTAAAGATGCAATTTTAAAATGTACTATAGAAAGAAAAATAGTTCCTATATTCCTTGGTTCTGCTTTTGCTAACAAGGGCATCCAATTAGTTCTTGATGGCATAGTTGATTATTTGCCTAATCCCACGGAAAAACAAGAGCTTGTTCATGATCTGGAAAGTGATAATAAAGAAGTAATATTAAAACCTGATCCGGATTTGCCAACAGTGGTTTTAGTTTTCAAAATCGAAAAAAATCAATATGGACAATTAACATACCTTCGAATTTATCAAGGTAAAGTAGAAAAAGGTGATAAATTGTTTAATAATCGCAGTAAGAAGTTGATCAAAATACCAAAAATTGCCAAGATGCATGCAGATTCAATGGAGACTATTGATAAAGGATTTGCCGGAGATATTATAGCAGTATTCGGTATAGATTGTGCAATTGGTGATACGCTTACTTCAGAAGGGATTCATTACACTTTTCGGGACTCATATATTCCCGATCCACTTGTTTTTTACTCAATTGCTGTGAAAAGACCAAAAGATGAAAATAAGTTTACTGATGCAATTACTCATTTTGTGAGACAGGATCCTACATTTCGTTCATATTATGATGAAGAAACCAAAGAGACAATTATTGCCGGAATGGGAGAACTGCATCTTGATATTTATTTGGAAAGGATGATGCGGGAGTATAATATCGAAGTGGAAACGAGCTCCCCCAGGATTTCTTATAAAGAAAAAATTACAAATGAGATAGATTTTTCTTATACCCATCAAAAGCAAACAGGAGGTAGGGGAGAATATGCTCAGATCAGTGGAAAGATAATTCCACAAGAAAATGACGAGAATATATTTGAAGAAGAGATTGAAGGTGGTGTAATTCCAAAGAAATTTATTCCTGCTTGTGAGAAAAGTTTTTATAAATGCCTGGAAAAAGGTGAATTAGTTGAAGGTAAAATTGTCGGCACAAAACTTTTACTTAATGACGGAGATTTCCATCCTGTAGATTCATCACAAAAGGCTTTTGCAACAGCAACAAAAAAGATGTTTAGAAAATATTATCCTCAGTGTAATCCTCGATTATTAGAGCCGATAATGAATTTATCAGTAGTAACTCCTTCCCAATTCAGAGGAAATATTATTACAATCCTTAAACAAAATAGAGGTGATATTCAGGAAGTGAGTGTAAAAGAAGGAATATCAAAGATCAAAGGGACAATACCTTTGGTAGAGACTTTTGGGATAACCAAAAAATTTCGTTCTTCTTCCCAGGGAAAAGCAGAATTCAGGATAGATTTTAATAGATATAGATTCCTACCTAAAAATATGGAAGAAAAAATCATCGAAGATATTGATAGAAGAAAAAAAGAATCTAGTAAATAAAATATTCATCTGAAAACTGTATAATTGAGAAATATACCACAAAGTCAGGAAGACGCAGGGGAAGAATGACATTGTGACTATGAGATGGCGTGACTGTGATAAGGTGAGATGGAAAAAAAGAGAAGGGTAAAGAGTGAAAAGAGTAAAACAGTACGAAGTAAGGAGCAGTTATTAATTAGAAAAGAATGGAAAGAGAAATTGAAATACATGGTGAAATACAAAAAAATACCATCCAATTAAATATAAGAGATTTCATCGGGCAGGCAAGTCAGGGAGCGATTTTTTCAATCTATCGGGACGACCTTCTAAGTGAATTATTTATTAATTAAACTTTCAATATATTTTCTACTTTTCTTTCGTTTTATTTCATATTCACGTTTCATAGCTTCAGATTTTGTATTATATTTTTCTTTATAAACTATTTTCCATGGTATTCCCGATTTGGTTGATCTACTCCACCCATCGTTATGTCGTTCTAATCTGAGTTGGACATTATAAGTATGTCCTACGTAATATTTGTCAGTTGATTCTGAATAGATAATGTAAGTATAATAAATATTTAGCCTCCTTAAAAACAAAACCCGAGAATGAACTCGGGTAAAAATGGCGGGAGTGACGGGACTTCCCGATACGATTTTTTCAATCTATCGGGACGACCTTCTGCGTGAATTATTTATTAATTAA
>JAGXLO010000022.1 GCA_018334695.1 Candidatus Cloacimonadota bacterium
ATGAAGAAAATAGTATTGTTATAGAAATTGAAGATAATGGAGTGGGTATTCCGGAAGACCAATTACCCAGAATTTTTGAGCGGTTTTATGTAGTAGACAAGTCTCGTTCTCGCAAATTAGGTGGAACAGGTTTAGGATTATCAATTGTAAAACACATTGTTCTTTCACATGAAGGAGAGATTAGGGTGGAAAGCCAGCTTGGTGAAGGAACAAAATTTATCATCACTTTACCCCGAGTATAACGATGGATGAAGAGATTATTAAAAAATATTTACCTCTGGTTAAAAAAATAGCATCCAAGTATTCCTATAACGATGTTCCCTATGACGACCTGATACAGGAAGGCACTATCGGACTCTGGAAAGCCTGGCAACGTTACGATGAATCACGTGAAGCAAAATTTAGCACTTATGCCGTTTACTGGATCAAAAAAATGATATCGGAAGCAGTTGAAAAAGACAATAAAGCTTCTCTGGATGCAGTTTCTTATGATGACACCAGATCAACAAATCCCGAGAATCACAAAGGTGTAAAACCTGAACAAACAATAGAATTTCCGGATTCATTCCCACAACAAGAAAAAAATATTCTTACTTTGCTTTATGGGTTAGGTGGCAAAGAATCCTATGATTTGGGAGAGATTGGGGAAAAGTTAAATCTGCGTCGCGAAAGAGTGCGGCAGATAAAAGAAAAAGCACTACGGCGCTTGCGAAAATTGGGAATAGAGCTCTACTGAACTATAAATTGCCCAATTTACATAAAATTAACGAAACTCTTATAATTATTTAACAAACCCTCGGTATAATCTTTGACAAAGATCAAAGATAAGGAAGTTTTCACAATGGCAAAAGCTGATTTACACGTCCATTCAATTTATTCCGAACATCCAGCCGAGTGGTTCTTACAACGTTTAGGTGCTGGGGAGTCTTACACAGATCCTGATTTTATTTATAAAACTATGAAGCAAAAAAATATGGATTTTGTCACTATTACAGACCATAATAGTATAGAAGGAGCTCTATTATTAAAAAATAAATATCCTGATGAAATAATAATTGGTGATGAAGCAACTACATATTTCCCAGAAGATGGCTGCAAAATTCACATTCTACTTTATGGACTAACCCAGGAACAGTTTAGTGAAGTGCAGCGTTTGAGAACCAATATTTACAATTTACGGGATTACATCAAAGAAGAAAATATGGTTTATTCTGTGGCACATGCTACATATTCGGTAAATGGTAAATTAAACTATGAACATCTGGAAAAACTGATTCTCCTATTTGATGTATTCGAAGGTCTTAATGGTGGAAGAAACGACATGCATAATAACATATGGACGGGTGTACTTAATAATCTTAGAAAACATCACATTGATAAAATGTATGAGAAACACAATATCGAACCCATGAGTGATACTCCCTGGATAAAGGGCATCACCGGAGGCTCTGATGATCACGCCGGTATATTTCTGGGTGAAACTTATACTACTGCAGAAGCAAAAACTGCCGAACAATTCTTAGAGCAGATACGCCATAAAAACACTAAACCTGCCGGACGTAATAACGATTATAAATCACTTGTTTTTATGGTCTATAAAGTGGCATACGATTTCTCACGTTCAAAAAGTAGCAGTTTTTCTCAATCACTTCTTAGTCAGATTAATGATTTAATATTTTCCAATAAATCAATGAATTGGCGCCATCGGCTTAAGATGAAAGCCTACTCTGCTTCCGGCAAAAATGTAAAAGATGCAAGATTGAAATTAGCTTTTAACGATCTTGTTGCAGCTTTGCAAAAAGAAAAGGATAATACTCTGGATGAAAAAATTCCTATAGCCTATAATAAAATTGCCTCAATCAGTGATGAATTCCTTAAGCTTCTTTTTGCCTCTCTAGAAAAACATCTGGCTCAAGGCGATGTTTTTAAACTTATTCAAAATTTTACTTCCTCCATATCAGGAATTTTTCTTATGTTGCCATTTTTCAGCTCAATAAGACATATGTTCGCCAATCGTGAATTGCTTCAAAACCTCAAACAAAACTTCAACCTTAATGCTCCTCAAAAAAAGAAAAATATCCTTTGGTTCAGCGATACAATCGAAGATTTAAATGGAGTCTCCGTAACTGTTAATAGAATTCGTGAAAGTGCCACAAAAACAAAACGAAAAGTGTATTTGGTGGGAACAGTAGAAAAAACACAATACTGGAAAAATTTTATAAACATACCCAGTATTTATGATTTTGACCTTCCCTATTACGAACATTTATCTCTCCATATACCATCTATATTGAAATCTTTAGAGAAAATCAGTAAATTCAAACCGGAACTTATAATTATCTCTACACCCGGACCCATTGGTCTACTTGGAGTTCTGGCAGCCAAACTGCTAAATGTAAAATCAATTGGAATATATCATACTGATTTTGCTAAACAAATAAATGCTATCAAGGCGGATACATCTTTAACCACCACTGTAAGCGCTTATGTAAACTGGTTTTATCAACTAGTAGACGAAATAAGAGTTCCCACCCACGCCTATATTGATATGCTAGCAGTCCAGGGATTTAGTAGACATAAGATGAAGCATTTTGCCAGAGGTGTAGATACTTCTCTTTTCTACCCTCAAAAAAAGGCACGGGAATGGCTGCAAAAATCCCACGGAATAAGTGAAGGCTTCTATTTTTTATACACAGGAAGAGTATCCTATGACAAAAGTCTGGATACTGCTTTAAAAGCTTTTGATGAAATTAACAAAGAAAATCCTGATTCTTATTTCCTTATTATAGGTGACGGTCCCGACCTGAAAACTTTTAGGAAGAATTTTGCTCATAATGAAAATATTATTTTCACGGGCAGAAAAGACAGACAGAATCTGCCAAATTACTATTCAGCTTCCGATCTATTTGTTTTTCCCAGTAGAACAGATACATTTGGTATGGTGGTAGTAGAAGCACAAGCATGTGGATTGCCTGCCCTGGTAACCAATGAAGGGGGACCGCAAGAGCTTATCAAAGACGGAGAAACCGGCTATATTCTCAGAGAGATTTCAGTTGACTACTGGAAAAGACGCATG
Organism: Candidatus Cloacimonadota bacterium; assembly: GCA_018334695.1. Lineage (GTDB taxonomy): Bacteria > Cloacimonadota > Cloacimonadia > JGIOTU-2 > JGIOTU-2 > TCS60. The sequence continues at coordinate 3,077 of JAGXLO010000022.1, forward strand.
CTCGATTTTATGAAATTGAGCGAGAACAAACCTGAAAAAATCCAGGAAATGACCAAACGAGCAGTAGAATTATCGCAGAGAAAAGGCGGCTGGGATAAGTTAATTGATAACTTTGCAGGATAATCTCCTATGATCGGTATAATCGCTTTCTTGATCTTTATAGGTCAGATGTTTGTAACAAATTATATTAGTTATCATATAATGAAAAATAGAGTTATTGATAGAAGAGAGTGGGATTTAAACATATGCTCCGGGAAAACAGATGGTGGAGCCTTGAATGTAGATATAGTTAAACACACAGAGTTACCCAATTTCAGAAAAATAAATAACATCTATAATCTGAGCTACCCTGATGACCATTTTGAATATGTATTATCTTCACATACAATAGAACATGTAGAAGATCCCATAAATTTTTTTAATGAACTGTGCCGAGTAGGGAAAAACGTAAAAATCATTGTTCCTCCTCTCTGGGATATCTCTGCAGCATTTAATATACTGGAACATAAATGGGTATTTCTTACCTTTAAGACTGAACATTCCACTCTACCCCCTTTTATTAAGCTGCCTTTTGCTGAAAAATTTCAGAAAATTTTCGGTCAAAAAATTAGAGCTTAAACTCTACTGTTCTTTATAATCATCCAAAACCGAATCTTAACATTAAATTAACAATTTACTTATAAAATATTAACAACAACTCCGTATAAATTAAATACAATAAACCGGAAAGGTTTAAAACCCACTACGAAAGGAGTGAACTAATGACTAAAGTTAAATATTTAGTCGCATTTGCTTTAATAATACTTCTCGGTGCAAATATGCTTGCTGCATCAAAAACTGATGTCCAAATGAAACTATGGAATCGTTGGACATACGAAACAAGTGATGGTGAAGTGCAAGAAAATCAATTCTCTTTAGCTAGAGGTTATTTTCGCATAAATCATTACTTCACAGATGATATCAAAGGTCGTTTTAATGTTGATATTTTTTCAGATGACGACGCCAATGATGGTGCTGGTCTCAAACTTAAATATGCATACCTGGATTTTAAAAACCTGCTTCCTATGGATGGCTCAAAACTCACTGTTGGATTGTTAAAAACTTACTTTGGAACTATCTATAGCTGGGATTATCCCACAGTTGCCAAAGATCCTTCCGACATGTATAGCATCTGTTCTTCTACTGATTATGGTTTTGCTGTAAGTGGCGATATGCCCAGTAATCTTGGTGAATACAACCTTGCTATGTACAATGGTGAAGGCTACAAAAAAACCGGTGGTGATGTAAACAAACATCCTGCTTTTGTCGGAAACGCTCGTTTTAATCTTATGGAAAATATCACTATAGGTGGATCTGCTTATCTTGCTAATAAAGTTGGCACTTCCGAACCTTACGATGAGAAACAGGCTTTTGCCGGCATGGGACAATTCAAATTTGGTCCTGTTGATGTATTGGCTGAATACATTACTCATAACTATACAGACAACACTAAGAGCAGCACTGACATAACAAGCGGTGGCTTTATGGTTATGCCTATCATAGAATTAGCCCCTTATCTCGATCTTGTTCTTAGATACGACCAATGGGACCCAAACACAGAGACTGATGATGACAAACACAATTTGATGGTTGGTGGTGTTAACTTCAAAATAAGTGAAGCTTCCAAAGGCGTTATGCTTCAACTTAACTACGAAAACCATTCCTATGAAAGTGATGATGTGGATGATGTGAATAAAATCGTTGCTCAACTACGTTGGGCATTTTCAACCCCAAAATTATAATCAAAAAAAGGAGAAAGAATGAAAAAAACTATATTGATCTTAACTATATTCGTTTTGATCGCAAGTTCTGCTTTTGCTTTTAAATGGCCCTGGTCAAAAGACAAAGACGAAAAAAAACTATCGGTCACCGGTTCTACTACTGTACTTCCTATAGCCCAAAAAACTGCTGAAATATATATGAACAAACATTCAGACATAAATATTTCAATCCGCGGTGGTGGTTCAGGTGTTGGTATCGCTGCTCTTATCGACGGTACGGCTGAAATCGCTAATGCTTCCAGACCAATCAAAGATAAAGAAATCAAAGCTGCCAAAGAAAAAGGCGCTAATCCTTATACAAACATTGTTGCCAGAGATGGTATTGCAGTTGTAGTACATCCTTCTAATAGTATAGACAAAATTTCAATTGCTCAAATTAAAGGCATTTATACAGGTGAAATTAATAATTGGAATCAGCTTGGTGGTGAATCAAAAGAGATCGTAGTTGTTTCTCGTGACAACTCATCCGGAACTTATGCAGTTTTTAATAAGCTCGCACTCGGTGATTCTAAAGTACGCGGAGATGCTGTTACAGTAGCATCTAACAATGCAGCTGCTCAAACTGTTAGCCAAACACCTGGTGCAATCGGATACATTGGACTTGGTTATCTTTCCGAAAGAGTAAAAGCCTTAAAAGTTAATGGTGTAAAGCCCACAAACAAAACTGTTAACTCAGGTGATTATACACTTGCTCGTCCTCTTTTTATGTACACAAACGGTAAGCCCGAAGGTTTGGCAAAACAATACCTCGATTTTATCATGTCTTCAGAAGGGCAAGAAATTGTTAAAGAGCTTGGCTTTGTACCTGTTAATTAGTATTTTTATGAAATTATCAATCAAGGGCGAGGCATTCACTCGCCCTTTAAATTTCACTGAGATATTTTTAGTATGAAAGAAAAATTAATTAAATCTATCCTCTTCATTTGTGCATTTATCTCCATATTTTTTCTGTTGGGAATAACAATTACATTATTTACAGAGAGTTTACCATTTTTTAAAGAGGTCAAATCATTAGATTTTTTATTTGGAAAACATTGGTACCCAACATATTATCCGCCGGAATTTGGCATATTACCTTTAATTGTAGGAACATTAATAGTTACGCTTGGCACTATGTTAGTAGCGGTTCCTCTGGGATTAGGGGCTGCAATTTATATTTCCGAAGTTGCTTCTCATAGAATTAAGGAAATTCTAAAACCAGCTATTGAATTACTAGCAAGCATTCCTTCTGTGATTTATGGTCTTTTTGGAATGGTATTTTTAGCTCCGGTTGTGCAAAAGGTATTTAATATTCCCATTGGATTGAACGCTTTCACAGCCTCTATAATCCTTGGCATTATGGCTTTGCCAACAGTAGCCAGTATAGCCGAAGATGCAATATCCAGTGTTCCTCGTTCTTTAAGAGAAGCTTCTTTTGCACTGGGTGCAAATCGCTGGGAAACTATTACTCAAACCGTAGTTCCAGCAGCTTCCTCTGGTATAATTGCTAGCATAATTTTGGGTTTGGGACGTGCTATAGGGGAAACCATGACAGTGCTCATGGTTGCAGGTGGTGCGGCTCAAATTCCTAGCTCAATATTTGAACCGGTTAGAACTATGACAGCCACAATTGCAGCTGAGATGGGAGAAACTCCCATGGGCTCTCAACATTATCAGGCTCTTTTTGCTATTGCCCTGGTACTATTTTTTATTACTTTAGCTTTTAATTTGCTTGCTGATATAATAGCACACAGGAAAAAAGTATGAGAAAAATAAAACAAAAATTTGGTTTTATTTTATTGCGCCTCTCAATTCTCATAGGAGTTATTTTTCTGTTTTCGCTTATCCTTGTAATAATTCTAAAAGGGGTAAGCGTTCTTTCATTTTCATTTTTCACTGAATTCCCAAAAGAAGGCATGACAAAAGGTGGTATTTTCCCGGCAATTCTGGGAACTTTTTTACTTTCCCTGGGTTCTATTTTATTTGCTCTACCCCTGGGAGTTCTGGCTGCAATATATTTACGAGAATATGCAAAAAACAATAGACTAATCCGTATAATTAGAATCGGAGTGAATAACCTTGCTGGGGTACCATCTGTTGTTTTTGGTCTATTTGGTCTGGCTGTATTTGTAAATTTTTTCGACTTAGGTGTTTCTGTACTTTCTGGTTCTCTTACGCTGGGTATACTTATTCTTCCCATTATTATTCGTTCCACAGAAGAAGCTATTGCTGCTGTGCCCGATTCATTTCGTGAGGCATCCTATGGACTTGGAGCTTCGAAATGGCATACAGTAAGACATGTAGTACTTCCGGTAGCTATGCCCGGTATTCTTACGGGTGCTATCCTGGGAATTGGAAGAGCTGCCGGAGAAACAGCACCTATACTTTTTACAGCAGCAACTTTTTACACAGGGAGACTCCCAAGCGGATTATTGGATGAAGTTATGGCATTACCCTATCATATTTATGCTCTAATGACAGAAGGAACGCACCCTGTATCTCAGGTACCAATTGCATACGGTACTGCTTTAGTACTTCTTATGTTAGTTTTAGGAATAAACCTTATAGCTATCATAATCAGATATAGAGCAAGAAAGGCAAAATCATGGTAAAGAAAAGCTCAAATGTACGCACTAAAGATCTAAACCTCTGGTTTGGGGAAAAGCATGTGCTAAAAAACATGAATATTGAGATTCCCGAAAAAACAATAACTGCTATTATGGGTCCTTCCGGTTGTGGGAAATCAACATTTTTACGTTGTCTTAACCGCATGAATGACCTTATTCTCGAAGCAAAAATAAAAGGTTCTATCTTAATTGATAACAAAGATATTTACAATTCCAAAACTGATATCACAGCACTCAGAAAAAAAGTCGGTATGGTATTTCAGCGCCCTAATCCCTTTCCCAAATCTATTTTCGACAACATTGCTTACGGGTTAAAGATCAATCAGGTCAAAAAAAATAGAATACCGGGGATCGTGGAACAAAGCCTTAAAGCTACTGCGTTATGGAATGAAGTTAAAGACAGGCTGCATGACTCCGCTATGTCACTTTCTGGTGGACAGCAGCAAAGATTATGCATTGCTAGAGCAATTGCTGTAGAACCCGAAGTTGTACTTATGGACGAGCCAGCTTCTGCACTTGACCCTTCCAGTACCTTAAAAATTGAAGAATTAATGAAAAAACTTAAAAATAAATATACAATAATTTTGGTTACTCATAATATGCAACAAGCAGCACGTGTTTCTGATTACACAGCTTTTTTTTATGTTGGTGAACTAATAGAATTCGGAAAAACGGAACAAGTTTTCCAGAATCCGGACGAAAAATTGACCGAGTCTTATATCAGCGGAAAATTCGGTTAATATTAGAGGTAAATATGGTAAGAAAAAAATTTAATGAAGGTTTAGAAGAGATTGAACAGGGTGCAATAAATATCGGTGAAATGGTGTGGACTGCCTTAAACAATGCAATAGATGCTTTGATACATCATGACTTAGAAGAAGCCCATAGTGTGATCACAAATGATGTAAATATTAATAATAAGCGCTGGAAAGTGGAAGAACGTTGTATAACTCTTATTGCTACCCAGCAACCAGTTGCTACTGATTTACGTGAGATAATTGCTATACTAAATATCATCACTGATTTTGAAAGAATGGGTGACCATGCTCAGGGAATTGCCAAAGTAATGTTAAGACTGGAATCAGAACCACCTATGAAAACTCTTCAAACTTTCTTTGAGATGTCTCATGAAGTACTCAGTATGATAAAGAGAAGTATTCAAGCTCTTATAGATAGAGATATTAAAGAATCTTTGAAGATATATAAGCATGATGATGTTGTTGATAATTATTATAATAAAATATTTGATGAAATACTCACTTATGAAGAGGAAAAACCCAAAAGATTTAAAGTTGGAACTTATTTTATCTGGATGGCACATGATCTGGAGAGAATAGCTGATCGTGTATCAAATATTTGTGAACGTATAGTTTATTTAGCACATGGTGAAATGGAAAATTTAGATACTTACAAACCAAAGAGCTCATAGTAATTGTAAATTAATATTCATCGTACTCCTTTCTACAATTACAAGCCCATAGCGGATAATTTCCCAGGTTATCCGCTTTTTTTTATTAAAAAAAACGCCACCAGATTTGCTCTGATGGCGATATCAAATTTATGTTTGTAGATTAATTATTCTTTTTTGGGTACTATTGCATCCTTGGGACATACATCCAAACAGATTCCACATTTAATACATTTTTCTTCAACAATCTTATGTGGCTTCTTTACTTCTCCTTCTATCGCTTCTACAGGACATTTCTTGGCACAAATTGTACATCCTATACAGTCCTCTTCTTTAATAATTGGTTGGGGTCTATTCTCGATTTTATCTGTGATTGCTCCTGTAGGACAAGCCTCGGCACAAATACCGCAGACAACGCATTTGTCATAATCAATAACAGCAAGTTTATCTTCCATAGAGATTGCATTAACCGGGCATTTCTTGGCACAGATAGAACATCCGATGCAGGCAGTTTCGTTACCGCAGCTTTTCTTGGCAACCCCGCCTTTGTCATGGGACATGCAGAGAATATTTACCTTTTTACTTATGGGTATTAATTCAATCAAATCTTTGGGACATGCATCCACACAGTTGCCACATCCTGTACATTTTTCCGGATCGACATATCTCATATTATTTTCATCTACTTCTATCGCATAAAACGGGCAGGCATCTACACAATCATTGAATCCCAGACAGCCATATTCACATACGTTATGACCTCCATCCAGTTCCATTGCCGCCTGGCAGGATTTAATACCTTTATTTTTGTATTTAAATTTTGTATTATCATTTCCGCCACTCTGGCATTTGATTAAAGCTATTTGCGGTTCTTTTTTGCCTGCTTTTTTACCCATAATTTTGGCAATTTTAGCTATCACTTCATCTCCACCCGGAGCACAAAGGTCAATTTCTTCATTATCTTTTACTATGGATTCTGCATATTGCGAACATCCTGCATAGCCACAGGCACCACAATTTGCGCCCGGCAGGCATTCTTCTATTTTTTCAATTTTTGGATCTACATCTACGTGAAAAATACGTGAAGCTATTGCTAAACCAATTCCAAAAATTATACCCAAACCACCTAAAACTATAAGAGCTGAGGTAATCATCTAAAACTCCTTTAAAATTTTTAGAAAATTCATTTTTAGTTAGAATTTCAAACCGGAAAAACCCAGAAAAGCCAGTGCCATACACCCTGCAACTATAAATGCTATGGGCATACCTTGTAGTGCTTTGGGCACTTGGGCTCTTTCCAATCTTTCTCTGATACCTGCCATGAGCAAAAGTACTAGAGTAAAGCCCAAGCCGGAAGAAATGCCATTAACTATAGCTTCTATAAAATTATAATTCTCGGTAATATTTAAAATAGAAACACCCAGTACAGCGCAGTTTGTAGTAATCAATGGTAGGTATATACCCAGAGCTTTGTATAATTCAGGAGCAGATTTTCGAATCACCATTTCTACAAATTGAACCAGTACGGCAATACTCAAAATAAAAGCTATTGTTCGCAAGAATGTTAGATCATAGCCAAAAATACCGGTATCAGGCGACAGGAAGAAATGATTGATAAGCCAGGTAAAAACAGAAGCCATGGTCATGACAAAAATAACTGCCATACCCATACCAAGAGCAGAATCAAGCTTTTTTGAGACACCAATATAAGGGCACAGCCCCAGAAATCTAACCAGAACGAAGTTATTTATAAAAATTGCACTTATTATAATAAAAAAGAGATTTGAAAGTTCCATTATAACTCCCGTATTAATCTTTCTTTTTCAGTAAATTTATTAATCCCATAAGCAAGCCGATAGTAAAAAAAGCACCAGGGGGAAGAATAGCCATAATCATTGGTTTATAAGATTGAGGTAAAATACGCATATTCAAAAATGTACCGGAACCCAGAATTTCTCTGAAAGTGGCAATAGAAATAAGAGCAAGTGTAAAACCAAGACCCATTCCCAGAGCATCCAGGATGGATAATCCTACTCCATTTTTACTGGCAAAAGCTTCAGCGCGGCAGAGTATAAGACAATTTACAACAATCAATGGAATAAAAATACCAAGACTTTTATGCAAAGGAGGGAGATAAGCATTCATTGTCATGTCTACAACCGTGACAAAGGTTGCTATCACTAGAATATAGCAGGGAATTCTTATCTTATCGGGAATGAAGTTTTTAATTAATGAAATAATTAAGTTGGAACATAAAACCACAAAAGTGGCAGCAGCACCCATACCAATTGCATTCTCTACAGAAGTGCTTACAGCCAGAGCAGGACAGAGTCCCAGCGCCATAACAAAAACGGGATTTTCTTTTAATATTCCCTTTGTAAATTCCGCAACAGGCTTCATTTTCCTCCTCCCTGCATTTGTTTTTTAAAATCATCTTGCAACTCAACAAATTTATCTCTAATGGAATTGGTTACAGCACGTGTAGTAATAGTAGCACCTGTTATGGATTCTATATTGCCACCATCCTTATCAACCTTTATTCCAGCAGGATCCTTTTCTGTAAAACGCCGAGTAAATTCCGGATTAACACAGTTTGCACCCAGACCAGGTGTTTCCTGTTGCTGAATTATTGTAATTTTTTCAATCTTCATATTCAAATCAATTCCCACCATGGTTTTTACTTCTGCACTACTGCTATAGCCCTGTCCTGCAGTCTGAAAAGTAAAGCCTACTAGTTTACCATCCTCATTATAACCTTTGTAGAACATGATACTATCCCGGATGAATCTTTCTTCTCCTTCTTCTACATTATTAACATCCACTGCTACAAATTTGTCTTTTACAGCATCGGGTAAAACAGCTTTTCTGGCATTCTCAATATTCTCTTTTTGATTTTGTTCTATAATCGGTTTTGTATTGCTATAGAGTACTGATAGGATAGCACTTGAAATTACACATATTAAAAGCAAAATTAATGTTGGTTTAATAATATTTTTCATAATATACCTTTATGAAGTTTTCTCTGCTTTTTTGTAACCAAAAACTTTTTCAGGGGTTAATCTATCAATAAGTGGTACAGCTAAATTCATCAAAAGAATTGAATAACTTACTCCTTCCGGATAACCTCCCCAGAGACGAATGACAACAGTTAGGATTCCGGCTCCTATGCCAAAAATCACTCTGCCTTTTTGCGTTACGGGTGAGGTCACCATGTCAGTAGCCATATAAAAAGCACCCAGAATTAATCCGCCTGAAAAGATATGAAAAAGAATGGGACCGGAAAAGAGACCGTCGATACCACCCAGAAACCAGCTGAGGATTGCAACTGTCCCAATATAACTTACAGGAATTCTCCATTCGATGTAGTGTTTATAAACAAGTACTGCAGCACCAAGTAAGAGGGCGGCAGCAGATACTTCACCGATACATCCTCCAATATTACCCCAGAATAATTGTTCGATAAAATCGACTGAGGAGAGTTGATGAAAAACAGTTCTAGCTGATTCGCCTGCCGTACCGTCTATAATATCTCCTCGTACCTGTTTTGCTAGATTAAGCGGAGTAGCAGAAGTGATCAAGTTTTCCAGCATCTGATTTCCGCCTTCAATTATATTTGTTTTAAGACCAGAAACAGTAGAAGTCCCCAGATTTGCCAATTTAGTAGTCCAGCCGGTAGTCATCTGAACCGGCCAGGAAGCCATAAGAAAAGCTCTTCCCAGAAGCGCAGGATTAACAGGATTATACCCCAGACCGCCGAATATCTGTTTACCAATTGCTATAGCAAACATTGCTCCGACAACAGGGAGCCACCAGGGAGCAGTAGGCGGAATATTATAGGCGAGAAGCATGCCTGTAACTACAGCACTACCGTCGGAGATTGTGAGTTCTTGTTTTGTTGCTACTTGAATAATTGCTTCTGTAACAACAGCTGAAGCAATGCCAAGTATTGTAAGAAAAATAGAGTACCAACCAAAAAATATATACGCAGCAATAAGAGCAGGTATCAATGTGGCAACCACCGTCCACATTACCTTAGGAACATTCACATTTTCATGCAGGTGCGGGGAAGCAGAAACATTTAATAATTTCACTTAGAATCCTCCCTAAAATTTATTTATTCTCTAATTTACCGATTTCTAATTTACCAAGCTTTATCCATTGCACCAGATCTATATGTGAGGGACATACATAAGCACAGGAACCACATTCCATACAATCCATGCAATTCAGCTTTTTTGCTTCTTCGTATGCTTCGTTTTTAACAGCATCTGCTATAAAAGTAGGAGCTAAATTCATCGGGCAGGCATCTACGCAGCGTCCACAGCGCAAGCAGGCTCGCTCGGAAGCATCATCCACTGCATCTTCACCCATTAGCAACACACCGGAAGATGTCTTGGTTATTGGGGTATCCTGGTCACTAAGAGCAAATCCCATCATAGGACCACCGGCAATCAGTTTTCCTATAGGTTCTTTGGTTCCTTCACAAAATTCTATCATTTCCGATATTGGGGTGCCCACAAGAACTTTTAGGTTTTTAGGATTTTTAACGCTTTGGCCGGTTACGGTAGTGATGCGTTCTATAGATGGCTTCTCTGATGTAACAGCTTCGTAAATTGCATAAGCAGTCCCCACATTTTGAACTACAACTCCAATATCCATGGGCAATCCGCCCGCTGGCACTTTTCGCTTTGTAGCAGCATAAATGAGCTGCTTTTCTGCACCCTGTGGGTAACGTAATTTGAGGGGAACAACAGTAAGATTTTTTTCATTTCTCAATTTTTCTTTCATCAATTTAATTGCATCGGGTTTATTGTTCTCTATACCGATCATGCCACGTTCTGCGGAAACCGTTTTCATTATCATTTTAAGACCGGTAATGATCTCATCTGCCTTAGAAAGCATCAATCTGTGGTCCGCAGTAAGATATGGTTCGCACTCTACACCATTAAGTATTACAGTATTTATAGGCTTATCCTCTGGAGGTGATAGTTTTACATGAGTGGGAAAGCCGGCACCTCCCATACCACAGATTCCGGCGTTTTTTATTTTATCCACTATTTCTTTAGGTTTCATCTCTGTATAATCATTTTTCTGCTCAGGTTCTTGCTGCCATTCATCTTTGCCATCGTTTTCTATATGGATTGCCATCTGCCTGCTCCCGGTGGGATGAGGAAAATTAGCTATCTTCTTAATTTTACCCGAAACAGGTGAATGCATGGGGATGGATACAAATCCATTTGGTTCTGCAATTATCTGCCCTTTTTTCACTTCATCTCCGGGTTTTACTACTGGTTTTGCCGGAGCACCGATATGTTGACTAAGATGAATTGTAACAAAATCGGGAGCAGGGAATTGTTCTATGGATTTATCTTTTGTCAAATATTTATGGTCGTGCGGATGGATTCCACCTCTAAAAGTTTTCGCTCTCATATACCAACCTTTAAATTTAAATATTTTTTCATACTTAATCTTCAAAAATTGCTCTTACAAAGTTTGCGGCATCAAATTGCCTGATGTCTTCTACTTTTTCGCCTGTGCAAATGGCTTTAACAGGTATATCAAGTTTATCCTTGATACCTATGGCAACACCGCCTTTAGCAGTGCCATCAAGTTTTGTCAAGATAACTCCTGAGATAGGAAGAGATTGAATAAAATTTTTTGCCTGTTGCACACCATTTTGCCCTGTTGTGGCATCAATAACCAAATACGTTTCATGAGGAGAATTTTTCACCACCTTATCAGCTGTGCGATTTATTTTTTCCAGTTCTTTCATCAAATTCACTTTTGTATGCAGTCTGCCGGCTGTATCTATTAGTACAACATCGTAATTTTTGGCTTTGGCAGAAGTAAGAGCATTGTATACTACCGAAGCAGGATCGGCACCGTGTTTGCTACCAATAATATCAGCACCAACATCTTTAGCCCAGATATCAAGTTGTTTGTGGGCAGCTGCTCTGAATGTGTCCGCAGCCACCAGTAAAACTCTATCTCCTCTATCCAGATACCGATTCGCCACTTTGGCAATAGTAGTGGTCTTTCCGGTACCATTGACTCCTACAAACATAATAACATGAGGTTTTACTGCTGGCGAATAATCAATACCGGAAGTTCCTTCATATTCCTCTTCCAAAATATCAATAATTATTTCTTCCAGAATAGAATATATCTTATCACTATTTTTAATTTTTTTGATACGAATTTTTTCCTCAAGATTATTGATGATTTTGGCAGTAATATTTACACCCAGATCAGCTTGAATTAGAACATCTTCTATCTCCTCAATCAGCTCCTCGTCCACTTTACCGCGAAGGCGTATCACCTCTGCAATCCTCTTGACAAAAGAGTTATGAGTTTTAGCTAATTTTTTCTTTAGTTTATCAAGTATTGACAAGCCTTTACTCCAATATTTTTTCCTTATAACTGAATTGTGAAAATAATAATCAAGTTTAGTGGGAAAAAATTTGAGTTTATGAAAAAATTATGTGGTGTGCATATTGTGGAGCTAAGATCTGAAACATAAAGCTCAGGTGTATATTGTTACAAAATCGAAAACTGTGATTTCTCCCAAACCGACAAGATGCTGGTGATTCATTAAGAATAAAATTGCTCACTAGTGTATGTATCTTAAATTAAATATTTATTCATATTCTTAAAGTTTTCACTCCTGCTTCTCTTTTCCCTTTATTTACAGAGTACAAGAGTTGAGCAGTTTAATATTTGAATAGTCAGAATTAAACTCATTCGCAATATTTTTTTATTTTCAGAATAACTCAATCTTAGTTTAGTTATATTTGCATTTTATATTTTTCTGCATTCATCAACATTAATTTGCGAGCTATATTTATTCATATGTACTTATTAATTTCTTACAATAGCTAAGGTCTTCATTTTTTTGATAATGGGAAGAAATTAATACTATTGAATTAGGTAATGTTAAATTCTTGATAAATATTATTCTTGACAGGATTATGATATAGTCATTTTGTAATATTCATAATTTAGTAGGAAGAAGTGTACATAAGATTTCTGACCAGGAATAGATGAAATTATCCAAAGGTTAAAAGCATGAAAAAATTAATCACTTTCATTGTCTTATTAGTAATTTCAAGTTATTTAAATGGAATTACAATCAATATTCCTGACGACTATACTACAATTCAGGCTGGCATTAATGCAGCCAGTGATTATGATACGGTTTTGGTAGATACTGGAACTTATGTAGAGAATATTAACTACAATGGTAAAAACATCTCTGTTGCTTCAAAATATTTAACTACTCAGGATACAATATATATTTCACACACAATTATTGATGGAGGACAAGACGGCAGTGTTATAACTTTTGAAAATGGAGAAGATTCAACTGCAATTCTGGTTGGTTTTACTGTTAGAAATGGCAGCAATGATTATGGGGGAGGAATTTATTGTCGCATGTTCAGTCCCAGTACCAATGATGTTAATAATACTAATAACTCTGGTGATGAGGAGGAAGCAATACGTGGAAAATTGTCATGTAATCCCACTTTAGAAAATATAAAAATAACTGATAATTTCGCTTTGTACGAGGGAGGAGGTATTTATTGTTATGGCAATTCCAGTCCAAGTTTAAAAAAAGTGACGATAACCAATAATTCTACAGATAACAATGGGGGTGGAATTAGTTGTGTGGGATCTTACCCAAATTTAGAAAACGTAAAAATCAGCAATAATTCTGCTATTTACCAAGGCGGTGGGATATATTGTTATGATAATTCAAATCCCAGTTTAAAAAAAGTTACAATAGCAGATAATTCGGCTGAAAATGGCGGTGGAATATATTTTAGTGAATTCAATTCTTGTTTAGAAAATATAACATTAAGCAATAATTTAGCTAGTAGTGATGGGGGTGGAATTTTCTGTGAAAATAATTGCAATTTCAATATACTGAATTGTATTCTCTGGAATGATTTACCTCATGAGATTTTTTTTAGTCAATACCAAGCTTCTAATACTATAACAATTTCCTATTCGGATATAAAAGGAGGAGAGGCAGCTATAGAAACTAATGGTAACGGTACCGTAAATTGGCAAGATGGTAATATAAATTTAGATCCCTTATTTATAGATCCTCTAAATGATTACTACCAGCTTACGGAAAACTCCCCCTGTATTGATGCTGGAGACCCAAACTCACTCTTAGATCCGGATGGAACTATTGTCGATATGGGAGCAAATTACTTCTTACAGGGGATAATAGTAGATTTCATAGTTGATAAAAATAATGGTTCAATACCATTAATAGTAAATTTTACAGATCAATCTATGTCTCAAGATCCAATTATTAACTGGCAATGGGATTTTCAGAATGATGGTATTATAGATTCTTATCTACAAAATCCCTCCTATATCTATACGAACATTGGCAATTATTCTGTTAAGTTAATTGCTTCTACACTGACTCATTCTGATACAATAATTAAGAATAATTTGATAAACGCATTTGAATATTTAAATGTAAATGGTAGTGCCTATTTGGATAATAACAACTCACATGAAGATGTAGAAGTCCTGTTAGAGAGAACCGCTCCTTCTTCTTTAACTTATAATTTATTTACAGATGATAATGGATATTATGAGGTAGAAGTTGAACCCGGTGTTTATGAAATCAGTTTCTCTAAGACTAATTATTACACAGTAAAATTATCTAATATTACAATCAATTCTGATACAACAATTCAAGATATTACACTATATACATATATCCCTATACCCCTTTATTATGATACAATTCAGGAAGGTATTAACCAATGCCTGGAATCTGATACTGTATTAGTTGATACAGGAATTTATGCGGAAAATATTAACTTCAATGGGAAAAATATCATTTTAGGCTCGAAATATTTAACTACACAGGATACAAGCTATATTGCAAAAACAGTTATTGATGGAAATCAAGAAGGTAGTGTAATTACTTTTGAAAATGAGGAAGATTCAACGGCTATTCTAACGGGTTTCACTATTATAAATGGATATGCACAAGGAAGTTGGCCGGAATATAATGGTGGTGGAATATTTTGCTACAATTCTAGTCCAAAATTATCTAGACTTAAAATATATAATAATACAGCTAATGAGAATGGCGGAGGAATATATTGCTATCACTCCAATCCCATGTTACAGAAAGTTACTATTAGCAACAATGCTGCATATGAAAGTGGAGGGGGGATTTATTGCTATGATAACTCAGTACCCAGATTACAGAATGTCACTATGACCAACAATTCAGCAAGTCATGGGGGAGGAATTTTTTGTCACCGCAACTCAGGTCCCTACCTAGTAAACTCTATTTTATGGAACAATTCTCCCCAGGAGATCTATTTTTGCGCAATTCATGATTCCAATACTATAACAATATCTTATTCTGATATAGAAGGTGGTGAACCAAGTATTGAAACAAATAATAATGGAACAGTTAATTGGTTAGAAGGTAATATAGATTTTGATCCTTTATTCGCAGATCCACCTAATGGAGATTATCATCTAACAGAGAATTCTCCCTGTATTGATGCGGGAGATCCAAATTTACCTCCGGATCCGGATTGTACAATCGCGGATATGGGTGCATATTTTTATTTTCAAGAAATTGTTGCCGATTTCACAGCAGATACAACTTACGGTTTTATACCTCTTACGATTGATTTTATTGATCAAAGTGTAACAATAGATACAATTATTAATTGGCAATGGGATTTTGATAATGACGGTATTATTGATTCATATCAGCAAAATCCATCGTTTATTTATTCTGAGCCAGGAACCTATTCAATAAAAATGATTGCTTCTACCCCAACACATTCAGATACTATTATAAAAATTGATTATATTACTTCAATAAAAGGAGCAGTTATTGATGGGTTTTCTTATTTAAATAGAAGTAATAACCATCAAGATATAGAAGTCTTATTAGAAAGAATTACTCCTTCTCCTATAACTTACAATATCTTTACCGATGAAAATGGATATTATGAGACTAAAGTTGAATATGGCATGTATGAAATTAGTTTTTCTAAGGCGAATTATTACACAGTTAACTTAGATACCATTGCAATCTACTCTGATACAACAATTCAGGATATAACTCTATATTCATATATTCCTATACCACAATTATATAACACAATTCAAGAGGGTATAGACCACTGTCCGCAATATGATACTGTATTAGTAGATACAGGAATTTATATGGAAAATATAAATTTCAATGGTAAAAATATTACCGTAGCTTCAAAATATCTAATTACTCAGGATACAAGCTATATTGCAAAAACAATTATTGATGGAAATCAAGAATGTAGTGTAGTCACTTTTGAAAACAATGAGGATACAACAACAGTTTTATCAGGTTTTACTATTAGAAATGGCAGTGCTACGTCTGGGGGTGGAATTTACTGTGTCTCCGCCTCACCTTTTTTGGAGAACTTATATTTGATACATAATAATTCTAAAGGAGACCTTTATACCGACGGGGGAGGAGGTATTAGTTGTAGGAATTCCAATTTAATTTTGGAGAATACAACTTTAACTGATAATTATGCTTCAAATCATGGAGGTGGTATTCAGTGTTATAACTCTGCTCCAAGTTTTAAGAATGTTTCCTTAACAAATAATACAGGAAATTATGGAGGTGGTATTTTTTTTAACAACTCTAACAGCTTTTTGCAGAATATCAAGATAAGCAACAATTTAGCAATATATTATGGGGGTGGTATTTATTGCTATCATTCCAATCCATGCTTACAGAATGTTAATACAAATAACAATTCAGCAGAATATTATGGAGGTGGAATTTTTTGTTATAAATCCAGCCCAAGTTTAAATAATGCAACCATAAATAACAATACATCTAATAATGAGAGTGGAGGGGGAATATATTGCTATGAATCCAATCCATGTTTACAGAATGTTACAATAACTGAGAATTCTGCATTTAATTACGGCGGTGGTATAATTTGTCTTAATAATTCAAATCCTGTTTTAGTAAATTGTATTTTATGGAACGATTCCCCAGAAGAGATTTATTTTACAGGATATTGGGCTCCCAATACTCTAACAATTTCTTACTCGGATATAGAAGGAGGGCAGACAGGAATTTTAACAAATAATAATGGAAATGTTTATTGGAATGAGGGCAATCTGGATTTAGATCCAGTATTTAAAAATCCTTCAAATGAAAATCTACAACTTACGGAGAATTCCCCCTGTATAGATGCCGGTAATCCCGATACAGCAGGCCTTAATTTACCTCCTTGGGATCTGGATGGCAATGTACGTATCTGGGATGGGAACGGGGACGGTACAGCTATTATCGATATGGGAGTTTATGAATATGATGCACCGATTTATTATACTATTGAAGAAGAATCGCAAATAAGAAATGATGAACCTACATTCTATAACTATCCTAATCCGGTAAAAAACAAAACTACAATTCAATACAATTTAAAAAAATGCTCTAGAGTTAAAATCTGTATTTACAACATAAAAGGACAGCTGATTAGAAAAATAGTCAATATGAAAAAACCGAGTGGTGTACATACTGTGGAATTCATATCTGAAACATTAAGCTCAGGTGTATATTTTTACCAAATCGAAACTAAGGACTTCTCACAAACAAACAAGATGCTGGTAATTCATTAAAAATATATTTTTTGGATATGAACGATTCAAAATTATAAAATAATGCTTTATTAAATCCTTATAAAAGCTTCCCATCATTAAATACAATCATTTACAAAGAACTGACTATTAACATGCAGTTCATTGGGGGAGACGCTTCGTGGTTCCGAGGAATTTATTCTACCCTAATTTATTCGAGAAAAATCTGGACTCCCCTCTCAAGTGGGGAATTTTTTTATCTAAAATTTTTATTTATTCTTCGATAGACCTGGAATCATCAGAATTACTTTCTACTTTCTGCTTTTTTTTCTCTCGTCACTCATCACTTTTTTCTTTTAATTCTTTTCCCATCAACCTCGTTTTCATTAATTTTATCTGAAATTGAAATTTTTAAGAAATTGTTCTGTTTGAGTGCTGTTTACAGCACAAGTGTCAGCCGGTCGGCTGACGATAACAATTTTTAATTTCAATGAAGCAATAAAATATGAAAACTTTAGGTTCGGGTGCCCTTTCTTTTTTGCTTACGTTTTTTCTTTGGGCAAACCCCGTGGAATTGTGCTGGGCACACCGACTTGTCGGATTCCACAGGGCAAACAAAGAAAAAATGAAGAATGTAATCTTTACACCCCCCGCCCCGATAGTCGGGTTCCCCCCTCTCGAGAGGGGACTTTGTGATGTTTATTATTTTAATTTATTTGTACCAGTTAACCAGCATTCTGAAGTCCAGTACAAGCCTGAACTCCAGTCTGCTTGTACAAAATCATGCCAATCTTATTCTTATATTTTTTCACTAAATCCTGAATCCTCTCTTCTCACACTCTTTTCCCTGTTTCAGATATTGACAACTTCCGCCCCGATACGCTTTGTTATCGGGATTAATTCGACCTTTTTCAACGAGTTGGAAAGTCTCATTGAAGGAGACTTACCGATAAATCGGCATTGTAAACTTCTTCGCTGAGCTCATCACAGTGACAATGATTTTTAGGATAAGAGTAAACTTTTTGCTTTCTACTTTCTGCTTTTTGCTTTTTTCTCTCGTCACTCGTCACTTTCTTTTAAAATCCTGTATCCTCTCATAACTACTAACTACTCCTTACTGCTATTCCCTCTTGCTTCTTTTAAAAAACTTTATTATCTCATTTGCCAGTAAGAAAACACCACTTGCCAGTATAATTCTTAACCAGTCACCAATTGTAACAGGTGCAAAACCCAGAAAGGAATTGATTCCGGGAACATATACCACCGTCAGAACCAGAATGGCTGAAATCAATATAGAATACAATATTTTCTTGTTGCTGAAAAAATTTTTACTGAAAATAGTGGTAAATTCATAGCGACGTGACATTATATTTATGAACTGACATAGAACAATGGTAAGATAAGAAAGAGTAGTTGCTCTTGGATAAAGAATATGCCCTTCAGTGAGAGAAACTCCCATCTCTTTTACAAAAATACCGTAATTTAAAAAGCCCAATCCACCCATGAGAATTCCCAGAAACAGTATCTCAATAAAGCTACGCTTATTTACAATATGTTCTTCTTGTTCACGTGGCGGAGAAGTCATAAGTTCTTTAGAACCGGGATCAAAAGTAAGAGCGGTAAGGGGCATAATTTCAGCCAACAGGTCAATAGATAATACTTGTATTGTCAATATAGGAATCGGCCAACCAAACAGGGCAGCTGCAACCAGACCCAGTAATACGATGGATAGCTCTGCACCATTACTAGTAAGGGAAGCTAAAACTGTCTTTTTTAAGTTATTATAGATCGTTCTCCCCTTGCGGATGGCATGCACGAGGGTAGGATAGCTATCATCCAATAAGACAAGTTCTGCTGCTTCTTTGGATACATCTGTACCCATCAGTCCCATAGCTACACCGATATGTGCACTCTTCAGAGCAGGTGCATCATTCACACCGTCGCCTGTAACGGCAACTATTTTGTTCTGTTGTTTCAAATTCTTGACTATACGCAGTTTATCTTCAGGAGAAACCCTGGAAAAAATAAGGGATTCATTCTGCAACATCAATTTTTTTAAGTTCTTATCCGATAATTTTTGCAAATCTTCACTGGTAAAAACTTTCACATCTTCACCATCCCTTGATATCTCTATCTCTTTGCCAACTGCCTGAGCAGTTATAGCATGATCTCCAGTCATTATGTAAGTATCAATATGTGCTTTATGAGATTCGGCTATTGCCTCTTTTACACCTTGTTTGGGAGGATCAACCATAGCTACAAGTCCCAGAATGACAACATCTCTTTCTATCTCTTCTATTACATAATCGGTTTCGTCATCGCCCAGCTTACGATAAGCTATAGCAAGTACCCGCATGGCTTTTTGGGAATATTTATCATTTAATTGGTTAAGGTTATTTTTATCTTCTTTGGATATTGGAACCTCTTCACCATCTTTGTAAATATGTTTGGAAATTGCAAGAACACTACCCAATGCTCCTTTCATAGTGAGAATATTACCCTCTTCGAATTGTCGGATAGAGCTCATTCTTTTACGCTCGGAATCAAAACTGAATTCATGCAATTCCGGATTTTCTTCATCTTCTTTGGGTGAACGTGTACCCAATTTGGTAGATAGTGTTATTAGGGCAGCTTCCGTCGGATCTCCTACAGGATACCAGCCTGAATGTTGATCATCCGGTTTATGAATTTCAGCATTGGAAGCCATAGTGGCAGCATCAAACATTATCTCCAGTTCGTTAATTTCTTCTTCTGTTAATTTCTCCCCATTTTCATTTAATATATCGCCTTCCGGTTTGTAGCCAAGACCTGTAATTTCGTATTCATGCCCGTCAAAATAAACCGTTTTAACTGTCATCTCATTTTTGGTAAGAGTTCCTGTTTTATCTGTTGATATGACATTGGTAGAACCAAGGGTTTCCACAGAGGATAATTTTTTCACCACAGCATTTCTTTTTGCCAGTCTGTTCACTCCCTGGGATAGAGCCACAGTTATCTGCATGGGAAGTGCCTGAGGTACCACAGCCACGGCTATACCCAGTCCATAAATCAAGGCGAAATTCAATCCCTGACCCTGGTATATGCTAACAACAAATAGTAATATGCCAACAATTACGGCAAAAATAGCAATTCTATTGGCAACAACTCCTAATTCTTGTTGTAAAGGTGACTTTGATTTTTCTTCTTCTTGTGTCAGAGTAGCAATTTTACCCATTTCTGTATTTATACCTGTATTAACCACAACTCCCGTAGCGGAACCTGATGCGACAGTGGTTCCCAAATATGCCATATTATCTCTATCCGCCAATGATAAATCCTGCTGAATGCGATTACTGTTTTTTTCCTGAGGCATAGACTCTCCGGTGAGAGACACATCATTTGTTCTGAGATTAAAAGCTTCAATAATCCTAATATCAGCCGGAACCTTGTCGCCTTCCTCCAGACTGATTATATCACCGGGCACCAGTTTTCTTTGGTCAATTTCTCTAATTTCACCTTCCCGCACGACTTTTGCCGGAGATTGTACAAGTTTCTTTAGAGATGACATTATCTGCTCTGCCTTATATTCCTGGAAAAAACCTATGATACTATTAATAATAGCAATAATCAGCATGACAATCCCATCTCGATAATTTTGGATTAGGAAAGACATGCCAGCGGCAATCAGGAGCAGGATCATTAAAACATCTTTGAATTGCTGAAAAAACAAAACCCATTTGGAGGCTGTTTTGGCAGTTATTAATTCATTAGAACCATGCTTTTTTAATCGTTTATCTGCTTCTGTTTCGGATAGCCCCTTTTTGCCAGTATTCAAAAAATCAAAGACCTCTTTTACCCGCATGCGATAAAAATCAATTTTTTCCAAAATTTCCCTGCCTTTCCTTACTTTCTAAATTTTAAATTCGAGGAATTATTTCAATACAAAT
This sequence comes from Candidatus Cloacimonadota bacterium, assembly GCA_018334695.1. GTDB lineage: Bacteria > Cloacimonadota > Cloacimonadia > JGIOTU-2 > JGIOTU-2 > TCS60. The sequence goes on from JAGXLO010000022.1 coordinate 24,471, forward strand.
TTTACAAAAAAAAACATTTCTTCCTGTTTTAATGTCAAGTTATTAAGTGAACTTATACATTCATAAACATTCTTCACAAGCAATACCAGTATCGGTTATTTATAAATTGTTTAAAATATTGACACGTTTGATTATATTTTTATATTAATTTAACAAGTATAATTTAAATTTCAATTTTACAAGTGTGCATGAATTTTTGTTAAAAAAATTAGGAGAGACAGATGCCATTAGAATTAGCCCGTGAAATAATCCGTTTGATTTTGTTATTATTTTTGAATTCGCTTATTCTTTATACTATTACTGATAAATTCTTGGTTTTGGACGACAGTAGATTTATCAAAGCTTTTTTTATTTCGATTATTGGTCTCGGTTTTAATTATCTTATCACTTATCTCGCCGGTGATCCCAGCGAATTTACAGCCACTATCCTGGCAAATCTTACAAAATACTTTCTTGCTTACATCCCCTTATTTA
>JAGXLO010000023.1 GCA_018334695.1 Candidatus Cloacimonadota bacterium
TGCTTGAGATCTTGTTCGGAATTTTTCAGTATAAACTATATTCCACGGTCCACGATTTTTGGTTGCTTTACTTTTACCGTTATTATGTTCCTGAATTCTACGAATAATATTATTTGTTGTTCCTATATAATAACTGCCTTTTTTATTTTTTAAAATATATAAATAGTACATTTTTCCCCAATTATAATTATAATTTTATATAAAATAAGTTAAATAGAATATTCTAAAATCGGGGTGCCGAGATTTGAACTCGGGACCTCCTGCTCCCAAAGCAGGCGCGCTAACCGGGCTGCGCTACACCCCGTTAATTTTTTACCAAAATCGAATCTAAATTTCTGAATTATCTGTATTTTAAGTCAAGTTTTTTGGGATATAAATAAAGGCAGGAAAACTAAATGCAATTTTTATTAGAAATATTATTAATATTTATTCGAATTGAGCCCTATCAAATAAGCTCCAAAGAAAGAATTAATTAGGCTATTATTTCAAAAATATTGACATCATAAAAGTCAATCAGAAAATTCAAAAACAATAAATTTATGAAAAATAATAAATTATGCTAATATTAGTTGTAGCTTTGCTTTTTCTCATACTTTTTACGCTCTTTGAGTTTCGGAAACACCATATTTGCAGAGACAGAATTCCAGGTGTTGTGCATATAAACGGAACTCGCGGTAAATCAAGTGTTACCCGGCTTATCGCCGCCGGTTTAAGAGCAGGAGGAAAGAAAACGATTGCCAAAACTACTGGATCTGCTCCCAGAGTTATTCTGGAAAGCGGAGAAGAATTGCCCATAGAAAGAATGTTCGGAGCCAATATAAGAGAGCAAACAAAAATAATGAAATTTGCTGCCAGAAGAAAAATAGATGCTCTGGTTCTGGAATGCATGGCTATAACTCCGGAATATCAATGGGTCACCGAACACAAAATGGCAGAATCGGATGTGGGAGTTATCACCAATATTCGTCCTGACCACCTGGATGTGATGGGTCCGGGAATCAAAAATGTAGCATATTCTATCTGTAATACTATTCCCAGCAAAGCAAAACTATACACCAGTGAAGAAAAATATTTTAATGTTATAAACAGAATTGCAAGGGAAAATGAAACACAAGCCATTTTTACTGATAAATCAAAAGTATCGGATGAGGAAATCAAAAAATTCCCCTTCTTTGCCCATAAAGAAAATGTTAGTCTGGCACTGGAGGTATGTAAGAATTACGGCATAGATCGCAGTGTAGCTCTGAATGGTATGTATAAAATGAAGCCTGATATTGGAGCTACCAAAGTCTATACTGTTGATAGATTCGATAAAAAGATACATTTTGTGCACGCGCTTGCAGCCAATGATCCCAAATCTACCCGCACAGTAATCAAGAATATAAAGCAGGTATATGAGCAAATAGAAGAAATTTATATTTTGTTGAACACCCGCGAAGACAGGTTTTTCCGTTCCAAACAGCTTATAAAAATGCTTGCAAAGGAAGAATTTGAAAAACTGTATCTAATTGGAAGAGAAACAGCTAGAGTTAAATCATTTGCTTTAAAGAATAAAATCGATCAATCAAAAATTATGAATATTGGCTGGACTTACGGGGATGAGCTGATTACCCTCCTGAGCCAACTGGATAAAAAAGAAATCTGGCTGTTTGGCATAGGCAATATCGGCGGAAACGGAGGTTTAATTGTTAAATATTTTAAGCAAGAAAGTAAAAAAGAAAACGGGAGTTGAGAATGTTTGAAGTTGCCATAGGTTTGGGAGTTATAATAAGTTTATTTTTTCTGGAAACATTCGGTGCAGCTGCCGGTGGTATTGTAGTTAGTGGCTATATTGCACTTTATTTGCATCACCCCTGGACAGTAGTAGCCACACTTATTATTAGTTTCGTTGTCCTGCTGCTGGTGAAAATTTTACGAAAATGGATGTTCATGTACGGTAGAAGGCGTATGGTTTTCTCCATTCTAGCAGGTTTTATTTTAGGCTGGCTGGTTCGTCGCTACGGTTTGCTAAACTACCTTCCGGGAGAGCATCCCGCCAACGTGATCGGTTTCATTATTCCCGGTTTGATCGCTAACTCCATGGAAAGACAGGGAATTCTGCCAACCATAGCTATCATGGTAGTAGCAGCTGTTATTGTTAGATTCATACTTATACTTGTTTTTAACGGACAATTAATAAATTTTTAAATGATTAAAAGAATTGAGTAAAATATGTTTATACCAAGTGCTAAATCAAAAGTTAGTTTAATTTTATTACTTTCAATTGCAATAATTTTATTCTTATGGACAGAAAACAGCAAAGTCATGCGCAAAAAAGATTACTATGAAGAAAAGCTGTCGGCAGCCAAATTGATGCAAGAAGCAGAGCAAACGCTAAAAAATCACAGAAGGCAACAGGGAGTTTTTATCGATGAGGTTAATGATCCCAATAAAACAGGTTTGATAGGGGAAAGAATTACTTCCATTACCACCCAAAATGGTAGCCTGCCCTCTAAACTCACTACGCTAAACCCCAATTTTGCAGCAGTTTTCGTAGAGATGTTTAAAAAAGCGGGTATAAAAAAGAATGATAAAATCGCTATAAGTTATACTGGCTCTTTTCCAGCTTTGAATATAGCAGTTTTAAGTGCAGCAGAAGTTTTAGGACTAAACCCCGTAATCACAAGCTCTGTAGGAGCGTCTATGTTTGGTGCCACCGATCCTGATTTTACGATTCTCGATATGGAATCAATACTCACGAAGAAAAATATATTGGATTATAAATCTATTGCTGCCTCTGTAGGAGGGGGGCAAGATTTGGGTAGGGGTTTAAGTAAGAATGGCAGAGATCAAATACTAAAAGCCATCAAAAGAAATAATGTAGAACTAATAAAGACGGATAATCTCGAAGGTAATGTAGAAAAAAAATGGGATCTATATCAAAATACATATCTCGAGCAGGAAACACAAATTTTTGTTAATATCGGCGGCGGGCTCACAAGTGTGGGTTATGTAGAAGACAGACAAACTATTGAACCCGGCTTACACAGATATATGGATGAAAGAACTTTGAGTGATGTGGGAGTTATGTATCGTTTTGCTAAAAATAATGTTCCCATAATTCATATAGAAGATGTGCTAAGCCTCGCCGATGAGTATAATCTGCCTACAGCTCCTTCACCTCTGCCAAAACCGGGAACAGGCAGGGTCTTTCGTGAAAAAAGTTATAACTTGACTATAGCAGCAATATCTCTGATAATTATGATAATTCTTATAACAATTGTCATAATATACGATCGGAAAAAGCAGGATTTTTTGGCTAAAGAATTAGAACAGGATTAATAGGAAATTATGGATTTCAAAAAATTTTTTATTTTAATAACCTTAACAATATTAATTTGCCTATCTCTTTATGCAGGAAAGATATTGCAGTTGGATTCTCTAGCTCCATTTAGCATCTATAATAAAAATAACGGAAAAATCTATGATTATTATCTTTTGAAAGCTGGCGAGAACGTGGAATTGGAATTTAGTAATAGTGAGAAACTGGATTTTTATACTCGTTTACTATTTGATCAAGAAATAAAGGATAGTAAAAATTATCAATATACCATCACTCTAAATGACTCAGTAAAAAAAATAATAAAAAAGAAATCCGGAACTTCCGGAGTCTCCAAAGGTCTGCAGGGACAAACAGTTTCCACCTATGATAAGGCAAGCGTAATTTTGAGGGAAAAAACAAAAAATATTACCATCAATAATCCCTCTGAATATGATATATTGCTAAAAATTATTGATGTGGAGGGTAGCCAGAAAGAAGAAAAAGAGTTTGAATTCGTCACATTTCCCATCCAAAATTATAGTGATAAACTTGTATTAAACATTGAAGGTAAAGATTATACTTACTATTCCCCTGGTCAGGATTCAATTTCTTTTACTTTGCAGGGTCCTTTTGAATTAAAGATTTTCAGCAGAGTTGTTTTTTCTCCTGATGAAATTTCTGATAATAAGAGGTATAGATTTAGATTGTATGATAATGACAAGTTGTTCTCGGAGTTTAATGAAGTTGCTGAGAAGTCTTCACGTACCTCTGTTTACAATATACAGGAAAAAATTCCTTCTACAGCAGATGTAAATCTAATAAAAATTGATCATGGATTGCATGAGATTGAAATAAAAAATCCAGACATCAACCGTGAGATTATTTTTGGAATTTATTTGAATAAGATTGATGAATAAGATAAGATTTATTTTACTGATTGCACTTTTTATCATAACTAAGAATAGTCTATGCGCAAGTTCTGTGGGTTTGGATTATGACTTTTCATTTTATTACGATAGCAATATTCTCCATCTTTCGGAGGAAGAAAAAAATGAATTTTTGGCTCAAACAAATCCTGAAAAATATGATATCAATTCAGTCGATTCCTATTGTTTAAGTAATAGAGTTGAGCTCACTTTCAAGTCTTATATTCAAAGGCATACACACCTGGATAAATTTATTTTCAACTCCAGAAATTACCTAAAAAATTCTGTAAAGGATAATATTTATCTGGGATTCAAGGCAAAACAATACCTGAGCTCCAAGTTTAAATTTTTTGGTTCATATTATTATTTTGCTGACATTTATGTAGATCAGTACAAAAGTATAGTTGAGCCTGAAAACATTTACAGGGATTTTTCCTATAGTAAAGATGTAATTGGAAGTGGATTCGAGTTTGATTTGATTCCCCAGCTGGAAGTAGGGGCTGATTTTACTTATGAGATGCAATTTTATGATGAATATTTCAAATACTACGATTGTAATAAAATGAGATATCGTTTTTGGTTAGAACCCTCTTATGGTGATTATTGGACGAAATTCCGTTATGCTTTTACGGTTACGGATGCTTACGACCGTGACCAGATAAGTTCAAGATATAATATACCTGTTTACAAAATTCCCGATAGTTCTCATGAATCTGATACTTACAAATTTTATCTCGATTTTCCCCTAATCGTTTTTGACTACGGTAGAAGACTGGAGATAAGCTACCAATTTGAATACGAGCATCGTTTTTATCACTCGGATTCCGATGAAGAAAATGACCCTTTACATTACGGTAGAGAAGATAAATGTTATAAACACCACATACAGCTGGATTTATCACTGTATGATTTTTTGATTTTCGATATATTCTATGAACATGACTCCAGAAATAGTTCTGCCCCTGCTCAGGATTTGGTGGATCAGGAAAAGGATTACAAAAAATATTTGTATGGAGTCGAAATTAAACTGGATTTAAATTCCCTCGACGATTTATTCTAATATTTTAAGTTCTTTTAGCTGGTGTTTCAACTGTGGAGTGGATTCAACCAGAATAGCTTCGAATCCCATACTTTTTGCCTGCCGAATGTTATCCTCTCTATCGTCTAAAATTACTATCGTGTCAGGGTAATAGCCAAAATAGTCAAGAACTTTTTCATAAGCCTTTTTTTCCGGTTTACGAGCATGAATTTGATTGGAGTAGAACTTTTTTTCAAAATACTCGAAAATTTCATCAAACAGTTTTTCAAAAACAGGAATATGAATCTCGTTTGTGTTGGACAATACAGCAAGCCGGTATTTATCTTTCAGCTTTAAGATTAAATCTTCAATATTCGAGGTTAAGGATTTTAATATCATATTCCAACCTGTGTCAAAGTCTTGCCTAGAAAAGTCTATCTCAAAATATTCCCGCAGGTGCTGCCGAAATGCTTCTGCGTCAACAAGACCTTTTTCAAATTTTGCATAAACTTCATCAAAGGGAAATTTTATCATAATTTCTTCGGCAGTTAAATCAAATTTTTCTGCCCAAAAGGCACAGGCTGGTTCTATACTTACATCAATAACTACATTGCCTAAATCAAATACTATTGCTTTGTATTTATTACTCATAATTTTGACTCCAAATCTTCCCACTCATGGAGAAGCTCATTAAGCTGTTGATTAAGATTATCTATTTCATTTTGTAATTTCTGTAACTTTTCATAATCACGACCGTGTTTTTCCATAAGTTTTTCCTTATCATTTATCTGTGTTTCGATAGTATCTACTTCACTTTTTATTGTCTTTAGACGCCTTTGCCATTTTTTTCTTTTGTTTGCTTCTTTTCTGCTTTTAAGAAATTCTTCTTTGCCTTTGCTAATGAATTTTTCTGAGCTGGATTCTTTTTCTTCCCGATTAATATTTCCCTTTTTCTGTTTATAAAAATCATAACCCCCCAGATATATTTTTAGTTTTTTATTTTCCAGAGCAGCAATTTTCTGAGCTATTTTGTTGATAAAGTATCTGTCATGCGAGATGAAAAAAATTGTGCCCTCAAAATTTTTAAGGCTATCTTCCAGCGCTTCTATTGCATCCACGTCCAGGTGATTTGTGGGCTCATCCAGAAGCAGTAAATTTATATTTTTGTGCATAAGAATACATAATTTAAAGCGCACCTTTTCTCCCCCTGAAAGAACAGCTATTTTCTTAAAGACTTCATTACCAAAAAACAGAAAGGCTGCCAGATCATTTCTAGCTTTTGTTTCGCTAACTGGGAAAACTATGCGATAGTGCTCAAGAACAGATAAAGATTCATCCGAGAAAGAAACTTCCTGCTCAAGATATCCGATTTTTACTCTTGCACCAATTTTAATAGTACCAGCATCGGGTTCCAGTTCTTGATTTATTAATTTTAGTATAGTGGTTTTACCCGAGCCATTTTTACCTAAAAGTGCTACCTTTTCCTTGTAAAAAAGTTCAAAATTCAGGTTACTAATTATATTTTGGTTATCAAATGATTTATCAACATTCTGTAGTTTTAAAACATCCTGTCCGGAGCGATTTTTTTTGCGAAAATCCAGTCCAATTTGTTTTTTTTCCTGCGGCTTTTCGATTTTTTCCATTCTCTCCAGTTTTTTCTCAATGTTAAAGGCTTTTTTAAACATTGCCGGATTATCAGCCCTTTCTCCCCAGTCCCGATAGCGTTTTATAGCTTCTTTCATTTTCTTGATTTTTTTCTGCTGGTCTTTCCATCTTTTGAATTGTAATTCAATTTCTTTCTCTTTTAATTTCCTATATTTGGAGTAATTCCCAGGATACAATTTCGCTTTACCGTTTTCCAGCTCAATAATATCTTTTGCAATCCTATCCAAAAAGTATCTATCATGAGAAATTGCCAGGATTGTACCCTGGTAATTCAACAAGAATTCTTCCAGCCATTCGATAGAATCCACATCAAGATGGTTTGTGGGCTCGTCCATAAGCAGAATATCCGGATTTTTTAATAACATTTTCGCCAGTAGAACTCGTGTTTTTTCTCCTCCACTGAGAGTCTCAAAATTCTTTTCCTGCATCTGACTGGGAATTTTTAGACCTTCACAAACTTTCTGTAATTTAACCTTTAAATTGTAGCCATCTTTCATCTCAAATTCTGTTTGTAAGCTATTATACTGTCGCATCAGTTGCTTTAATTTTTTACCCTCTTCATTCTGCATTTTATGACTAATATCTTCCAGTTTATTTTTCAGTTTTAAAATATCTGCTAATCCCTGCTTTAGAATTTCAATTACTGGTTTTTTACTATGATAAACCGGATTCTGTTCCAGATAACCTATGGTTTTGTTGCGGGTTAAGGAGATTTTTCCGAATTGATAATTCTCCAAACCGGCAATTAATCTAAAAATAGTAGTTTTACCGGAGCCGTTTCTTCCTACAAGCCCTACTCTGTCTTTTTTATTTACTTCCAGATTAAGGTCAGTGAATACTTGGTGAGCTCCATAACTTTTTTTGAGATGATTTATCGTAATTTCAGCCATATTTTTCCTTGTGAGAAATTCTGTTTAGAATGGTAAAATAGTTGTCAAGTAAGGGAGAAAAAGATTAATTTTTTGATTTTCAATGAATAAAAATTATGGGGTCGCATTATTCGATTTTATTAATTTATTGTAATAAGTTTACAATTAAATTTTTGTTTATTAGATTGTTATACAAATTAAATTAAAACACTTTTAATCTTGACAAATATGTAGCTAGTTTCTCAAAATTTGCCCAGCAAATGGCCCCATCGTCTAGTGGTTAGGACGCCGGGTTCTCATTCCGGCAACAGGGGTTCGATTCCCCTTGGGGTCATTTTTTTATTCTAAAACCAATCCTTTACATAAATCGGTTTCTCGGGAAAAAGTATATTCAAATCATCAATAATTTCACCTTCAATTTTTATTTCATTATACTCCATTAGTTTCTTGATTGAACTTTTTCCGATAAATAATTTTGAAAAATTATTTATATCACCTTCCAAGAAATTTTTTGAATTATTGCATTCAGAAATTTTGCCACCTTTTATTTTAAAAGAAAATTCACCTGTATTTTCAGGACAAATATTGTCCTTAGTAATATTAATTTTTAGATCAAAATTAATATTTTTTGATGGTTTCAATTGTAACATGGCATTTTTAACATCAACGACTTTAAACATTTTGTCAAAATTCAGTTTAATTTTTTTGGGACGAAAAGGGGAAAAATGATATAGATCAAAATTTACAGGTAAAGCTATTTGGACAAAGCGGCATTGGTCCCTATGGGTTTTAAAAAAACTGAATAAGCCTTGAATTCCCTTGTAGTTTTTAAATCCATAATCAATTACAGACATATTTACTTGGAATTCATTTTTTATACGGTTAAAATGTAATCCAACATATGCAATATCTTCACCATCATTTTTAATAATATAAAAATTATTCTTTTTACCATAATATGAGTAGAATATACTGTTTTTCCAAAGACATTTGTTTCTGTAGGAACAGCCGTGAAACAACGAAGAGAATTTTTGTCCGATCTCAAAAAAATCATTAGCATTTGGTTTTTCAATTTTAACAAATTCAAATTTCTCATCAATTTTTCTTATATTATCTACTTTTATAACTACACTTAATGATTGTGAAGCAGCAGTCCAGCCAAATTTTTCATAATAAGAATATTTAAATGGTTCCAAATATGAGATAGGTAAGTTTTTTCTTCTCATTAAATTTTGTAAATAAATTAATTGTTCGCGCACATAACCCCTGTTACGAGCCTCGGGTGCAGTTACCACTCCGGTCACACCTGCCATATTCATTTTTGTGTTATGAATATTAGCTTCATAGGGATAATATGCCATAGCAGAAACAAGACGGTCATTTTCTTCCACCCCAATAGATTTTCCACATTCCAAACAGGTTTTTGCATACTGCCGGGCATCATCTTCTTTCATATTAAAGCAGTAAACAAATAATTCTTTGTAGCCCTCGGTATCTTTTTTAGTTAATTTTTTAATATTCACCAGGATTCTCTAAATTTTCTTTTTTGTAATTTTCAAACTGATTTTTCTCTTTTCGCTTTGTACCGAGTTTGGCAGTTATAAAGCCAATAATGAATCCAAGCATCAGAGTTATAGGAAATAAAATAATGCGAGACATTTGGATTTTCCAGAATAAAAATTTTAGCTCCACAATCTGTGTATTCTGAAGTAATATTACTGCAAAAATTGCGAGCAGAATAATGATAATAATGGTTTTAAATTTCATCTTTTCTCCTATTTAATTTTTTTATTTCTTTCCCAGATTCCTTTTAATTTTCTGGTGCCCCAGAGGCTGTTTATTTCATATAGAACTATAGCTTGTTCGTAAACATCCACCAGATTAAAAGAATTTCCCAGAATGCTCCTTTGATAGATACTGCTGGTGGAGTTGGCGTTAATAATAAGAGTATTGGAGACTCTTACGGCAAAAGGATGGGAAGAAGTTCCGGTTAGAACAAGGTCGATATTTGCATCTACTAATTCACGTAACAAATCACCGCTATCCTCCAGCAAACCCTTTTCACGGCTGTGAGGGATTGGAGTGATGTTGTGGTGCAAGAAAACGACTTTGAACTTATCTTTTTTCTTTAAAAATTTAGTAATTAGCTGTTTCCTGGCGATAGATCCCACAAAGCCTATATTAGAATCATACTGTGATGAATTAATTCCGTGCATAATTACTTTTTCATCTTCGTAAATGTAGTCGAGTTCACCACAATATTCGGGAAAAAGGTGGTAACCAAGATAATTTAAATCCCTACCAGCGGGAGTGAAAAACATTTTTTGTTTGAGATCACCAAAATAACGAAGTGCCAGTTCATAGTTTTTTTCTATACCCTCCTGAACCACACCTCCACAATGTATAATATGATCGGGATTCAGTTTTTTTATTGATTCTAATGCACTGGTAAGATGTTTTTTCCTGAAGGCACGCGCATCTGAAATAAATGTGTTTGACATATGAGCAATACTTTTGATGTGTTTGTCAAAATCAGAGAAAATTCTTCTCTCAAAACGTGGAAATTCATTAGTCACAGTTGTTTTTGGACGTTTGGTAATTACTTTTTGCTTGTCTTTGGAAATTTCGATGATGTTATATGAGTTTTCATCTCCGTAGCGAGTTTTAGTGCAGGAAAAGGTACCGGCATTGATAAAAACTGTATTTTCCACATGATATACGTTAGGATAGTGTCTGTGACCGGAAACTACGAGATCCACATCGTATTTGAGGAACAGGTCAAGAAGATCACCGGCATTTGCCAGAATATTACGTTCCCTTCCTGCCATGGGTATAGGCATAACATGATGATGAATAACTACAATTTTGATTTTTTTCTGAGTATGTTTTTCCAGAGATCTTTTTATAAGCTGAAATTTCTGTTGTCCTACTCGACCGTTGTTACTATCGGGAATACTACTATCTACATAGATAATCACAGCATCGTCAAAAACTTTTGCTCCGTTGGGATTTCCAATATATCGTCTATAAAGATGCAACCCTCCACTTCGGGCATCATGATTGCCTGGAATAATTACATAAGGTTTATTAAGCTCTTTTAAGAATTGCTTACCCTCTTCGTATTGTTCCGGAGAACCGCTCTGAGTTAAGTCGCCTGAATGTAGCAAGATATCAAAATCATCCTGCTTGATGTCGTCCATAAAAGTGTTGAATATCCCTCTATTGAAATGACTGCTGGATCCGATATGGGTATCAGAAATATGACAGATTCGCATAAACTACCTCGAAATAAAGGTCTCCAAATTATGACGATCTATATCCATCAAATCCTTGTAAGTAAGTATTCCAATTATCTCTTCATTTTTTTTAATTAACAGATGTTTGATGTCATTTTTTGCCATAATTTCCAGAGCATCTCGCACGGAGGAATTGATATCTGTCGTAATAAGAGACTTAATCATAATTTTTTCAACAGGAATATCAGATTTTTTCCCTTTGGCAACTACTTTGCTCATAATATCGCCCACGGTAAAAAATCCCACAATCTTTTTGTTTTCCAAAACTACCAAAGAGCCCACGTTTAAGTCGTCCATCTTTTTAGCTGCTTCCTGGATAGTTGAATTTTTATCAATTCCAACTAGTCTTTTGGTCACAAATTGTCGAATTGGTATATTAAATTCATAAAAACTATTGTCGTTAGTCATTTTTTTCAATCACCTTTTCTAGTTTTTTGATTATATCATCACTTATTGTATCCAGAGTATCGTCAAAACTTTGGTTTTCTATTACTGGAACATCATGTTCATTTGCCAGTTGTGTTATATAGTCTTGAATACGGCGGATTTTTTTTAGATTGCCCAGATAATGGTTAAGCTGCCGATTACTTTCTTCGGAACGGGGATAAAAACGACTTTGATGTTCTTCCGTGTTAGGAATATCAAGTATATAGCGAAAAAGATAGCATTTGTCTTTTAATGAGGCTTCGAATTGACCGGGCAGAATGTGGATACCATTCAAAATAAGATTCAATCCTTCCTTAGTACTGCGATTTATTACAGCCTTAAAACCTTCTAGAACGATATTTGTCTGTTCGATAAAGCCGAAGATGAGAGAGTCTTCCAGATTTTTATTTTTCAGCTTTTCACCGGCAAGGAAGGAAGAAGTATGAAGGCTTGGTACCAAATTTTTTGGTAGCATGTATCGCATTATTTCCCGAATAAAATCAGTACCAATTATACGTGATATGCCAAATCTATGAGCGAGTTCAGCTGAGATAGTGGACTTTCCAACTCCTGTACCGCCACCAATAATTATCATTATTGGTTTTTGTAAATATTTTAGATTACTCCTGACCCGATAATATCTTTCTGCCTCCGCATAGCCTCTTTTTAGTAATTCTTCTGAGATTAATTTTTTCAGTTCATCAAGTTCAAAAATATCTTTGTTCTTTTTTTCGAGCTTATTTTTTATTTTAATTACTACGTCATATGATTCTTGCAGAGATAAGCCGGTACTGGCAATAGAGCGGGAAAGTATTCCTCTAGAAAAAGGATAGTTTACCTCATTTTTCCTGATATAAATCATCTTATTCTCCAAATCTTTTGAAACTTAATTTACTTAAATCCGTAATCGCATTTTTCAAATTTTTTATATTGCCGTTGATAAGAAAAGGTTCGTTGTTCATGAATATTACTTCCACATCATTTTTATAGGCATAAGTAGCCGCTACATCAATAGAGGCAGCTTTTATTTCGCTCAGGAGTACGTCGCAATTTTTTAAACCCTCAGCTAGTTCTTTTCTTAAAACAGCGCGATTAGAAAGATTATTGGATATTCCTTTTATTTTACAATTATGATCTTTTTCCAGATGTTTGCGGAAAATTTCATTTACTTCTTCTTTGGCAGTAGTGGCAAGAAATACGTTTTTATTTTTTATATCTCCCATAGGTTTGGGCTTGAAACCTGTAAAAGCATATTTAATATCAGGATTAATTCTAATAATACCTTCTCTAAGCTTATCCAGTGTTGATTTTTCTACACCGGGGTTAGCACACATAGTTACGATTGCCAGATCAGAGGTTTTGATACGGTATTGACCAAAGTATTGTAGAGCATTTTGTATCGGTTGCAAAGCACTGATTATTACTATTCTGGTATTCGTTTTGATAGGAGGAATGGTTTGACCTGATCCTTCCATGATGACAAGTTTCTGGGGAAGTCTGTTAGCTTCTTGCGTCCCCTGTTTAACACTGGAGATAAAAGGATCACCTGCAAGTCCGCCGCCACATCTTCTGCAGCCAATGGTTGTTACATTTGCCAGAAGTGCGTCTTCCCAGCAGTCAGAGGCAGCATGTACACCTTTTTGGGAGAGATCAATGAGGGTTTGGGGCGTAAGTTCAATCTTATTATGATCAATAATTTCTGGCTCTGCAGGACCACCTCTTCCCATAGCTACTATGATGGGCTCCATCTCCTCTTTTTTAATGGTTTGAGCAATAAAAACCGAAACAGCGGTTTTACCCACTCTTTTGCCTGTGCCAATTATGGAAAGACTTGGTTTTTCCAGTATCTCCATTTGTTCGGGGGGTGAGAAATAGAAATCAGCTCCAAAATAGGCAATGTTTTTTGAGAGCAGGAGAGAACCTATGGTAAATCTGTCCTCATAGCTTATTATGGGTTCGTCAGAAAGGTCTACAGCCACATCAGGCTGGTGTTTATCAATTGCCTTTTCTATTAGTTCCAGAGCAGATTCCAGGTTAGATTCACCCATGTATATTTTATGATCCAATTGATCATCTTTTAATTCTTTTTCAGCATCTTCTACCTTTTCTGTTCCACCGAGGAAAACAACTGCTACAATCTTATTGCCTTTGTTTTCTAATTCTTGTAAAGCCCATTTTGTTACAGGGGGATAGTGTTCGCCATCCACAAGACAAAGAAGCTTCTTGCCCTGAAAAGATTTGCAAGCATAGAATTCATCAACGAATTTTGCACTTGGACTTAGCATAAAAACCGCCTAAAAAATTGATAATGTAAAATTGGAAATGTGATATAAATTTGTAAAGAAATTAAATCCAAAATTTTTTAAAATCAGAAAACGGAATAAATCGGATGAATTTTTAGTATTTCAAACTCCAGTTATTATCCACCTCCGCATCAAGTTCACCAATTTCCTGCAGATAGTCAATAAGTATATTCCGCATATCCTGCGAAGATTTAAAAATTATAGGTGCATCCGTAGCCTCTGCTGCTTTCATCAATCCACCACCGCCATTTGCTCTGTAACTGTTCAATGCGACTTTATATTCTTGATTTGGCTTTAGGGGTTCCCCTGTTTTTTCCATAGTGATCTTACCTATTCTTTTTCCCACAGGTTTGGTTGGATCTATGGTGTAGTTAATACCTTCTGCTATGGAGCAATGATAGCCGGCAATTTTAGGGTTACGCATAACTTTTTCCCCGTCAAAAATATAATAATTTGAGGAGGCTTCCAGATATTTTTTTATCTGTTTACCGGTCATTTTAACCATAAACAAATAGTTTTCGTAAGGATAAATTGTAAAAACATCCTTAATCTGGAGCTTACCCTGTTTAAAAATGTAATCAGTTCTAAAACTGGCTGCAAAGGAAATATCTGCTCCGGTAGTAGCAAGCTGAGCCTCGTTTATAAGCTCAACGATAGGGGAATCCTCATAACGAGAATTAGCTCCGTAGATCGTATCAGTAATTGTGGCAATATCGTTTCTGATATAATCCAGAGTCTTCTCATGATACGGCTTCAAAAGTTCCATAAGTTCAGGGTCACCTTCGTATTCATGCACATCTTCCACCCAGCCGCTTTTGCGTAGAATCGAGTGTTTTCCGTTTTGCCTTTTCAATATGAATTTTGTAATTCCCAAACATTCTCCCCATCTACGGGCAATAATCTGCAGGGGTCTGTTGGTTTCTGTGGTCTTTGTACCGACTTCGGGTTTTATCCTGTGTGAGTGTGCACCAAAAACAACATCAAATTCTGGAATCCTTTCTGCTACCAGACCGGAGGCATTAGCTATTGGCAACCCAAATTTTTCTGTTTTATAGGCATCTTCATCTGCTCTGAAACCGGCATGAAATAAACCTGCTAAAATATCAACTTTTGGTCGTAACATAGTAGCGTATTTTTTTGCGGTTCTTACCATATCAGTCCAGGTAATGCCGGGATAAAAGGTGGAGTCTAGCATAGTGGGAATACCGGGAGTAGTAAGACCGATAATTCCGACTTTGATACCATTTTGCTCGATGATCGTATATGGTTCAAAATAAGTAGAGCCGTTACCTGTATCAGAATTAGCTGACAGCCAGGGAAAATTTGATTCATCTCTGGTTTTGTTATAAACTTCCGGCCCTTGTTCAATTTCATGGTTGCCTACGGCAAAGGCAGCATAACCCATCTCATTCATTGCCAGAATCATAGGATGTGGCTTTTCTGGTTCGACAAAATTAAAATATTGAGTAAGCGGAGTTCCCTGAATGGCATCTCCCGCATCCACCAGCAAGACATGATCGTGCTTTTGTCTGTACTCTTTTATACGGGTGTAAACCTGAGCCAGACCAATATCAGCCGGTTCATCCTTGTAGTAATTGTAGGAAAAAATCCTGCCATGCACATCGTTCGTCTCAAGGATAAAAAGTGTATCAATGTTTTGCGAAGATAGAAAAGAGGTAATTAATAAAAATATTGCAAACAGAATTATTTTTTTATGTTTCATATTTGACTTCCTTATAAAAAATTATAGATTGGTAAAATGCTGAAATTCCAGAGCTCTGCCTTCCGGATCCTCTGTGAAAAAGTGATATATGGGATAATTGGGATTCATTTTGGGCTTGTCTTTGGCAGTATCTTTGAATTTTTCATAGAATCTATCCACTTCATTTTTTTCATCATAGAAAAAAGTTAAGATTCCATTTATATCAACCTCATCTCTGGTACAGAAACCAAACAGGAAATTGCCGTGTGAGAAAATAATACAATCCCCCTGGTCCATCCAGGTTTCGCACTCAACTTTATTAAGATAAAAATCTTTTAAAACATCCAGTTTATTAGTCTTAAAAAATACGATTCCATTTTTGTTCATGGCTGACTCCTTTGTTTAGTTTTTCATTGATTCATAATTTTTACGTCAATAATTTTAAATAATTAGACAAATAATTATTTTATAAATATTTGATTTAATTGACATTACGTATGTATATGACTGATAATAAAAAGCATTACAAATTATAAAATGGGAGGATACAAAATGAGGAATAAAAAATTTCTCTTAAGTATATTTTTACTTTTTGTTTATCAGATATTTATAGTAAACAGTACTATCGCAAACGGCAGAGATATAATTCCTGTTTCTGGTTTAGAGAAGGGAACAATAATCAAACCATATCAAGAAGAAATGACACAGGTTGGATTTGAATACGAGTTTTTAGTGGATCCAACCACGATTATGCAGACATATCTTGATAGTTTACCAGCCGGAGCTACAAAATATCCAATTAAAAGACAATTGGAAAATGGAACCGGAACTTATATTTCTTTTTTAGGCAACCAATCTCTTGCTGAAATTCCTAAACAACATGCTGCTTATTTTGACGAAAATGGCAATTTAATTGATTTAAATACTTTCCCTTCCAATAATAGTTATCATGGTTCCGGAGATATTATATTACATCAAACCAGCGGAAACTGTATTGCTTCCTGGTCTGAGACGGAAAGCGGAGGATCTGGTGAATGTACAATTTGTTTTGATAATTTTGCTGCCCAGATGGCTCCGGGAAATTGGTCTTCAATCTCAAATTTGAATTCAGTCGCTTCAGATGAATATAGCTCCCCCAGATTGTATAGCGGTCAATCACCTCTGGGATATGATTGGATAAGAATATACCACATTTCGCAAAATATCACACCGAATGCTGAGGGACATGTTTGCAATGATGTACGAATTATGTATATTGATGTGGAGAATACTGAGACAGTAGATTTAACACAGCTATTAAATTCGGGCAATTGGAATTCAGTATATCCTATGCAACAATGGAGGGAGAAATCTTGTGCTCTAAAAACTGTGAACTTTCTTATAGATGAAGATTATTGGTATAATGATGGGTGTGTTGGTTTTATGGGATTTACACAGTGGTTAGAGGGAGATTTAGGAAATATGCCAGCCAATCCGGGAGTGTTTTTCTGGGTATCGGAGGATTATGGTGAAACATGGGATTATGCAAATTTAAATTGTCAGAGTCAGGATACTTCTGAAGTGCTTTATCAGGTAGAAAATATACCGGAATTTGAATTTGATGGAGTTGTACCTGATTATCTGGATGTAGAATTTATGGGACTTAATAATTCTGCTTATCTCTGGGATGGTGATTATGTAATGAATTTTGTTAAAAGATATACATACACTGATCCTCAGAGCAATCAAAAATATTATCTCGAGTATTTTACCCCACAGGCAGAGGTGTTTTGGACAAGTTATGATGAAGAATTTAAATTTAATTCAGTTCCGGATTTACCTGGTATTGACAGCTATTCAGGTCAAAGTGTGCCCTGGAAGGTGGAAGATAATGATACAACTCTATATGTAGTAGTAACATCCTCGCAGGATTATCCCTCTCTGCAGAGAAGCGCGATTGATTATTCATATTTCTCGTTCCCCAGGATTCAAATTTGGACGGATTTTACTTATCATACTTTAGCAGAATTAGGATATACACAATATAGTGAATATTTTGAGCGTCCAGTTATAAATTTTGCTTATGCTTATTATAAAACAATCAAGGTTTCGTCTTGGTGGAACGTACTGGTAGAGTTAACTGATATAAATAATCCAATGTTTGATTTTTCAGATCAAACTACAGTTTTTCCCTATGTTGATAATTTCATTAATTATACTGGTGGACTTAAAGATTCTTGGGAGGGTTGGTATCAAATCTATTTGTATTACTACGATGATAATTCATTCGGTGCTCGTCAAAATCAGACAAACGGTGGTTCATTAAAATACACTGTTCTCAGATTTAAGGTTAGACAATTTGGCGTGGAACCAGAAGTTGGAAGTAATATTAATTGCATTAATTACCCTAATCCTTTTTCCAATCAAACGGAAATTTCATTTTCAACTGATATACCTTTTCAGAATACTTCAGTGAAAATATATAATACAAAAGGTCAGTTAATCAAAAAGTTAAATACTGATAACGAAATTACGAATGATAATCAATCTGTAATCTGGAAAGGAAAAGATATGAATGGTGATACAGTAAGCAACGGCATGTATTTTTACAAGATTTCATTTGATAGTGCAACATATTGCGGTAAGTTGCTATTAATGCGTTGAATTTTAATATTTAATCTCCATCCAACCAGTCACATCTATCCAATCGTCAAATTCAAAATTTAAAATTGAAAATTAAACATTACTCTTCTAGCAATAAATACCTACAAATTCCAACTAATACCTACTAATATCTACAAACGCCATATCCCCTTAACCACTAAACTCCTAAACCCCTAAACTTATAAACTCTTGAAATAAATAATGTGAATAGTGAATTGTGAAATGGGAAAAAAAAGTAACAAGTGACACGTGACTGGTGACGAGTAAAGAGAAAAATTAAATAATTCAAAATTCATAACTCAAAATTCAAAACTACTCATCTAACAATAAATTCCTATTAATTCCCACCAATTCCTACTAATACCCACACTTTGTCAAGTCCTAAACCTCAAACCCTATACCCCAGTTCCCAACACCCAGCACCAATTTTATATTACTTTAAACCCATTCAATATCGCCAGAAGTCCCATAATAAGCAGTAGGATTAAGGTGGCTCTGCGAAAAATGTGCTCCGGCAGTTTGCGTGCTAAAAGATTGCCTGCTATAGCTCCCAGCACAAGAGCCGGTAGAAATACAAGAGAGAGATTAAAGACTCTGGTTGTCAGCAGGTTATTAAAAGCATAAACAGGAATTATAAAAAGGTTTAGGCAAAAGTAATATAGAACCAGGTTTACTCGAAAGGGATTCTTCTTCTCCCTGCGATTGGCAAAGAACATCACCAGAGGCGGACCGCTCATAGCCACAGCTCCTCCCAAAATACCACTGGCAAACCCTACAAGCACCTGTACGATCTTTTCCCGCTTTATCTTAAACTGATAGCCCAGAAACAGGTAAGTGCCAAAGCTGAGGATTAAGATTCCAATCAGGAATTCAATAAGGTAATCGGGTACTGAAACAAGAAAATAGGTACCAATGGGCATGGTAATAACGGCAGCGATGAGAATAATATAAATTTTCTTAAAACTGAGAGACCTAATACTGGACAGCATTACTGCTACATTCAGAATCATAGAAAGAAGGAGCATTATGGGAATTACAGTTTTGGGAGAGATAAGCATGGTCAAAAGGGGAACTGCCAGCAGCGAAAAACCAAAGCCGGTAATACCCTGCAGCATAGCAGCAAAAAAGTAGATAAGAGAGCCGAAGACTATGATTTCTTTGTTCATAAACAAATATTAGGGTTTAATTCTATTTGATTTTATCAATTTTATTTTGCAGAAACCAGAGTAACCCTGTATAAGTTTTGGCATCTTGAATTTTGTTAGAACTCATATATTCTTCAATTTCTGCAACAGGGATAATTATTGTTTTTATATCTTCGTGCTCAGTATCAAGCCCACCACCGGAATTTATTCTATCTGCTTCTGTTACTTCTCCGTAGAAAAAATATACAATCTGGTCACTGCCTCCGGGAGACATATAAAGATTGAATAATTCTTCAAAATCTTTTACTTTATAGCCCAATTCTTCCTCAATTTCTCTTTCTATACAATACTCTTCACTTTCTCCTTCTTCTTTTATGCCTGCTGCCAGCTCTGTTATCCAGCCTGGTCCTTTTTCATAGGTTGAGTAGCGAAATTGCCGTGCCAGTAGAAGGGCGTTCTTTTCCTTATGATAGATGATGGCTGTAACTGCATCTCCTCTTTTCAAATTCAATCTGGTAAGAATAGGACTCATCTCACCATCAAATTTTTCGTGTCGGACTTTAACTTTTTCTACTTTAAAAAAATCATCTAAAATTGTCTTTTTATCTATAATTTCTACTTTCATCAGGTCTCCATTCCTTTCCTGAATAATAGATGAAAAATTCCATGTGATTTCTAGATGTCAATAATTTGGTAAATGCAAGAAGGCAATTTAAATTTAAAATTAAAAATTTAAAATTGAAAATTCCAAAATAATTGACAGGTAAATTCAAATTTGTATCAAAATAAATAGTCAATCTAATACCAATTTTAAAAAACAAAGGAATCATTATGACTGATAAACTATATGATTACCCAAAATACTATGACATTGCTTTTTCCTGGAATATTACTCAGGAGATCATGATCTATAAAAAAATATTTAGAGATTTCGTGGATTTTCCCGTAAAAAAAATTCTGGAGCCTGCCTGCGGCTCAGGACGTTTCCTGGTAAAATTTGCCAGGGAGGGTTATGAGATTGTTGGTTACGATAATAATAGAAAAATGGTTGATTATACCAAACGTAAGGTTACAGAAGCCGGCTTAAATGATAAAATAAAAGTAGTAAAATCAGATATGAAAACGGCTGACTTTGATATTATTTTTGATGCTGCTATTAATCCTATTAACAGTATTGGTTATCTGCACTCAGACGAAGAAATTGTGGCACACTTTTGCAATACAGCAAGTGATATAAGAAAGGGTGGTGTATATGTGTTACACCTTTCCTGTGCCTGGGAGGATACTACAGCCGAAGCCGAAGATGCAGAGACCTGGAGTGCAGAGCGAAACGGAATAAAAATAAATACAACCTGGAAAATTCTATACGATGATAAAGAACAAAATCTCAGCGTACAGCAGGGAGCAATGAATATTGATGATAATGGTAAAAAGTTAAAACTGGAAGAGACTCACGTCTTAAGACTCTGGACGTATGAAGATCTAAAAAGGCTTGTAAAAAAATCAGGTAAATTATCTCTGAAGGCTATCTATAACGAAGACAGGCAGCGACTACCTCTTGATACAGAAATAATAGGGGAGATGGGTAATCTTTTTTATGTGCTAAAAGTAATTTAAGAGTTAATATGTTTCTGCAATTTTTTCTAACCTTTTATACCAGTTTTTGCCGAATTTTCTAATCAATCCTTCTTTGCAGAATTTATAAACTGGTGTTTCATTTTCTTTGCCCTTTTCATACGCCGGTTCACAAATATCCCATCTGTCCAATCTTAAGGCTGGTTTTGCATGAAATGTATTTATACGAATTGGGTAGAGATCGCAGGAAACAGGTTTGGGGAAATCAATTTTGTCTTCTTCATAAGCCTTCTGAATTGCGCAATTATAAATACCATTTTCTTGAAACGAAAATACACACTCGTTGCCATTTAAACAGGCAGTGACATCTTTGTCTTCATCGTCTTTACTGCGAAATCCAAATGATTCGATGTACAGCAAATTTTTCACCTCCGGATAGGGCATTATAGAATCAAGATTAATCTGTAAATTTTTTACCTCCTGCTTTGAAAGCGGTGCTCCCACATCACCTTTCAGACAGCAGGCACCTTTGCATTTTAGCAGATCGCAGGTAAAATGTGTGGTTAGAATCTCTGTGGAGACGAATACATTTTCGAGGAATACAAATTCAATTTGATTAATCATAAATGTAAAAATATCTCAGATATACCATAAATAATCAGTGTAATTGTTTACACCTACATCAAATTTTATCATTTTTTAAAAAAATTATAATTCTGTTCATTGCTTCAATTCCTCTTCCTGCTGTAGATGAATAGTCTGTGTGGGAAAGGCAAACTCTATACCTTCTTCTTCAAATTTTTTCTTTATTGCCAGGTTAACCCTCTGCTGAATATCCATATATTTATTGTAATCAGCTCCAATTATATAAAATACCGTTTCAATAATCAAATTAAAATCTCCGTATTTGGAGAAATGGCAGCGATCGAATTTTGTGTCCTCAATTCCATTAATTATGGCTTTTATCATATCCGGAATTTGTTTCAATTTTTCTGCAGGAGTAGAATATTCCACACCCAGGTTAAAAAGAACTCTTCTTTCCTTCATTGTAATATAATTTTTTATCCTGGAATTCAAGAGATCATTATTGGAAAATATCAGTTCTTCCCCATGCAAACTCCGTATTCTGGTAGTTTTAATTCCAATATGTTCTACTACTCCCAGATAATTGTCAATAATGAGAAAATCCCCTTCTTTAAAGGGTTTGTCCAGCAGGATGGCAAAGTAGCTAAAGAGATCTGCCAGTACTTTTTGCGTAGCCAGAGCTATGGCAATACCACCGATGCCAATACCTGCGATCAGGGTTTTCACTTTTAAGCCAAGATTATCGAGAAGAAAAATTATACCCAGAAGCCATATTATACCTCTGGTGATGAGGCTTATACCACCAATCATTTCCCTGGAGAAATTCTCCTTTTTTTCATAAAATTTTTCCAGAAAGTAGGTGACTAAAAAATTGAGAGTGCGTATTCCAAAATAGGTGAATACAACTATTGTTCCGTAACGAAATATCTGAGTTAATACGTTTCCCACTGTTAATCTCTCTAAACTTAGATATAGAATAGCAAAGTATCCCAGCGGAATGATGATTTTTTTAACAGTTTTTTGGATTAATTGTAGTGTCTTTTCAGTTATTAGCTTACTGGATTTTCGTAAAATTTTAAAAATCAGGAAAATCAATAAACGAAAAAGAAGTGAGCCAATAACGAGTATTATTAGCGATATAAGATAATCCTGCCCTGTATTTATTGACAAGGTATCAATAATTTTTTTAAACAAAGTTTCCTCCGTAAATTTTGGTTAATAAATTTATAAGATTATTTAAAATTTTTACCGGATTTTAGTTTTTATCTTATCCCAACGGTTTGCCACCTACTCCAAAATTTTCTCGTGGCACCTCTTCCAGCTTCACATAAACATATTTTTTATCCTTACCTGTTACTTCCACAACAACTTCTGTAAACTTTTTGATAAGTTCATCCTTTTGTTTAGCATCTAATTTACCGGCATTTTCTAATGTTACTATGGGCATATCTTCCTCCATAATTTTTTCTGCATTAAATATTTACTTGCTTGTCTGTAAAGATTTTTTTAATAAAAAAGTTTAATTTATGGACATAAAGTATAATCAACTTACAAATTGAGTAAAGGTTAATATGAAATCAATTTATAAATCAATAATTCTATTTGTAGTTTTCATACTTATAGGCTCTTTTACCTGGAGTGAAGAGCTAAAAAAGGAATATTTTACAATTGAATATGAACCTTCCGATGCCAAATTTGCTAAAAAAATTGCCGAAAGGTTCCCTTCGATTATTGCAGAAACAAATAAAAATGTTGGTTTTTATTCCAGTGATCGTTTTAAAATAATCATTGTTCACTCAAAAGCTAAATTTAAAGAAATGATAGAATCTTCCTCACGACTCCCTGAAAAATCACTTGCTCTTGCCATTCCTTCCCAAAGTACGATGATAGCTCTGAACCCCCCTTCTATGCCGGCAAAAACAGATTATTTTAAGGTTTTAACTCATGAATATTTACATTTGCTTTTAAATGAAATTAAGGGAGATATTCATGTTCCTTTATGGTTCAATGAAGGATTTGTTCAGTATTTTGCAGGGCAGTGGTCTTTTACAAGAGAAGTTGAATTCGTTATGCGGGCTCTTCAGGGGAAATCACTAAATTTAAATCTTTATAATTATCGATATCCGGATCACAATTCCCATGTACAAACTTTTTACATGCAAAGTTATTATACATTCAAAAAGTTAGTTACCTCTTATTCATTGCGAGAAGTGCAAAGATTTTTGGATGATTTATCAGAACAAAAAGATTTCAGGACATATTTTTTATCTTTCTTTGGTGTATCTGTTCGCAAATTTTTGGAAAGAGCGCGTGAATCCATTCCATCTCATATAATATTATCGGTTTTTTACTCGGGATTTGGTATTATCTGGGTGATTATTCCAATTATTTTAATTGTTGCATTTATTCGTAAAAAATATGTTGCTAAAAGGATAGAGGAAGAATGGGAAAAGATGGAGGAAGAGGAAAGAGAATTTCAGGTTCCGGATTATGAAA
This sequence comes from Candidatus Cloacimonadota bacterium, assembly GCA_018334695.1. Taxonomy (GTDB): domain Bacteria; phylum Cloacimonadota; class Cloacimonadia; order JGIOTU-2; family JGIOTU-2; genus TCS60. The sequence goes on from JAGXLO010000023.1 coordinate 23,951, forward strand.
TTATTGATAATGAAGAATAAATTATTTGATGAAGAAATTTGGTAATACTTTATATCCCACACTACCACCAATTACCAGATTTTTGCCAATTCGAGAATAAAGACCCTTAAATTTTTCATTATAAATAAATAGTCCCAAAGTCGAATTATATTTTTCCAGCTGGGGTTCCTTGTCCTTAAAAACAGTATATTCTTTTTGGGGAGGAGGGCAGAATTCCTGCAATAAATAATCATCCTTTTCAAAACAATCATTAGCAATTTTTTTCCATTCATCATCTGAATAATTCTTCCCTATAAAAACGCCCCTAGCTGAATATTTATCAAAAGGTTTTAGGACAAAACTATCTTTTTCCTTTTTTGCTTTGATTAAATGCTTTTCTTTATCAAAAATATAAGTTTCAGGAATGTAATTTTTTACAAACTCTTTTTCTTCTGGAGAGAGATAATCATTAAGATTTTTATTCTTAATAACAGCAAAAAATACCTTACTATGTATAATTTGCGAACGGAAAGGACCCACCATACATACATCTTTGTTCCTGTAGGCGGCAATCAGAGGTTTGATTTCCTTAATTCTTTTCTCTGCCTCCTTAGTAACAGCCCTGCGGTAGATTAGGTCGATGGCAAAATCTTTATAATACAAAACGTTATTTTTATAAACGAGCTCTCTTGGATCTGCAATTATTGTATTATATCCATTTTCTTTAAAACACTTTTGAAAAGTAATAAATTCCTCGTGAGTGCCCAGTCCCTCAAAATCGATTATAGCAATATTGGGTTTA
>JAGXLO010000111.1 GCA_018334695.1 Candidatus Cloacimonadota bacterium
ACCACAAGTATTGATTCTGCCGATAATGAAACTGATATAATTAGCGCTAAAGCCAAAAATAGAAGCATTTTTTTCATTTTAAAACTCCTTGTTTAAAAGGTTAACAATTAAATATTAAATTACTTCCTGTCTGATTTAGCAAGAGATAATTCAAATTCTTCTCAATAAATTTACATCTAAACAAATAAAGCTATTAAATTGTGAGTGTAATTAGAACAAGCATGAATTTATTATAAATAATTACTCTGTCAAAAATTTTATTAATTTTTTCCGAATATTTACCATTAATCTGAAAAATAAAAAACAGGCAAACTATAAAAGCTTGCCTGTAGCGGGAATTAGGGAAGGATAGTTGTTATTTAATATAATTAAGCAATTGATTTGATTCCTTGATAAATGTCTGTAATTCTTTACCTGTAAACTGTTTTTGTTCTAACATAGCAAGATCGTGAATAAAATTACATAGCAAAGAAATTTCGTTCTTTTTGTCAGTTTCAGACAGTTTTAATAATTTTTTTACAGTTTCATTTTCTGTATTTACCACAAATGTATGATTAGCCAAAAGATCCGCATCCTGCATCATAGTAAAATTATTCATCTCCTGCATTCGTCTAATTTGTTCGTTAAAGACAACCATACCAGGTATGGATTTTGATTTTAGGCTTTTGGTCTGAACGGTGATTTTATCATTATCAAGGGCATTTTCCACAATTTCTTTTATCTTGTCTGAAGGCGTTTTATTATCCTTGTCCACTATCTCGTCCTGATCTTTGTTAACTAGATTTTCATTCACTTCGGAGTCCACTCTAACAAACTGAACATCACCTTCTTGCATTTCTAATTTTTGAAACAAATGACCATCAATGACCGAAGATTGGATAAGGACGTCAATACCTTGTTCTTCCATCATCTTAAGGTAAGAAAGCTGAGTATCTTCACTCTTGGCATAATATATTTTATGCATTTTTTCATCAGAGGGATTTCTTGTCTTATATTCTTCAATGGTAAGATATTCATCTTTGGGAGTTTTGAAGATTATGTTGTCTTTCATAGCTTCGTAGAATTTATCTTCAGTTACTATGCCATATTTCACAAAATGATTGATATCCTCCCAGAGCTTTTGGTATTCTTCACGGTCGTCTTTGAACTTTTTCTTTAAACTATCGGCAACTTTTTTGATTATGTATTTCGAAACCGTTCTGACCTGTTTATCTTCCTGCAAAAAGCTCCTGGAAACATTTAGTGGAATATCAGGAATATCCAAACCACCCCGTAATAGAAGTAAAAATTCCGGTATTATCTGTTTCAGATCATCAGCCACAAAAACATTATTGCAATAAAGTTTTACTCTACCTTGATTGATATCGAGATTGCGTTTTATTTTTGGGAAGTAAAGAATACCCTTTAATTTAAAAGGAAAATCTACATTGAGATGGATCCAGAACAAGGGATCTTCGTATTGATTAAACAGCTTTTTGTAGAATTCTTTGTATTCTTTGTCTTCAACCTGGGAAGGCTCTTTGTTCCACAAAGCTTCTTCCAGATTTACTGGTTCTTTTTCTTTGTTAACATAGACCGGAAACGGAACAAAATTTGAGTATTTCTTTATCAGGTCCTTTATCTTTTGTGCATCAAGGAACTGTTTGTTGTCTTTATTTACATGAATTGTTACTGTAGTCCCAACTTTTTTTCTTTCTCCTTCTGCTATGACAAATTCTCTTTTGCCGTCACATTCCCAGTACACAGGATCTGCATCTTCTTTATAGGATAGAGAATCAATAGTTACTTTTTCGGCAACCATGAAGGCAGAATAGAAACCCAGTCCAAAATGTCCGATCAGATCGGATTGCTTGTCCTTGTATTTTTCCACAAAATCTTCTGCTCCGGAAAAGGCAATCTGATTTATATACTTTTCTACTTCTTCTGCATCCATTCCTATGCCATAATCTATAACTTTGATTGTGTTGTTAGTTTTATCGATCTTAACTTCAATTTTCAATTGTTCCTTATCAATATCAGATTCTATAGCAGCTCTTTTTTGCATAGCATCTACTGAATTTGAGATAAGTTCTCTTAAAAAAATATCGTGTTCAGAATATAACCATTTTTTAATTATGGGAAAAATATTTTCACTATGAATCGAAAGAGTACCTTTCTTTTTTTCTTTTTTTTCCTTTGCCATTTTTTTTCCTTTTTGTTTGATTTTGCATAAAAATATAGACTATTTAGGACTTTTGTCAAAAAATTAGCAGTCCAAAATTATGAGTGCTAAAATTGATTTGATTGACAGTTCGATCGACAGTTTTTTTTTGAGAGAAAATAAATTTGTTGGAGGCAAGTATGCTTACTTATGCCGAAGAGCTGCTCCTTCTGGCACTGGATGATGAAAAAGGCACATTTGTGGATACACCTATGATGTCGTTGGAATATGCGCTGGTAGGAGCCTTGCTGATGGAGCTTGCGATAAAAAAACGTATTGATGCTGATGTAGATAATCTCTATCTGGTGGATGATTCTTCCACGGGCGATAAACTTCTGGACAAAGCGCTTAATATGATCAAACAGGAAGATGAAACAAAGAGTACACACTATTGGATAAAAACAATTGCCAATAAATTCTGCAATCTAAAAGAATATCTTCTGCAGAGACTGATAGATAAAAACATATTAAAAAAAGAGAAGCATAAAATTCTCTGGGTTTTTTGCAAGCGCTGCTATCCCGTGATAGATGATTCGGAGGAGCAAGAGGTAAAGACACGTATAAGGAAAACAATTCTTGAGGATGAGATTCCTGATCCGCGGGATATAGTTTTGATATCTTTGATACACATTTGTAATTTAAAAAAGCAGATTTTTAGTAAAGACGAAATGGAAGTTGCCACAGAAAGAATAGAAAAAATATCACAAATGGATTTAATTGCTCAGGCTGTTTCCGAAGCTTTTTCGGAGGTGCAAAATATAATTGCCAAGGCTATTTCTTCCACCGGGTTTAGACCCAGTCCCTAAATAGAAAGACAGTTGATGCTGCCGGATAAACCAATTGATTTAACCGAGGGTAATCTATTAAGAAACCTCATTAAGCTCTCAATTCCTATTGTACTCTCCAACCTCTTACAGATGATCTATAATGTGGTGGATATTTTCTGGTTGGGGAAATTGGGAGAGAATGCCAAAGGAGCTGTATCCGTAGCCGGAATGTCTTTTCCGATTGTCTTCTTTTTTTTAGCTATTGGAATTGGTCTAACTACTGCCGGTACTGCTTTAATTTCACAGTATAAAGGGTCGGGGCAACCAGAAAAATTAAGACATGTTGTCGGACAATTTACCAACATTTTAGTCATCTTCTTTTTTATTATTATCCTGGTTAATTATAACTTTTCTAAGAACATACTCCGTTTATTAAATACACCTTCATCAATTTTTACTGATGCCAATTCCTACTTTTCAATTATTCTTTATGCTATGCCTTTTATGATAATATTTAAAGCATTTCAGAGTTTTGCCAGAGGCTTGGGCGATACAATTACTCCTCTAAAAATTCAAGCAGTTGCAATTGGCATAAATGTAGTAGTGGATCCTCTTCTCATATTTGGTGTAGGCTTTTTCCCTAAATTAGGAGTTACCGGAGCTGCTATTGCTACATTCTCGGCAAGAGCAATGGCAGGAATTCTTTCAATAGTAATGGTGTTGAGAAAATTTAAGATACTAATGCCCCGCATAGAAAATATAAAACCTGATTTTAGTATGCTTAAAAAAATATTAAATATCAGCCTACCTGCTTCTCTTGGCATGTCTATGACCAGTTTAGGTTTCATTATTCTGCAAGGATTTGTTAATACATTTGGTACTCTTGTCATTTCTGCTTTCTCTATTGGCAAAAGATTAATGAGTATTTTTATGATCCCCTCCATGGGATTTAGCAAAGCTCTGGAGGCTATTGTCGGTCAAAATTTGGGAGCAAGAAATGCAAAAAGAGCTGAAGAAAGTTTATGGCTAACCCTTAAGGTAGTAGCGGTAATTATGTTGGTTGGAGGTTCAATAATTTTCTTTTTCGGGGGCCAGTTAACTCAAATTTTTATAAAAGACCAACAGGTTTTTATCCTGGGACAAAGGATGACAAAAGTAATTGCAGTTGCAGCATTTGTATTTTCAATGGTCTTCGTTATATTTGGAGTTTTCAACGGCTCCGGACACACAAAGTTTGTAATGTTTTTCAATATTGCCAGATTGTGGCTTTTCCGCCTGCCGTTTGTATTTATTTTGTCAGGAGAAGTACTAGCCCTGGATATTTTTAGAACGGGTATTTTTAAAACGATTTTTACTACATTAGCCAAACCGCTGGCAGAACATCCCTACGATGCCGTTTGGTGGGCAATGTTGTTTAGTAATGTATTGGTACTAATTATTGCTTTTATCAGTTTTAAAAGCGGTAAGTGGAAAAAAGCCAAGATATATGATTAAAGGGTTAGGGGTTAGAGGTTTAGGGTATAGGGTATGAGGTGCTGGGTTTAGAGGTTTAGGAGTTTAGGGGTTTAGAGATTTAGGCAAGTGGTATTAATATAAATTAGTGGTATTTATGGGAATTAAAAGGAATTAGTAGGAATTAATGGGAATTTATTGTTTAAAGGAGTGACAATTTTGGATTTTTATTTAGATAAAAGTATTTACACACCCCGCTTCCGCAAGAGCGGAACCACCCCTCTCAAGAGGGGAATTTGTATTGTTTGATTTTTTTAGAATATTCTCACATTTTTAACATATTGCCAGCTCTTGGGAGACTCTTCTTCGCTTCGCTTATCAGAGTGACAATGTTTTTTAGGACTGGTGTTATTATTTTTTTACTTTTTCATTTATTCTTTTTTTCTTTAATCTCTTCTTTCCCTGAATCCTAATCCCTGCATCCTGAATCTTCTCCTAACTACAACCTACTACTTACTGCTTTTCCCTTTTCACATTTCACATTCTCCCAATCACACCGTCCCACAGTCATTCTTCCCCGCGTCTTCCCACCTTTGCGGTGTAATCTTTTTATTTATCGCTTTCAGCGAATGAATTTGCTTTGAACCATAAACATAGGGTAGAAACCCTATGCTAATTTATTTATCCCCTACGGGGAATACATTCTTCCTGACTAACAACTTACATAATCAAATTTTTTAATTCTTCTTTCTTTCACAATTCACCATTCCCAAACTTGTCCACCCACCGGCGGATTCACTATTCACCTTTTTACACTCGTCACTCGTCACTTTTTTCTAAATCCTGTTCTCTGCATCCTAACCCCTGAATCCTGTATCCTGACACCTCGCTCTCAGTCCCATAATCACATCATCACATAGTCACAGTCATTCTTCCTCGCGTCTTTTCGCCTTGTCGGTGCATCTTTTTCTTTTCCTATTTTTCCCATCAACCTTGTTTTCATTAATTTTATCTGAAATTGAAATTTTTAAAAAATTGTTCTGTCTGAGTGCTGTTTCAAGCACGAGTGTCAGCCGGTCGGCGGACGATAACAATTTTTAATTTCAATGAAGCTATAAAATATGAAAACGTTAGGTTAGGGTGCCCTTTCTTTTTTGCTTACGTTTTTTCTTTGGGCAAGCAAAGAAAAAATGAAGATAGAAGTATTTACACACCCCACCACATCGTGGTCCCCCCCTCTCAAGAGGAGAATTTGTATTGTTTGATTTTTTTAGAATATTTTGACATTTTTTACATATTGCCAGCTCTTGGAAGACTCTTCGTCATTCCATTCCTCAGAGTGACAATCTTTTTAGGACTGGTGTTATTATTTTTTTTCTTTTTCATTTATTCTTTTTTTCTTTAATCTCTTCTTTCCCTGAATCCTGACCCCTGAATCTTGAATCCCCTCCTAACTACAACCTACTACTTACTGCTTTTCCCTTTTCATATTTCACAGTCTCCCAATCACACCGTCCCACAGTAACTCTTCCCCGCGTCTTCCCACCTTTGCGGTGTAATCTTTTTATTTATCGCTTTCAGCGAATGAATTTGCTTTGAACCATAAACATAGGGTAGAAACCCTATGCTAATTTATTTATCCCCTACGGGGAA
>JAGXLO010000024.1 GCA_018334695.1 Candidatus Cloacimonadota bacterium
GGAGTAGGTGCCCAGGGAAGAGATATTGAGAATAGTATCGTAAAATTTAGCTCCTAAACCTCTCACTTCTATTCTGGAATCAGGATAAGAACTTTGATTATTTTTCATAATTCTTTTCACCGGCGGGAATGCGAAGTTCCAGAATGTTTTGAGAAGGGATTAGGGGACAGACGTATTTTGGATTGTAGGCACACCATGGATTTGTAGCCAGGTTTAAGTCCAGAGCCCATTTATTTTGATCTATTTTATCTCTATCTTCATATAATTCCAGGTATCTTCCGGCACCGTAAGTTTCTTTGCCATTGGTTTCATCTTTAAAGGGAACAAAGACGTGCTCATCCTCGGGATTTGATTTATAGGCAAAAAGAGTACAGGCTTTATCTTGTAGTGCAAAAGTAAACTTTCCCCAGACCAGATACTCTCTGAGATTTCCGCCCGTATCGTTAATTTTAACAGTATCTTTTTCTTCAAATTCATCTAATTCGAGCTCAAAGCGATATTTTAAGTCAGGTTCAAAATAATTCAGACCTGTAAAATTTTCTTGCTCGTTTGCAGGTATAGGTGATTGTGGGTGGGAGCTAAAAAATTTGTTTTTTTCCTGTCTGCTTCTTTTGATTTGTTTTTTGTATTCTTCTGCCGTCATGTTTACCTCATATTAAATTATTCACATTTTATACTCATGGTCTTGCCAGAAGAAGAGTTCCTTTGACAAAACCATGAGATAACACTTTATTTTTCTTTATTTTATTAATCTGAGTAAAGCTACTTCCTGCATTCTTTGATATTATTTATGGCGTCTTCAGCAGCTTTGATGAGTACGTATTTGGTGGGGGCAGTGGTAAGAAGAGGGTGGGTGCCAATCTGGAAAGAGACGAGTTCATAAACTGTTACAGCTTTTTGAATAGCCAGGCTCACTATATTAATCATCTCGCCTGCTGATTTACCACCGCTTATCTCGCCTCCGATTATTTCACCATTTTCAGGAGATACAATAAGTTTCACGTCAAGTTGGGAAACACCTGGAAGTGTGCCCGGGTGTCTGTCTGCAGCTTTAAATCTTCCTATGACAAAGTCCACATCTGCTTCGTTAGCTGTCTGTTCGATAGCTCCGGCTGAGGCAAAGGCTTTTCCTGCAATCTCTGTAGAGAAAACGGACAGTGTTCCGGCAAAATTTCTAAGCAGGCTAATATTTGCCATGTTGTAGCCCAGAACGCGGGCTTCTGCAGTAGCAGTGGAAGCCAGCATGATATTGTCTGTTCTGCCGGTGATAAAGCCGATGGTCTGCGAGCAGTCACCTACGGCATAAACATCTTTTTCTGAGGTGCGCAGGTAGTTATCTACGCGGATAGCTCCGTTTTGATCAATTTCTAGACCGGCTTTTTTTGCCAGTACCGTATTGGGCTTGTAACCTACGGAGCTTATAACAATATCTGCTTTGATGGTCTTGCCGTTTGCCAGTTTTACCCCTGTGACTTTGCCGTTTTCACCGATAAATTCTTCGGCTTTTGTTCCTGTATAGAGATTAACATTAGCCTTTTCCATCATTTCATCTGCTTTCTGGGCAAAATCTTTTGAAAAGGCTCTGTAGAGACAATGGTCTTCAGCTTCGATGAGGGAAACAGTTTTATCTTTGTGTTTTGCAAACTGCTCGGAAAGTTCTACTCCAATAAAGCCGGCACCGATAACCACGATGTTTTTAGCAGAAATTACCTTTTCTCTTAAATTTTTGATGTGGTGATAATTTTTCTTTATGACTTCCACTCCTCCCAGATCATAGCCTTTAATGAACTTGGGAATTACAGGAACAGAGCCGGTAGCAAAGACGAGTTTTCCAAAGGATAATTTTTTCCCACCTTTCGTGCTAAGCATTTTCTCTGCCAGATTCACATTTTCAACAGTATCTACAAGCACTTCACCTCCGGCTTTGATAAAGCCTTTGGGTCCCATCTGGTTTTTATCCACTCCCTCCAGATCGTGAAATACATAGGGAATCCCGCAGGGAACCAGACCTTTATCATCCTTTTTTATCATGAGGAAGGATTTATCCGGGTTTAATTTTTTACCTGTGATTCCGGTAATCAAACCGGATGGTCCTCCTCCGATTATTATTGCATCGTAATTTTCCATATTCTTTGCTTTCAATTTCCTTTCTATTTTATTTTAAAATTTATATATTAATTGCTTTTAGCACAATATCATCTTTACTAACACCCAGGTGGTTGGCAATCACTTCACATTTTGCTTTCAACAAAAAGAAAATAGGACGATCTTCTTCGGAAAGACCTTCAAAATTACCCTGTCCTTTACTAATAACCATATCGGCTTTTTGAAATAGTTTTTTAAATTCCGAAGTTGTATTTTTAATTAGTAAACCGGGAGAAGATGAACCGGATTCGATGATTGTAGCTAATTCATCTATACCTGCTGCTTTTGCATCTTCTCTGGTGGCATCGTTGATTACTGGTTCGTCTCTAACTACATAAAGCACCTTGTGATCTAATTCGCTAATAAGGAATCTATCGAAAACAGTTTCGCCGGCATTGTCTGCAATGTAGAGAATTGTTTCAGCTTTTTCCAGCTCCTTTTTGAATTTTTCAATATGATTGATTGCCAGTTCTTTGTTTAGAACCTCATCCACATCTTTTTTAATATCGAATTCATCTTCTACGGCAAAATCAATAATATTTCCGGCAATAGCTAATTTTATGGCAAAGAGCAGTTTTTTTTCTTGAGATTCTATTGCTTTTAATTTTTTCTCATACAGAGGAAATAATTCCAGAGCTTCTTCAGTGCTTTTCCTTTTTACACTTTTGAGTGGATCTTGAGTTTTAGTAATTTTTTTGATTTTCTTATAGATAAGATCGCCTGTTTCAGGAGGTTTATGGTCCAGCGGTACGTCAGGCAGTATAGTTGCCACTTCGTCCAAAATTTGTTTTAATAATTTTTTGTCATCCGTGTATATTCTGCCGGCTCTTAATGCCTGGTCCAAAAAACAGGGAATGCAATCAAGATTTGTTTTCACTAATTGTCCTTTCCGGTTTTAATTCTTTCTGCGTAAAAATTATAAACACAGTCGTAATTTATCGAATTGTAGTGAGAGATATGATCACAAACTTTTTCTTTTTTGGTAAAATTATGCTTCTTCAGGACCTCGATAATTTGGGGAAGAGTGTAATCTTCTTTTTCTATATGCTTGGGATAAAGTGAGAGCAGAGCTTGTGGTTTGAGGAGCCGATACATCTCCGAGAACAGTTTTCTTAGCTGCTCAATATCAAAATAGTGTAGAACATCATAAAGAAGTATAGTATCGAAAAAGCTATTGGGAAAATCCAGTTTTATCTCACCATCTGTTTTAATAATTTTCATATTGGAAAGTGTATTTGTTTTTGCTTTATCCTTTAATTCGTCCAATGCTTCGTGATTTTTATCCAGAGCAAAAATTTTTCCTTTGGGATTAACCAGTTTTGCCGCAGGCAAGCTATAATGTCCTACTCTAGCACCAAAATCCAATACAACAAAATTCTTCTTTATACCAACTTTCTTAAGAAAATTAATTCCGTATTCATTTTCCCATTCCTGTAATGTGATATCCATCAATCCGATTTATTTCTGAAGCTGAGATGTTTTCGGTCTTTGCCTTTTTCCCATTCGTCAACAACTGTTTCAATTCTATCACAAATATGGTCTATGCTATGGGCGATTTTTTTGTCGTTCATGACAATGCAAACAAACTTTTTCTTTATTCTTTTTATATTAGGTCCAAATATCTTGGAAACAACCACATTTACATTTTTTTGCAGGAGCAGATTGGCAATTCCTCTCGCCTTTTTGGGATCAGCCTGTACTTCTTCTTCATCCACTGTGTTTTCTATGCGTTTGATAAATTCAGCACTATTTTCGTCGATTTCGTAGATATCATAAAATCTGGCATCACCAAAATGCCGCTCAATATAATTTTCACCATCGTCGGTGGCGAAGGCAACTGTGAGCTTATTCATTTTTAATTATACTCCAATTTAAATACTTAAAACTTGCTCAGTTCATCATTTTTGAATTTATCGTAAGCTTCTTTTACAGTCATATTCATAGCTCCCGTATAAATTTCAAAGTCACCTTTTTGCAGAATTCGGGCAGCATTTCCACCGGGACCGTTGCCCGTTATAAGTACATCTGGTTCCAGATCGAATAATTTCTGAGCTGTGATAGGACCTACTCCGTGCGCCTGTCTGTTTGCGTCACTATTGTCATAGGTAGTCAATTCATCTTTTTCTTCATCATAAACAAGCAGAAATTCTGTTCTGCCAAAACGAGGGTCCATTTCTGAATGCCAATCTTTTCCTTTTGCAGTAAATACTATTTTCATTTTATCTCCTACTATATTATTTTTTGTTAAAATTACATGATGATATCAATTGTTATTAAAAAATTTTATTGAATTATAAGCGATCATATTAACTTTTCTCTTTTCTTTCCACCAGCCGCAGTATTTTTTTCCAGCTTGATTCTATTATTTCTGATAATTTCTTATCATCATATTCCACGATCGTTTTGCCTTCGGTCATTGATTTGGTGAAGTTTTCATCATAAGGGATATCAGTTATATGCAGTATATCTTCTTCTTGCAAAAATTCTTTTATATCTGTGGTTTTTTCCTTGTTCAAATCAGCTTTATTTATGATACAGCCGCTTTTTATATTAAAATTTTTTACCACTTGCCGCACGCGTTTAAGGTCATGTATGCCTGCTACTGTGGGTTCTGCTACCAATACCACATAATCTGCGCCGGAAAGGGAAGAAACCACAGGACAGCCAATTCCCGGGGAACCATCTACCAGCACAAACTCCTTTTTATCTTTTTTTGCAATTTCTTTAGCAGTACTTTTTACCTTTGCTACTAATTTACCAGAGTTTTCGGCACCAATGTTTAAACTGGCATGGACCATGGTAGATTTTACTTTGGTGGTAGAGATAAACAGGTCACCGTCATTTTGCTTTTCCATTGTGATAGCATCCACGGGGCAGATATTGGCGCAGTAGCCGCATCCTTCGCAATCAAGTGGTTTTACTTTGTATTCATCTTCTTGAAAACTTATGGCATCAAAGCGACAGATTTTTTTACATTCACCGCATTTTGTGCATGTATCCTGATCGATAATGGCTATTTCGCTGCTGTAGAAATCTTCTTGATGAGCAAAATCCGGCATTAGCAGTAGGTGCATATCTGCAGCATCTACATCGCAGTCTGCCACAATTATATCGTTTTCTGCCAGGTAAGCAAAGGAAGCTGTTATGGATGTTTTCCCGGTTCCGCCTTTACCCGAAATAACTACAATTTCCTTCATCTTTTCTCCATTTCAGTTCCAATATAATCAGCAACTTTCTCGATCGCTGTTTTTATTTCCGGTATAACTTTATAGAGCAGGTTGCCATGGGAATATGCTTGTGCTGCTTTTTTGCTGTTAGGAATTCTGGCTAGGACGGGGATGTTTTCTTTTTTGCAATAATCTTTCACGTTAGCATTTCCTATACCGTGGCGATTTATAACCACTACAAAATCTTTTTCCAGTTTTCGCATTGTATCCACAGAGAGTTTGAGATCATGTAAACCAAAGGGAGTGGGTTCCGTAACCAGGATTATTAGATCTGAATCTTTTGTAGCTTCTATTACGGGGCAGGAGGTACCCGGGGGTGCATCATATATCTTAAGGTGGTTTTCGGGAAAATTATTATCAACGTAATCTAAGGTTTGGGCAATTAGGGGGACAGCTTGTTCTTGACCGATATCGAGTTTGCCTTCTACGAAATGGAGGTTTTTATATTTAAATCGTTTTAGCTCACCCATTTTTTGGGGTTGCATAGGTAGTGCATTCTGGGGACAAAGTTCGGAGCAGGCATAACAGCTGTGACACAATTTGTCAAATACAATAACCTCGTCTATCATCATGATAACTGCATTGAATTTACAAACATTCTGGCAATTTCTGCAGAGGACACATTTATCTTTATCCCATTCTGGAATCATTTTGTACATATCCTGTGAGTGTGTGAGTTCTCCCCGAATAAACAAGCCGGAGTTTGGTTCTTCCACATCCAGGTCAGTAAGCACAATATCGTTGTTTTTTTCTGCAATGAGAGCAGATAGGTTAGTGGATAGGGTCGTTTTTCCTGTACCGCCTTTGCCACTGGCAATAGAAATTTTCATAATTCTCTTCTCGGATTTTACTTTTTAACTATTTCAAACAGGTTACCAAATTGGTCTTGCAGAAAGATCAAGTCTGGCTTATCAACTCTTGGTACAACGATTGTTGGATAATTTTTCTTTCTTGCTTTTTTAACCAGTGTTTTTCTGTCTTCAGTTTCATAGGAGATGTGAGTATAGTTTTTTCGGGCGGGCAGCTGTGTGAGGAAAAGTTCTATATCGATTGTTCCGTTAGAAAGACGGAAGACGGGTGTGTCTTCATAAAACCCAAATATTTGTTGATTGAGATGTTTATCCAGAGTAAATTTTTTCTCTAGTTTAAAGCCTAATAAATTTTCATAAAAATTTTTTATCTCAGCTTTATTTTTAATAGTTAATCCAATATGCATTTACAAGTCCTTTAATTAATTAATGGCAATCGCGATATCCTGTTCCTTTTCCTTCACCATGGTTGCAAGTACTATCGCCTACTTCCAGATCATTTTTTATAAAATCTTGAATGACTTTATCAACATCGCCTTGAACACCTATGATCCAGTCCATGTTAAAGTCTTTAAAGTATCCCTGAGCTCTACGTCCCATGCCACCGGCGATTATGAGATCACAATCTTTATCGTTAAGGAATTTTGGGATAGCTCCGGGAGCGTGTCCGGGATTTGGTATGAATTTTTTTTCTATTACTTTTGAGTCTTCAATTTCTACGATAGTGTATTGTTTACATCTACCAAAATGTTTTGCCACCTGATTATTATCGGTTGATATTGCTAATTTCATTTAGTACTCCTTATTCTAATTTATATTTATGTTAAATTTCTTATTGATTCTGTTTTGAATTAAGTAATTCTTCTCTGAGCATGGGATGTCCACACTCAGGGCATTTAATCTCAGCGCATTTTTGTCCTCTTTGGTGTGGAACTTTGGTTTTACATTTTGCACAAATGCAGTATCCACCGGGACCGTAGGCGCCGCCTTTGTTTCTACCGCGACCACCAGGCTGATTTCTGCCAGCTCCTCTACCCTGACCGCGACCTTGACTTTTGGGACCAGTTCCATCACGAAATGGCATATTATTCTCCCTTCTCAGAATCGATTACTTCATAATTTGCTTCTTTTATCTCTTTATCTTCTTGTTTTGATTCTATTGATTTTTTCTCTTTAAATTTTTCAGTTAAATCCTTGGCTAATTGCCTGGTAACACCGTTAGGTTTTCTAAGATCATTAATCAGAGCGCCTATTGCGGGTAAAACCATAGTTCTCCAGACAGAAAATTTACCCTTTTTATTATAAAAAGCACCAAAGCAATTGCCTTTTCTTCTGCCTGTGCCCGGGCCTTTGCCTTCTGGGCCTGTTCCGTCTCTTTTTGGCATGGTTTAACTCCTTAAAATTGGAGAAAGGGGGGAAACCCCCTCTCTCGATTTGTATTTACTCATTCTTTTTTTGGTTTAATTCGGATAAGCGCTTTTCGATATTTTGCATTTCCTGATTTAACATTTTCAGTTCATCTTCCAGTATCTGCTTCTCATTTTCTTTGGAGTAAGAAGGATAGTTCGGGTAATTTGGTGCAGCTGGTCTGGGTGGATAATAGCCACCGCGAGGACCGCGCCCAAAGCCATAACCTTTGCCGTATCCGCGTCTGTATCCTGCTCCACCGCGAGGTACACCTTTTGTGTAACCGGGGGAATTATGTCCGGCGCAATATCCGAGTTGTCTACCGCTCATTGGACCATATCCTTCTGGTCCGGTTCCATCTCCTCTAGGCATAATTATCTCCTTTCTATAGTTATTTTATTTATAAATTTTCTTGTTTTAATAATTTTGACTTTTATAAGTTCAAATTTATCTGCGACCATGTCTGCCACCTCCACCTCTTCTTCTGCCACCTCTACCCTGTCTGCCTCTGAATTGTTGATTTAGATAAACGACTTCTTCGCTGCTGCAATAGGGGCATTCCTCAAGTATTTTTTTAACATTTTTTGATCTGCTTATTTCACCACAGTCCATACATTTGATGAGATCGCGTAAAAATTTAAAATTGCCACCATGGAAAAATATCTCTTTACCTTCGATAAGAGCTGTAGCAATTTTATTACGAGCTCTATCAATGAGTCTGGTAAAAGTAGGACGTGAGATTTCCATCTTTTTTGCTGCTTCCAGATGAGAAAGACCTTCGTAATCTGCTAGACGTAGAGCTTCGTATTCACCCACGGATATGTTGATTCGCTTTAGTATTCTAGCCGGTACACCAGCGGGTTTAAATTGCTTGAAAAGCGGAGGCTCTTGAACGATTCTTGTCTTTTTTCTTCTACTCATTTTTATTCCTTTTTGAACTTATGTTCATAATTTATGTGCAAGATATTAGTTGTCAAATTAAATAATCAAATAAATATTTGATAGAATTTTTTGAAAAGAAAAGTAAAAATTGTTACCGTCCAGACGCAAGAATAGTAAGAAGTAATTAGTATTTAGTAGGTAGTAGTTAGGATGGGATTCAGGATGCAGGGATTAGGATTCAAGATTTAGAGCTCAGGATTCAGGGAAAGAAAAGATTAAAAAAAAAGAATAAAGAAAAAAGGTAAAAAAGAATACGCCAGTCCTAAAAAACATTGTCACTCTGATGAGCTAAGCGAAGAAGTTTACAATGCCGATTTATCGGTGAGTCTCCTTAAATGAGACTTCCCGACTGTCGGGAATAGTCGAATTAATCCCGATAGCATAGCGTATCGGGGCAAAAGCTGAAAATATATTTATGAGAATACAACCCTACTCTCGGCAGATCCCCCGACCAGTCGGGATCGTAGACTTTTTCGTCACGATTAATCGTGACTCATCAAGGATGACAAGTATGGTTGAATTTCAATTATATGTAATTTTTGTCAAAAAACTATAACGAACAATTAAAATTTAAATTATCAAAAATACATTCCCCGAAGGGGATAAATAAATTAGCATAGGGTTCCCTACCCTATGTTCATGATATAACGACAGGTTCATTCGCTGGAAGCGATAAATAAGGTAGTTAAAATACAACAAAAAAAGCTGCTCATTAACCGCAAGCTTCAGCTTTTGGCATTTGAAATAACCAATTAAGCATAGTCCCTTAGGGACTTTTTATAGAATGTTCTTTCTTCATTTTTTCTTTGTTTGCCCAAAGAAAAAACGCAAGCAAAAAAAGAAAGGGCACCCGAACCTAACGTTTTCATATTTTATGACTTCATTGAAATTAAAAATTGTTATAGTCCGCCAGCCGGCGGACACTCGTGCTTTACCAAGCACTCAAACAGAACAATTTTTTTAAAATTTCAATTTCAGATAAAATTAATGAAAACAAGGTTGATGGGAAAGAAAGGAAAAGAAAAAAATTACACTGCAAAGACGGAAAGGAAGTAAGTATTAAGGAGTAGTTAGTAGTTAGGATGAGATACAGGATTCAGAGGTCAGGATTCAGGGAAAGAAAAGATTAAAAAAAAAAGAATAAAGAAAAAAGGTAAAAAAGAATACGCCAGTCCTAAATAACATTGTCACTCTGATGAGCTCAGCGAAGAAGAGTCTCCCGGAAGCTGACAATATCTGAAACAGAGAAAAGACTGGGAGAAGAGAGGACTCAGGATGCAGGGGTCAGAAAAAAAATAGTAAGAAGTAGGGAGTAATTAGATGAAAAAGTGACGAATGTAAAAAAGGTAAAAAGTGAAAGGTGAATCCGCCGGTGGTCGGACAAGGTGGTAAAGAAAGGAAAAGATAAAAGATAAAAAAAATCAACAAATTCTAATCCTAAAATAGGTTGACACTATAAAGGCAAAAAATTGTAAAAAAATCAAACAATACAAATTCCACTCTTGAGAGGGGGCACTTTTGCGGAAGCGGGGGGTGTGTAAATACCTCGGTTGATATAAAATAAGAATTCATCTGCCGAAACCACTCATAAGAGGAATTGCCATTCTTACTAATGAATAAATTGACAGTTTTCAAATATGAAAAAATTTGTAAATATATAAATACGAAGACAAAATATGGAATCTGAAGAAAAGAAAAAATCAATTAAGAAAATTACAGCCTGGGGACTTTTTACCAATCTGTTTCTGGCGCTTGTTAAATTCATGATTGGATTTCTGGGCAATAGTCAGGCTGTAATCGCAGATGGAGTGCATAGTCTATCGGATATATCGTCTGATGTTATAATTTTGTTGGGGGTTAGATTCTGGTTACAACCACCAGATAAAAATCATCCCTACGGACACTATAAGATTGAATCCTTTATAACCCTGTTGATAGGTTTAATTTTAATTTTTGCAGCTGTAAGTATAGGATATCATGCCATAACATCTTTTGATGAAAGGCCAATGCAGAAATTAAGCTGGTTTGTGCTGATAGCGCCTATTATTTCTATAATATTAAAAGAGATCATATTTCGCTACACAAATAAGATTGGTAAGAAAACTTCTTCTACTTCTGTTCAGGCAAATGCCTGGCATCATAGATCTGATGTTTTTTCTTCCGTGCCAGTGCTCATAGCTGTTTTTGCTTCTACCATAAGCGATAAATTATATTTTTTGGATAACATAGGAGCTATTGTGGTAGCAGGTTACATAATCAAAGTTGCCGCCGAGTTCATTATCAATAGTATTTCCGAATTAACTGACACCGGGATTTCCGAGAAAGAAATTAATAGAATAAAGAGCATTGTAAAACATGTAAAGGGAGCCAAAAGTGCCCATAGGGTACGTTCCAGAAAAATCGGTGATTCAGTTTTTATAGATTTACACCTGGAAGTGGGTGGTAATTATTCTGTTTTTAGAGGGCATGATATTTCGGAAAAAGTAAAATCTGCTTTGATAGAAAAAATGAAGTCAGTAATCGACGTAGTTGTGCATATCGAACCACAGCAAGAAAACGACGGGGCTGAATAATGGCTTATCGCTCAAAAACAAAAAAACAGGAGTCGGGAAAGTTATACTTAGTAGCCACACCCATTGGTAATCTGGAGGATATCACTTATAGAGCGGTGAAAATCTTGCAAAAAGTAGATATCATTGCCGCAGAAGATACACGAAAATCAGGCATTTTACTCGATAAATATGATATCAATACTCCCATGCTTAGCTATCATAAGTTCAATGAAAAAGAACGTGCTGGTGTTCTAACAGATAGAATAAAAGCTGGAGAAGATATAGCCGTTATATCGGACGCCGGCACTCCCGGTATCTCTGATCCTGCCCGGGAAATAGTAAAAAAATCGGTTGAGCTGGGAATAAAAATTATTCCCATACCAGGACCGTCTGCAGCTATCTCTGCTCTGGCAGCTTCGGGTCTGGAAAGTACAACTTTTTCCTTTTATGGATTTTTACCCAAAACAGAAAATAAAATAATAAAATTTTTGGAAAATGTAAAATTCAGAGAAGAAACTTCTGTTTTTTATGAATCACCTCGTAGAGTTTGTGAAACTCTAAAGATTATAAAGCAAGTTATGAATAACCGGGAAGTTGTAGTCGCCAAAGAACTTACGAAAATATATGAACATTTCTTTCGTGGAACCGTGGAGGCTGTTTTGGAGATGCTCAATGAAGAGAATCTTAAAGGTGAGTTTGTAATTATGATATCGGGTGCGGAAAATTCTAAACAAGTTGATGATATTACTATCAAGGAGTTACTGGAAGAGATGCTGCAGCAAGGTATGACCAAGAAATCGGCAGTAGAACAGATTGTAGAGAGATATGATATCAGAAAAAACAGGGTATATAAGATATCTCTGGAGATTTGAGGGGAAGGTTGTAAGATTCAGATGTAGGAAAAAGGGAGAAGGAAAAAAGTAGTAAGGAGTAAGGAGTAGGTAGCAGTTAGAAGAGGGTACAGGATACAGGGGGGGCAGGGATTAGGAAAAAGTGACAAGTAAACTAGTGACGAGTAACGCGTGTAAAAAAGGTGAAAAGCAGTGAGTAGTAATTAGTAGTTAGTAGTTAGAAGAGAGTACAGGATACAGGGGTCAGGGGGAAAGTGAGTGAATAAGTGAATCCGCCGGTGGGCGGACAAGTTTGTGAATGGTGAATTGACCACCAGAACTAAGCAGATAAATAATAAAAGTTATTGTGAGAAAATAAAAATTTTAGACAATAAAATTCCCCTCTTGAGAGGGGTGGTTCCGCTTTTGCGGAAGCGGGGTGTGTAAAAAGTGATAAAAAGATAAAAGAAAAAAAGAGTACCTTGCTGGTGCGGAAAATATGGAGTGTGTGACTGAGTCAACACTACATCTACACAGTTGATCAGCAGATTGGTTTGGCGGACAAGTTACATTCCAGAATGAGATAATTCAAACAAAACACAAAAAACTTCTCATTAACCGCAAGCTTCAGCTTGTGGCATTTGAAATAACCAATAAAGCATAGTCCCCTCAGGGACTTATAATAATTTCTTCTATCTTCATTTTTTCTTTGCTTGCCCAGTGGAATGCGACAATTCGAATTAATCCCGGTAGCATAGCTTATCGGGGAAAAAGCGGTCAATTTTTTGGAATATGAGATTTCACCCTTTCTTTCGGCAGATGCCCCGATCCCGAACTGTTGGGAGGATCGTAAACTTTCGTCGTTCTGATAATCAGAACTCCTCGAAGATGACAACCAATTCCCACCAATTCCACTCAAGATCAACAAATACCTAAACCACTAAACTTCTAAACTCCTAAACCCAATACCTTACACCTCAAACCCTACACCTTATACCTCACACCCAACCCCCTATCACCCAGTAGCCAAAACCTAGAACCTAAAACTCGATCTGCGGCAACTAGAATTCAGTCCCCGGTATTCCACATCCAACTTCAATAATCTTGACAAAATAATCTAATATTCCTAAAAAATCCAATCTATGATCACAGGAACAGGAATTGATATAGTTAAAGTAGAGCGCCTCACAAAACTTATTTCCGAGAAAAAGAAGAGTTTTTCTGATAAACTTTTTACCCAAAAGGAAATTAATTATTGTGAGGAAGGCTCTAATATCAAAATCTCAGCCCAACATTATGCCGGGCGTTTTGCTGCTAAAGAAGCTTTTTTGAAAGCACTGGGAACTGGCTGGCGCAACGGTATAAAATGGAAGGATATTGAAATTGTTAACGACGATTACGGTAAACCCTGTATAAATTTACACCAAAAGGCAAAAGATATAATTAAGAAGCACAATATAACAAATATCCAGCTCAGCATTTCTCACTCTAATGATGATGCTGTGGCAATGGTAGTTTTAGAAAAATAACTCGGAGGAAAAACATGACAAAAATATTAGTAACCGGTGCAGTAGGACAAATTGGTTCTGAGCTTACTATGGAATTAAGAGAAAGGTATGGTAATGAAAACGTAGTAGCTGGAGTTCATAGAACTCAACCCGAAGGAGAATTGAAAGATTCAGGTCCACATGAAACTGTTGATTGTACAGATACAGAACAGATTAAACGTGTTGTAGAAAAATATAACATTGATACCATTTACCATCTTGCCGCTATATTGTCAGCTGTAGCAGAAGAAAAACCTCATCTTGCCTGGAAAGTAAATATTGATGGTCTGTACAATGTCTTAGAAGTAGCGCGAGAATTTGATTGTGCTGTTTTCACTCCCAGTTCTATTGGTGCTTTTGGTAAATCCACACCTTTGGATAATACACCTCAGGATACTATTCAACGCCCCAGTACCATGTATGGAGTTACCAAAGTCTCCGGCGAATTGCTCTGTGATTATTACTACAAAAGATTTGGAGTTGACACACGCGGGCTCAGATATCCAGGTATCATTTCTAATGTAACACTTCCCGGTGGCGGAACCACGGATTATGCTGTGGAAATCTACTACGAAGCCATAAAGAACGGTAAATATACCTGTAATCTAAAAAAGGGTACATTTTTGGATATGATGTATATGCCCGATGCCATAAAAGGTGCGATTGATTTGATGGAGGCGGATGGTAATAGCTTGACACACAGGAATGCTTTTAATGTAACCGCTATGTCTTTTGAGCCGGAAATGATAGCAGAATCTATCAAAAAGTTTATTCCCGAATTCACTATGGATTATGATGTTGATCCAGTGAAACAGGAAATTGCTGATTCCTGGCCTAACAAAATGGATGACTCTGCTGCTCGCCAAGAATGGGGCTGGGATCCACAATACGATCTGGATGCAATGACCAAAGATATGATAAAAGTTTTACGTAAAAGATTGAAATAAAATATTTAATATAAAATTAATTGGAGGAATAGATGCCTGTTAAGAAATTAAATTCATCACTCGAAAAAAACTTAAAAGATTTAAGAGAAAGTGGTAGAGACAAGGGCGCCGAAATGGTGATTACAGAAGTAATTAAGCCCAAAGGTGATAAAGGTCCTCGCTACCATATAAAAGGCGAAGGCGATAAAGAATTCATAAAAATGAATTCAAATTCATACCTTGGTATGTCACTCGAACCGCAAATAATTAAAGCAGAAGAAGAAGCTGCCCAAAACTATGGTGTGGGACCCGGTGCCGTACGCTTTATCAGCGGAACCTATACACCCCACATAGAGCTGGAAAAAAAACTGGCGGAATTTCATGATAGAGAAGCAGGAATGATATTCAGTTCTGCTTATGTAACCAGTTTGGGTGTAATCTATCCCCTGATTAATAAAGAAACTGTAGTTATTAGCGATGAACTTAACCACAACTGTATTATTCAAGCGATAAGACTCTCCCGTCCCGCAGCTAAGTTTATCTATGATCATAACGACATGGAGAACTTGGAAAGTAGATTAAAGGAAGCTGCTGGCAAAGGAAAACGCTGCCTGGTTGTAACAGACGGTATTTTTAGTATGCGTGGTGATCATGCTCCTCTGGATGAGATTGTGGAACTGTGCAACAAATATGATGATAAGTTTGAAGAAGGTGTAATCTCTATAGTTGATGATTCCCATGGCGTAGGAGCCTTTGGCGATACCGGAAGAGGTACAGAAGAGTATGTTGATACAAAAGTTGATATCCTGGTGGGAACGATGGGAAAAGCATTTGGTGTAAATGGTGGTTATGTTGTAACTTCGGAAACTGTCCTTACTTATCTGCGCGAGACCGCACCCATGTATATATACTCCAATCCTATAACCTGCTCGGAAGCTGCCGCTATTCACGAGGTTCTGGAATATCTGGATACATCGGAAGGTCAGAAAAGACTGAAGCATCTGGGTAAGATGACAGAAAAATTCCAGAATGGTCTGCAGGAAATTGGCTACGAAACAATTGAAGGACCTCATCCCGTAGTACCTCTTATGGTGCGTAATACACCCAAAACAGCTAAAATTGTGAAATATCTTACTGAGAAGGGTGTACTTGCTACCGGACTCAATTTCCCAGTTGTTCCCAAAGGCGACGAAGAGATCAGATTCCAGATAAATGCCGACCACACAGAAGCTGATATTGATTATGTACTAGGTATGCTAAAAGAATATAAGGAAAAGGAATAAATAAACTGATTTATTCAGATATATTAAATAAGCCCCGGCTGATAGGTTGGGGCTTATTTTTTGCTAAAAAATTGAAGGAAAAACACAAAGAATGCTATGGAACTATGGGAAATGGTGGTATTAGGATTCAGGGGTTACAATTTAGGTGACTCTAATACTAAAATAGGTTTCTCATTAACTCCATGCTTCAGCTTGGGGTGTTTTTACATACGTGTGATAGTCCCTTCAGGGACTTCCTACATTTAAAAAATATAACTACTCGCGGATTTTCACGGAAAAAGAAGGATGTTTTTATTCGAGCTGCTATGGAGTACTCCCCGTCTGAAGCGTAGAAAAAAGTTAAAGTCGAACGACTCGGTGAAATCAAAGAATAGATTTCACTCAATTAAATATAAGAGATTTCATCGGATAGGCAGGTCAAGCAGTGAAATCCCGATGAAAACGGTGCAAAAAGCAAAAAAAGATTATTGTCCTATCCTAAACCCCTGCACTCCTAAACTTCTAAACACAAAACATAGAAGCAAAATCCCAATAAGACGAAAGCCCGAACTAGTTGGGCTAGGCCGGGCTTTCAGGAGTAATTCTACTCATCAGGCATGAAGAATCACTAATTTATGGGAAAATTCCTCTTCCTTGATATAGTTTGTTGAGTCTGATCATAGCAGCCAAATAAGCTGCTTTATACCAGGAAACTTCAAGCTCGTTCCGTAGTTGATTGACTCTGTTAAACGATTTTCTTACTGTGTATTGTAACTTTTTATTAACTTCTTTTCGCTGCCAATTTTCACTTCTTTTGTTTTGCAGCCATTCAAAATAACTTACAAGTTCTTCTCCTGTATTAGAAAGAATGTCGGGAATATATTCAATGTTTTTATCTTCCAGAGCATTGATTGCTTTGCTGTTCGTAGTATTGTTTATGCCATCTATGACGAGTTTCACATTAAGTTCATTAACGAACTTTTTGTTCAATTGATTTTCGGTAGCGGCAAGTATCATAATATCAGCTTGGCTGGACATAAAATTATGATGATCTATCTTTTTTGCCTTATTATAGGCAGCAATATGCCCATTTTTGCTTACCCATTCCAATAACTTCTCCATGGGAAGACCATTATCATTGGTCACCGCTCCCATCATATCCTCTACAGCTATAATTGTAGCGCCTTTATTCTGCAATAACTTACTTGACCAGTAACCGGTGTTACCAAATCCCTGAACAGCAACTGTAACATTTGTAAGATCAATGTTATTTGTTTTACACCATTCTTCTATTATAGTGACCACAGTTCTGGGCTTGGCTCTATCAAATCCAAGTGTTCCGCCTAAGGGTATTGGTTTACCTGTTGAAATATGTTTATAACGATTTCTGGTGTGTGGGGGACGAGTGTTCAGGAATGTATCATAAACCCAGGCCATGATCTGACTGCTCGAATTTATGCCCGGTTCGGTAATATCATAATCAGAACCAATATTATTTCCCAGTGCGTAAGTATATCTGCGGATTATTCTTTCCATTTCTGAAAATGAGTATTGAGACGGATCTATTCTGATACCACCCATAGAACCACCGATGGGAATATCCAGTATAGCACATTTTAGAGTTTTGAGCATAGAAAGAGCGCGCATCAGATGAATATTGGATAGTGGATGCATGTGTAAACTGCCCTTGTATGGTCCCATACTATTATTATGTTGAACGCGATAACCGGTTAACATTTCAATTTCTTTGTTATCCAGGACAACCGGAAAATGCAATGTGATCTCATTATTGATTTGTTTAATTATTTTAATCACATTTTGAGGGAGTTCGCCGATGCCGGAAACTTCGTCAATAGTCTGTAAAATCCTATTGTACAATTTACTGTTTTTCATAACATTATCAACCTTTAATTATTTTAATCCGGGGGGAGTTCCCCAAAAAATATCTTTAGGGGAATATGCCGCGTTCTTTATAAACAGTTCTCAATCTGGAAAGTGCGACGATATAGGCAGCTGTTCTCCAATCGGTATCGTATTTTTGGGTAGCTTCTTGCACATTTTCAAAACCTGTAACCATTTTGTTTTCCAGCTTTGTATCTACTTCTTCCAGTGTCCAAAATTCACTTCTTTTGTTCTGCAACCATTCAAAGTAACTAACGATAACACCACCTGCATTACAAAGGATATCGGGCAGTACATCGATGTTTTTTTGTTGAACGATTTCGTCACCTTGGATATTGGTGGGACCGTTAGCACCTTCAGCAATAACTTTAACATTGAGCAGGGGAGCAGTTTCGGCCGTGATCTGATTTTCCAGAGCTGATGGGACAAAGATATCAGCTTTTAGTCCGAAGAAATTTTCTTTATTGATTTCTTCAGCTTTGGGGTAACCCTTGATAAGCCCATTATTTTTTTGAGCATAGTTATAAAGGTCTTCCGGATCAATACCGTTTTCGTTATAAAGTCTACCGCTTACATCAGAAGCAGCCAGCATTTTAGAACCATATTCCTTAAGTAAACGAGCAGCCCAGGAACCGACGTTACCAAATCCTTGTACAAAATAAGTGGCGCCGTCCAGATTGAAATTATTTGCTTTTGCCCATTCTCTTATGGTAAAAACAACACCCTGACCGGTTGCCTTGTTTCTTCCAAGACTACCGCCGGATTCAATAGGTTTACCGGTGACAACGTGAATACATCGGTTTCGTTCATTAGGTGGCATGGTAGAAAGATATGTATCCATGATCCAGGCCATAATTTGCGGATTGGTGTTTACATCAGGAGCAGGAATATCATATTCCGGTCCGATGTTGTTACCCAATGAAAAAGTGAAACGACGGGCAATTCTTTCTAATTCTGATTTTGAATATTTAGATGGATCTATTTGAATTCCACCTTTTGCCCCACCAAGAGGTATATTGGTAATAGCAGATTTCCAGGTCATCCAGGTGGCCAGAGCTCTGACTTCGTCGATATTTACAAGCGGGTGAAAGCGCAGACCGCCCTTGTATGGACCCAGTGCATTGTTGTGCTGTACTCTGTATCCGGTAAATATCTCGATCTTACCATCATCCATTTTTACGGGAAAATGAATTATGATTTCATTATTGGTTGTAGATAGTATCTTTCTTATACTATCCGGTAAATCAATCAGATCCACTGCTTTATTGAACTGATGAACTACATTCTCATAAACTGAATTTTTGGATTTTGCATTTTTAGCAGATTTGTTGCTCACAGATTACTCCTTTCAATTTTTTCTATAGATATTCTTCACAATGCCAAATACCACCCTCGGGCTTTGGATATGTGCAGGTCATTCTTTTTTCACAATTACCACAGATTCCCTTGAATTCCTGGGCTGCTGTCTCATTATCTTTTTTTGCAGCTTCTTTATGATGAACCATCTTAAGTTTAGCTTGTTTATCTAACTCAAATTCTTCACAGAACAGTATGGGTTCGGTTGAATTTTTTGCAAATTGACATTCATCTCTGAATTTACAGTTGACACAGAGATTTTTGTCTTGTTTCTCTTGTTGTGCATAAGTTGCTTTTTCTGCAACTGCACTTTGCTTTGTATTAGCCATGTTTCCTCCATATAATATATTTGCCTATTTAGTATACAAATTCTATTCCAAATCAGGGAAAATTTGATAATATTTTTTATGTATTGTTGTAAGTAGCAGTATAGAAGCATATTGGGGAATTGTTGTTTTTATATTATAAAACTGGATGAATAGATAGAAGGGTATTTTTAGGAGAGAAAAACGGGTAAATTTTTACAAGTGGGGAAAAACTCCCCGATTTGTGCCAGAAATAATTATCTAATTTTGCTTAGATTTTTTATAATTCTTTAATTTATTGCGAAGGGTTTTTCTGTCAATATCCAAAATTTTGGCAGCTTTAGTCTTATTTCCGTCAACATGTTGCAGCACGTTTTTAATATATTCAGCTTCTACTTCTTCCAATGTCCTGTTCAGATCCCTTTTGGCAGGAGCAGAGCATCTGAGTAATGCGGGAAGATCCGGGACTTTGATTTTATCTGAATCTGTCATAACGATTATCCTTTGAATCATGTTTTCCAGTTCGCGCACATTCCCGGGCCAATAATAATTTTTTAGTATCTCCAATGATTTTTGCGAAAAGGTTGGCTTTTGTTTACCTAATTCTTCCGAAAACCTCTTGGCAAAATGGTTTATGAGAATAAGAATATCATCCCCTCTTTCTCGCAGGGGAGGGACGTCTATAGCCAAAACGTTTAATCTGTAGAAGAGGTCCTCTCTAAAATAACCTTTTTTTACTATCTCTCTAAGATTTTTATTTGTAGCCGCCACAATGCGTAAATCAACTTTTTGTGAACGCTTCGAACCCACCATAAAAACTCTTTTATCTTGCAGGACTCTTAACAATTTTACCTGCATGGTCATGCTGGTTTCACTGATCTCATCTAAGAAAATGGTACCACCTTCGGCTGTTTGAAAAAATCCTGCTCTTGTTTCGTTAGCTCCTGTAAAAGAGCCTTTAACATGACCAAACAGTTCGCTTTCCAGTAGATTTTCCGGTATACCTCCGCAATTTACCGGTACAAAGGAAGATGATGCTCTGTCACTATTATAATGAATGGCTCTTGCCACAAGCTCCTTTCCGGTACCGCTTTCACCGGTTATAAGGACAGTAGCAGAGGTTACGGATGCTTTTTTTATGGATTGAAAAACTTGCTTAATGGCAGGAGATTGTCCAATAATCCCATACTCCTCGGCCACTACATCCTTTTCAATGTTTCCGGAAACATGCATATGTAATTTTTCCAAAGCATTATTTACTGCTTGCAATAATTCATCCTCTGTAAAAGGTTTGGCTAGATATTCCTGAGCACCGGCTTTCACAGCTTCTACTGCACCTTCTATGGAAGCATAACCAGTAATCATTATTATCTCTACGTCTTTATAATTTTCTTTAACATACTGAACCATCTCCAGACCGGAAACTTTGGGCATCTTCAAGTCGGTTATTACCAGATCGATTGTAGTGTTATCCAAGACCTCAATACCACTCTCCACCGAAGTGGAAGTATACACCGTGTAACCATAATTGGTCAGCCAACGTTCCAGTATCTCCAAGGTGTTCTGGGCGTCGTCTATAACTAAAATAGATTCATTATTTTTACTCATTTGTTTCTTCCTCTTTAACGGGTAATTTTACTTCAAAGGTAGTACCTTCATCCAGCTTACTAGCAACAGAAATGGAGCCTGAGTGAGATTTTACGATACCGTGCACCACTGAAAGACCTATACCGGTTCCTTCCCCAATATCTTTTGTGGTAAAGAATGGATTAAAAATTTTATCGATGTTTTCTTCTGCAATTCCTTCCCCGTTGTCCTTTACTGTTAAGCTGATCATGTGGTCGCTCGCTTTGGTGGAAATTGTAAGTTCTCCCCCTTTGTGCATGGATTGGATGGCGTTAACAACCAGGTTGACAACAATCTGATGTAGTTGGGAGGCATCTGCATAGATATCGGGCAGGTTTTTATCTAGTTTTCGCTTGACCTTAATGTTGTTCTTGGCACAGCGGGATTCCAGAAAATAAAGCCCTTCTTCTACGATTTTGTTAATGTTAACAGATGTTTTTTGGGGAGGCATTTGCCGGGAGAAGATGAGAAGTTTTTTTATAACTTCTCTGGCATGCAGGCAGGAGTCTATGATCTTATCGAGGTCACTCAAAATCTGTTTTGACAAATCGTTTTTTCTAATCAACTGAGCAAAGCCGAGTATACTGCCCAAGGGTTCATTAAGTTCATGTGCTACTCCAGCAGATAATTGACCGAGAGTCGCCAGTCTATCCGCATGACGCAATTGCTCTTCCAGCTTTTCCTTTTCTTCTGCCTGTATTCTTCTTTCGATAATTAGCGAGACCTGTTTGGAAATAACATTTATAAGATCCCTCTCTTCCTTAAGAAAGGGGCCTTCATCCATCTCGGGTTCCTCAATAATATAGATAACTTCCAGTTGACCTCTTCTTTCTCCTCTTATAATCAGATCCGCTGTTTGCTTATACTTGCCTTCCTCAAAATGGGGTGAAGTATATTCTTCATCATCAAATTGAATGCGAGCACAGGTATATTTTGGATATTGCCAGGCAGGAGGAAGCAAATCCACAATACCATGAAGAATATCTGGTATGGATATTTTTGGTTTCTCTGCAATTTTAGAGATACCGTAAAGGCAGGTCAATTCCTTAACCCTTTCTTGCAGGGCTGCCTGATGTTTCTGGTTCAATATGATAATACCAAATATCTGAACAAACTCTTCCCACATTTCAACTTCATTCACAGTGAACAGATCCTTATCTTTGCTTTTGAGTTGTATTAATCCTATGGTTTCCTCACCGGTATTTAAAGGAAGAATCAAAACTGTTCCATAGTGGGATAGAAAACCATTCTCACTTTTTAAGGAATAATTTTCCTCTAATTTTTGCTTATTTTCCGGAGCGGAAGGGTCGTTGAGCCAAAAGGTCCCGCTCTCTGTAATAAATGGAAGAGAATTATCAAAATTCCCCAGTATTACGTTCCGACAAAATTTGATGGAAGGCAGCCGGGCATGAGAAATTGTAAGTGAATCGAATTTGGCATGCAAGAAACAGGGAAATAGATTGTAACTGCTCTCGCTCTCATTGGCAATTATTACTTCACAATTTTTTTTGTCATGCAACCTTTTTAACCATAGTTCCAGAACATCACAGTGGGAGAACTTTTGTAATAATTCCGAAACTTCTTTAAGAAAATTAACGCGGGTCAATTCCTGGGAGGTTTTTCTTATTATTTGATTGGAGAGATTGCGAAATTTGTTGGGTAGGAGTTTTTCTTTGTTATTTCTGCCCTTTTTTTTATTTTTTACCATAATAAAATTTGAAATTACAAAGTTTAAGTTTAATATTATAAATTATGCACCGGAATTTCCCCGAATTTTTTTGTTAATCCTTATTTGAATTATCCAAAGTACCAGCATCAGCAGATTACCAAAGATAATTGTGTAGTAAAAATATATCATGGGCATATAAAGAAATGCAGCTACCATCAGCACTACTATATGCATATTGGGCCCAATCAAGAACCAAAGATGAATTAGGGTTTTATTGGAATGATAGTATTTGTCTTTATCATATTGTTTCTTTTGTACATCCTTTTGGGATGTCTGTAAATAAGTATAACCAATGTAAATGGCAATAACGATTTTATCCAACAGTTTTGTTTTCTTGCTTTTTAAATTTTTTAGTTCTTGTTTAAAACGTTCCTTCTCTTCTCCTGCGTTTACTCCTTTGCCCAGAGCATAATACATAAATTCGTTTTTATAATAATCTACCAAGATGGAGTGCATAATATTAAATATCGAAGCAAGGATCATTAAAACCCAGGGATTCAGGGGGAAGTCAAACTGACCGTTATCAATTCCCATGGCAAATCCTACGTGAATGAATATAGAAGTGATATAATCACTAACCCCGTCAATTATCCTGCCAATATATGTTCCCATATTTTTGAGTCGCGCTATCATACCGTCCAAACAATCCAAAATGGTAGCAATAGCAAACATTACTCCGCCCATTATAAACCAAAAATGAGTTCCTGCGATAAAAAAGGCTCCTCCGATCATACCTGCAATAATACTCATAAATGAAATCTGGTTAGGGGTGATTTTGGTCTTATATAACATGCGTAAAAAAATGAAGGAGATTGGTCTGAAAATGTATAAAGTAAGAGTCTCGTCAAAAATAGAATCTTTCAAAGATTTTTTAAAATCGCGAATCATTTTTTTGGTGGCTATCTTGTTCTGTCTGCTAAATTCTTCAAACTTGTTCATAATCTATATTCTCATACTCCTAGGTAAATGTTTCAATAATGTTGTGCTAACACCTTTTGTAAATTTCTGTCAACATTTGACAAACAATTTTTTAATTTATTTATAATATTTTAACATTGAGTATATATAATATACAGTTAAGCTAAATGTCTTAGGGTACATGTAATTAGATTATATTTTGTAAAATCTTGTTCATTTTTGATTTTAAGCGACTAATACTCCATTCCGCGAATTTAATGAAGACTAAATAAATTTGAATAAATATTGTAAAATGATTACAGATACCAAAAAAATTGGACATTAATCACAAATATCATATCTTGCATACTGTGAGACTAATTTATAAACGAAAGGCTACATTCATAGATGAATAAATTTGATTTGCAAACCCAATATGAACCCAGAGGTGACCAGCCACAGGCAATTGTAGAATTAACCCGGGGCTTAAAAGAAGGAACAAAGCACCAAACACTCCTGGGAGTTACCGGATCAGGCAAAACCTTTACTATTGCCAATGTCGTTGATAAGATAAATCGTCCCACTCTTATCATATCACACAACAAGACCTTAGCTGCTCAACTGTATGGAGAGATGCGTCAGCTTTTTCCTAAAAATGCTGTGGAATACTTCGTAAGCTACTATGATTACTATCAGCCGGAAGCCTACCTCCCTGTAACAGATACCTATATTGAAAAAGATGCCGATATAAATGAAATGATAGACAGATTGCGCCTGCGTGCCACCATGTCACTCATGGAAAGAAGAGATGTAATTATTATTTCCAGTGTTTCCTGTATTTATGGTTTGGGGGTTCCGGAAGAATATCGGGAAGCTCTTATTGATGTAAAAGTTGGTGATGAGATAGAGAGGGACAAACTGCTACGTCAATTAATCGAGATTTACTACTCCAGAAATGATTACGAATTTGAACGTGGCTGCTTTCGGGTGAAAGGGGATGTGGTGGAAGTATATCCCGCCTATCTGGAAAATTCTATACGTATCCCC
>JAGXLO010000112.1 GCA_018334695.1 Candidatus Cloacimonadota bacterium
TCAAAATTATGCTTATCAGCTAATTCATTTATAGTACCTAGAATTAACTTTTCAATTTCAGGATTATTTAAAAGCATTTTTCTATACTTTGGAATCCATACAAAATAATAGTTTAAAAGAAATTTTGACTGCATATATATTAAAGCTAAAACTTCTTAGGCTGCCCAAGGATGTTAGCTACAGTGGAAAAATGAAGTTTTTAAAGCAAAGTTTACTGTTTCAACAGTTCCACCTGCCATATTTAATGGACTAACAAAATGATTTTGAGGTTCTGCAATACCCCAGAAAACCAGCTCGACTCCCATTCCAGTGCTAAATTCAGGTTCTTCATCT
Source organism: Candidatus Cloacimonadota bacterium (assembly GCA_018334695.1). GTDB lineage: Bacteria > Cloacimonadota > Cloacimonadia > JGIOTU-2 > JGIOTU-2 > TCS60. The sequence continues at coordinate 334 of JAGXLO010000112.1, forward strand.
AGTTTAACCAATTTTATTTTCCCATGTTTACTTAAAGCAACCCAGACACAAAAAACAACAAACAAGGTCATCGTGATTAGATAAAACCAAACAAAGTTACCTGTTAGATAATTAAAAAAACCATTAGCAACATTACTGAAATTATCTAGCATTGAAATGCCCCAAATAACTATGGTAAAAACTACAATTAAAGAAATCAAGAATACTTCTTTTCCTCTTTTTTTTATAATTCTTCCATTCTTATCTTTACGAGTTTCAATTTAGTTCAACCTTTATGTAGTTGTTTTTTGTTTTTTGAAAATATTCTAATTACCTATAAATAAAAATATCCTCACCTCTCATTTGACAGAGAGATGAAGATACAATATCTAGACTTCCACATCAAAAACAGTCTGTTCGTTAATATCAGTAGTAAGTGCATTTAAAGCTACACCTACACGATGATAACGTAACTTCCACTGCTCTTCTTCACTTGTAGAAGGATCTCCTAGTGGATAGGGTATAGAAATTGTAGGCACCATTCTGTTTGCTCCAACGGTTTTTGCTATGGGTATTAAATTAGCCATCTGTACTACAGGAATACCTGCTCTTTCAATTTCTTTTACTATCGTTGCACCGCAACGTGTACAGGTTCCTCAGGTAGATGTTTCTATAACTGCTTGTATATTATTTTCTATTAATTCTTGTGTGATTTCTTTACCCATTCTAGCAGCTTCATCTTGACTAGTTCCAGTTCCAACTGTAGAATAAAAGTACTCATATAGACTTCCAATCTTGCCTTCTTGTTCATATTTGCGCATAGCATCAACTGGTACAACCCTATTTGGATCTGCATCTGCTGCTTTTGGATCATAACCAGCATGGATTGTTTTAAAAGATTCCTCTCTTCTATTTTTCAATTTATCAACATCTGCAATATAGTACTTACCCCATCTGGTAGCAGATGCTGATTGAATTTTATCAGGATTATCTATTGGTACTATTCCACCAGAAGTTACTAAAGCAATAGTAGCTTTAGATAAATCCTTTATAGGATCAGCAATCTCAACAGTATCTATTTCAGGAATTGGAAGTTCACTTACAAAGTCTTCACCATTTATCTTTTTAAGCAACATATCTATAGCACGTTCATAAGCTGGAGTCTCATCTTCTAAGAAATACTGATGTCTAATACCTCTTTTAAAGAAACCTTCTTGTTCTGCAGGCAGTAGTTTTTCACCAGAAAGAATCTTATTACCAAACTCAACCATTTTTGTAACATCATCTCTCATCTTTGCAGCACTTTTACCACCAGGGAAAATATAGATATCTTTTTTATACATCTTAACCCCAGGATTTTCTTCATTCATTGAAGAAATCACTGAAACATCAAATTCTTCTTTAACAGCTTTACCTATTGCACCACAGGCAATTCCGTATCTACCTGCTTGAAAAGCTGGACCAGCAAAAAAGATATCAAATTCTTTATCTTTTAAAAAGCCTAATATTCTATCAACGGCTTGTTCTTCATTCGAACCCATGAAGTTATCTCCACAGATAATAGTATGAGTTACTTCTCCATCTAATAACTGGTCATATAACATTGCAGCTCCAACCTTTTCATTCCTTATTTCAGGTTCGTGATCTGCAACTTCTTCACCACCAATTTGACCGAAAAATTGATTTAAATAAACAATAGCTTTTGCCATCTGTTTCACCTCCCGTAAGTTAAAATTCTTTCATTGTTTTAGTTGACCAACCAGCAATCTGGTCTCCACAAAACATCGAATTATTTTCCATAATTACTGAACCATCTTCTTTTACAGATGAGCCTAAAATCTCATCATCTTCCCATCCACCGGCTAAACCGTCTCTTGCAAGTGATTCTAATTCCCCAATAACGGTATCCATTGGAGGAAGTTTAATTAATTCTGATACATTACCAGTTGACACCAAAGCATTCGCTTTAGGATCTAATGTTACGAGAGGTTGTGATCCCCCATCACGACCGGGTGCTTCATTACTAACACCAACAGTTTTCACACCAGCATCTTCTAGTGCAACTAAACAAGCTATGTAGTCTGCATCTGAATTACCATAACCTTCTTCAGCAACCAAAGCAGCATCTGTACCGAGAGATTTGGCCAGTTGTGCAACAAATTGTGCTGCTCGTTCTTTTTGCTCCATAACAACATTAAGATTAGACATAATTACACCTAAAAAGTTAATAGTTTCACCATGTTCTTGATAAAGCCTTTTTATTAATGGAAAGTTTTGAAAATCATATGTTGACCATTTTGAAGAACAGGGCATGAAACTACCAGAAATCATCGCTCCATCTAAAACTTCATTAGGATGCATAAAGGTAGGTAGCATCGGATTTGTGTCCCAACCATAGTTTAAATCATTGTAGCCTGGATCTTCCATTTGGGATTGAGGCTGCATAACCATAACTACATTTGGTAAGGAATTCACTTCATCAGATCTCTTTGTGACCGGATCTAATTGATAGCTTTCAACTTCTTCAGGTTCTTGATCTTTTAAAGTTTTACCTAAATACTCTGATAAACGCATTCCTGCCCAACGTAAAGCATGGTTTTTCTTTTGCTGTTCTTGTTTTTCGAATTCTTCATCAGTATCAGCTACTAAAACAACATTTTTTAATTTTGAGAAGTAGGTATACTTAGCACCTTCACCTCCCATGTCAATTAAACCGTCCTGGTAACCTCCCCAATGTTTACCGACGACAAGTACACTCATATCTTTTAAAGCAAGTGTCCTACCATCTCCGGCTTGTAACAAACTTCCTGTAACACCGGGAAAAACCGGCCCACCACCTTTACGATAACGTGGTTCTATCGCTTCTTTAACCGGTACCAGGCGGACCATATCACCAGGCTTTACTATCTTAAGATCAGCCTCTGTGATATGTTCGTCTTTATAAACAACTTCCAAAGCCTCTTCTTTGTTAATAGTTAAAATTCCATCATTGAAAGCTGTTTCACTTCCAAACTCAATATCTTTTACATAAAAATTACCGAGTTCGAGTTTCACTATCGTCCACCTCTTTTCTTAAAATTTTAATTAATTAAAAGATACAGTAGGAATTAACTAAATTGAGAATACTTTTCGCGGTAAGTAGATACTTCATCAATGATCTCATCTACATCTAAAACCATTTCCATCATTGAGACTTGTTCATCATAAACCTCAGGATCTACCTCATCTTTAATTTTAGGTTCTAAAATGTGATAACACGCGAGTCCTAACTGGACTCCTGCCAATGGACCTGCAAATGTAGGATCACCGTTTGTAACTGTTTCACAGGCTAATCCAGAAGCTTCTGCTTCTGCTCCACCCAATATTACTACTAAGTTTTCCTTCCCGTGTTTTTCAGTTAAATCTTTAACACGTTGCTGATTCTCTAGGTCCATAGCTCCTGCACTTGTTCAGACAAAACATTCAGTAGTAGTAAATACTACTTCAGCATCAGCAGATTTAATACATTCATCTATTGCTGGTCCAGGAACGCCATCTCTATCGCCTAAAATTATAACTTTTTTCCCTTCAAGCATCTTATTAACACCTCCATTTTTTTAATATTCACAAAATTATTTTACCATAATTATGATTATATATCAAAGATGTTATTGGCTAAAGCTCCTTCTTAGTATTGCAAGGTTTACTGCACGGTTTTAGATTTTTGATTATAATACTTAAAATGTCTAAATTTAGATTTACTCGATTATGGGAATTATAATATCTTATTCGCAGGGTTTCTTTCTGTTTCCCTAAAAACAGCCATAAGCGTATCTTATTCACTAATATTACCATGTTTTTGGAGGTATCTTAATTAATCATCTACATCCCGATTTTTTATCCCAGATATACCTTCACTATTTCTTCTCCTCGTTGATGTGATAGGGAAAATGTAATGGCCTGTCCCGAGAGAATTTGAACCCCTATTTTACCGATCCGTTGATCTGATTAACAAAATTATTCCTTTTTCTTCTTTTAATTAATTATTAATAACGTTCTTTATGTAAATCAGTAGGTTTAAAACATTCTTTTTCCATATTTTTTAATATTTTTCAGCTAACTTTGACTTATATAAATAATTTTTACTTTTTAACAAGTTCATTCGTAGTAATCTAATGATAGTGATGCATATAGTCGCTTCCTATTATTGAATTTTTTGTAGATACTTACTAAAATATCAAAATGTGGTTGATGTGTTACTCTTTATTTTTTAAATAATGTTCAACTTAAAAGTATAATTCAACTTATATAAATAATTGTCTTAATGAATCAATCATAAGTTAATTATAAAAATTCTATATTAAAGAAAAGTCATCTTTCACTAAAAATCTGTTAAAAGTTTCTAATTCAAATATTTCTGCAACAGTTAGTATCTCAAATCATTATAATTAAATTGCAAATTTTAGAAATTAGTTCAATTCTTGACAAATGGAAAAAACAACCTTATAATAGACTAGTTATTATTTGATTAATTAAGATAGTTCTTTAACAAAACTTAATAATTTAAATCTACATAGTAAATCATTTTTTTGGAACAGAAGAAAAAAATAAAAATTTATTAATAATAAGATATGGTTCACATAAATAAGAAAGATACATAATTCGGTATTAAATGGGGGTTTTAAAAATAGATAATATAGTATTTTTTACAAAAAAACATCCATATTTAGTCAGTCTTTTTATCACAATAACTCTTTTGTTCATACTGTTTTTAGCAGGTATGATTTCAGTTGTAGAAAAAATAGATAGTAAATTCACTTTTTTTGTTGGATTTTTTATAACAAGTCTAATACTTATAATATTTATTACTAAAAATAAAAAGTGGGAATATTATGGGTTTAATTCATTATCCAAATCTAATATAAATATGAAAAAAACATATATCTTTATTCCGCTTTATGTTTTAGCTATTATGCCTTTAGGTACAGGTATAATTCAAAATTTAGTTATAGAAGATATAATCTATATTATTACATATATGATATTAGTCGCTTTTGTTGAGGAAACAATATTTAGAGGTTTAATACTACAACTTCTTTCTAAAAAAGGTTTACTTCCTGCAATATTTGGATCTAGTATTTTGTTTTCAATTGCACATTTAATGAATACATTACGGGGAAATAACTTAGAATCAACTATTATCCAGATTCTATATGCATTAATTATTGGAATTATTTTGGCAATATTAGTAATTAGAACCAAAAATATATTTTTCCCAATTATTTACCATTACATAAACAATTTAGTTTCTTCCTTTAACATCAATGCTGAAATGAATTTATCGTTAATAATCAACTATTCTATGTTTTTTATAGCTAGTATATATGCCATATATCTATATTATTTGATGATGAAAAATATAGAAAATGAAAACATTAAAGTAATCAGATAAAGTTTTCTATTTTACCCTCACTTAAATATCACGGTTCTTATCTTTGCTCATCTTGCTATCTCATTTTTAAACTTAAATGGTTATTACAATAGTTTTTATCATCATTATATTATTATCTTGCTGACCTTAGTATAAATCCCGTTATATTAACTATAAAATCAATTTAATCTTTTTCATTGTCTTTAATTCTTTTTTAATTCCTGCAGTCTAACATTTAGTCTTTTTAAGCATATTTTTATACTTCTATAAATATTATAAAACCTTATCATCATTGATATGATAAGGTTAATAAATGGCGTGC
>JAGXLO010000025.1 GCA_018334695.1 Candidatus Cloacimonadota bacterium
CTTTTCTCAACGTTTCACTGTCCTCAGTGTCAACCTATTTCAGGATCAGAGTAACTTTTTGCTTTTGCTTTCTGATTTCTGCTTTTAATCCAACTTCACCATTTTCTTAACTTGCTCGAAGTCACCAGCTTTGACTTTATAAAAGTAAACCCCATCAGGCAATTTATTACCTTTTGCATCAGTACAATCCCAGTGCAAGGAATAATTCATTTTATTCTTTAATTCATTTTTAACAAACTGCTCAGGATTAAAGCTTGTAACCAGTTCTCCTTTGATATTATATATTTTTAATTCAGGTTTATGTGTGATATTTTTGGGAATAGTAAACTCAAAATTAGTTGAATTTGTAACAGGATTGGGATAATTTTGTTTCAATTGAAGATCAGATAAAGCAGTAATTTCTTCATCCACAGCATAGTAATTATCAGGGGGATTTGTGGTAAATTTGATAGCCAATTCATTTTGCAAGGGTGTGCAACTGGCAGGATAATCATCAGCATAGGAATAGAGTAAACCAGATGATTGAGAGGGATTTTCTATACCAACAGTGCAGTAATTATTGTTAGCATCAGGATTATTGATCGTATGATAATTAAACTGAATCATACTGTTCCCGTCTGCAGTGGAATAAGTTTCTTCATTATAGAGTATAACTTCAAATTTTTCCGGAGAAATATCATCAAATCTATTGTAGCATTCATTCCATTCAATGATAAAAATATCTTCTGCTTCAATATAATCATAGCAGATGCGCATATCTTTATGATAAATAGTATCATTCTGGATATATTTCTCACCAATCAAATCATCCCAGTAGGGTGATACCTGAGCGTAAGGTCCCAGAGCGGATGGAATATTCCAATTTCTGAAATTTGTCATCCAGGTAGCCTGAAAGGAAAACCAGCCATTTGTACAAATAGTAATACTATCATAAACATTATCATAGTAAGAAAAATCAAAAGGCAAGGCAATAGTACTGGAGCGGTCGTCTGCCATTTCTATAACTGTTCCCGAGCCTCCAGCTTCAGGATCAAGTTCATACCACTGGTAATCAGGTGCTTCATCATATTGCAAGTCATTGCTGTCATAGGCATAATAACCGAATCTATCGGGACCTGTGGGAGCTGTGCTATCCACGGTGCCAACTTCCAGATTAAAACTTAACTTTGTTTGTTTACCATCCATATCAAATAGAACAATTTCAAAGGGAACTCCCCTACCATTATAGCAATCAGCATTAGCATAAACTTCAAATTGGGCTTGCCCTGTGTCATCCGTCATTATATCACCGCAAGTAGCAACCGAATCAGTAACAACTGCCGCATCAGAGAAAGCACGTAAATGAGCTGTTAATTCTAAAGCATCCAAATTTCCAATATTTAATAATTGGGCAGTTACAGTATTATCCATACCTTTTTGCAAATTTTCTTGCGTTCCATTAACCAAAAGTTCCTCCAGTTCAAACTCCAGTGAGTTTACATTAAGATGAAATTTAGCGGAAGTACCATCCGAAATATTGAGATCAAATTCTAAAACTGTTGCCTCAGGGCAGTGTGGAGAAATGCTGAACTGATAACTTTCTTCTATCACCTCTCCCGGTTGAATATTCCCAAAAACTGCAGAATCGGAAGTTATCGTTACATATTGACTGTTTGATGATAAGATAGCAGAAGTATTATCCGAGACTTGAGATCCATAGTTTTTTAAACTAACAGCAAGATCAACATCCTCTCCTGCATTTAGATCAACATTAGCATTCACGGCTTCTAATCCCAAAGTAACAGAGCCAGTTATAACATCTATTGTATCCTGCAAGGGAATAAAATTGGCACCTGTAATTGTTACTACTATCTCCCCGGTAGAAGATGGATTGATGTTTACAGAGGCAGTGCCATCTTCGATTATACTTGTACTTGAAAATTCATTACTTTTTCCGGCTGTCACCACACCGCTTTTCAGATTAACACATTCGATGTTAAGCAGGTCTGCTCCGGGATACAACTCCTGCGGCAGATCACATTGTATCTGCTGTGGAATTTTGGTCCACATTTGCAAGGAAGGATCCCCTAGAATGTTGTAAACATAAAAGTAGAATTCAACTTCATCCCCTGGTCCCTGAATGAGAGGAAAGTTTTCGTACATTTCGAATTTTCCTCGAAGTACAGCTGAACCAAAATCATAAATTCCTTGTTCCAGCAAACCATAGTAGAATCCGGAGAAGAGCGAGTTATTATATTTTGTAGAGGTATGTAGATCAGAAGGTCCAACAAAAACCACACCTCCTTTGGGTGAAGATGGCATTCCTTCTCTTAACCATTTTTCTCCAAAGCAGGGATCAAGGTCATTGGCAAAATCACCTGTATTGCAGACGTAAGAAGTTATCACAGGCAACTGTAAGCCATTATTTAGGTCTTCTATATTCTCTCTGTGAAAGTAGGGATAGTGCCAGCCGTTGGCATCCCCCCAGCCACGATAACTTACAAATCCCACACCATTATCAATATGTGAGATGATATCAGAAGTACCTGGATAGGTAGGCGGATAGAAAACAGTGTCTGCTTGTGTATATCCATAATCCAACATTTTATCTCGCAGCCAGCGTGTGACTTTTACAGGCGTACTGGGAATGGGCGGAGTTGTGCTATAATTACCGGCTACCAATAAGGCACGCTCCAGCCATTCGGGATTATCCAGATAAGGTGTTTTTTCGTATTTTAACACCTTACTTATCATTGTAAGCATCTCCATGGGAGAATCTATGGAAAATCGTCCTACCAGCATATCAGGAAAATAATCATTACTTTGCATTAATGAATAAGGATGGTCACTTACATTACTTTCGGGACCGTAGTAAAAAGATGGAATTGCATAGGAGTCATCCACATCACCGATGATGAGAAGATAGGAGGGAGGATTTGCTTCTGTATCAAAGATATTTTGGATATAATTTTTTATTTCACTATTAGTGGTTCCCGTTTCTGCTAAAGTAGCAATATCGCAAGCAATGCCGCGTGCTTCTTTCCATTCAGTGAAATCAGCCAGATAGGGTTCCAGAATTTCATTACAAATTATCAACATTCTTGGTTGTGAAACTTGTCTGTTATGCAGATAAGACGATTTGAAGTTGTCCACTATAGAACGATAGATGGGCACAAACACAGAAGATATTTTTTTATTATCTTTTTTTTTCCCTTTACCCCTTAAAGTTAAATCTAAATTATCTATTCTTGCATGATGATTTTTACTATCACTTTTTAGCTGGATATTTATTGTATAACCATACAAATCACGCATAATAAATGAATTAGATATTTTTACAAGATCACTAGCATCGATACTGGTTTTACGGATGAATTTACCTTCCTGTGTAAATTCGGATGCAAGGCATTTATCAATTTCAATTTCTGCTTGCGAATACGGAAGCGCTAAAGTCGTTTGAACATTTTCTTTTTCCTGTTTGTCGTTAACAAATTGAATTTTTACTCTATCTTCCAGATTATCATATTGCATTCCGGCAAAAGTATAGGATGTGAACAAAAAAAATATTACAAGACTTATAGTGATAAAGAGTTTCATAGATCTCCTTTGCTTATCAAATTATATCTATCTGATGAAAATGACCTTTTTAGTTAAAGAATTGTTTGGTGTTTCCAGGATATAGAAATATATTCCGTTTTTTACAAATTCCCCTTTCTGATTTTTCCCATTCCAGCTTAAACTATAGTTATTTGTTGCCTGGCTTTGGGTACATGCCTGAGGAGAGAAACTATTTATCAACTGTCCCTTAATATTAAAAATTTTCAGATTGAAATCATTTGAAAATTTATCCGGTAGAGAAAACGATATTCGGGTGGAATTGGAGAATGGATTAGGGTAGTTTTGAGCAAGAGAAAATTTTTGGGGTTTATCTGGATTCTCTACTGCATGATCGGCAGATGAAGTTATCTTAATATCATCTATTTTCCAGCCAGGGTCAACCAATGTTTCGTCGCTGAAAAATTTAAATCTTAGATATATTCTGGTATCAACAAAATCCTTTAGGCTAATGAACTCCTGCTTCCAGTAGTTAATTAAGCCAGAGAATTGCGCTAATTCTATCCAATCATCTCCGTCTGTAGATACTTCCACATAGCATTTATCATTTATCCATTCAATATAGTACTTATGGCAGAACGAGAGAATAACGTCTTCATTTACACCATTCAAGTTGATCTTCTCTGCAGTTCTAATAGTCATTTCCGTATCCACAGGATAGAACTCCGTCGAATTCGTCGTCAGACAAACGCTATTTTGATAACCGTCCTCCACAGTGGTCCAACAGCCAGCAAAAACCCAATCGCTTATACCGGATTGCCAGTTCTCAGAAAAAATTGTAAAAGCGGGTTGCAGAATAATTTCAGGTTCATAAACACCTGCTTCGTTCCAATTGTGAACAGAAATATTGGTTACACAATCGCTAGATTCAGTAATAAATGTGTACTCTCCAGTATAAAGTTCACAGAAAAAATTCCCGTTGAGAACTTCTATTGTATCTTGAATCTCAGGTATAATAATTTTACCTGAAACAGGCTCTCCATCGCAAAACACACTTCCGTTAATTGTGCATGATTCTTTGGGAACCAGTTCAATATCAAGTTCTGTCCAGGCAGAGTTGTTTACAACTACATTTTCAATCAACTTTTCTTCATAGCCGTATTTTTTCACTCTTATATCGTAACTGCCTACCTGAAGAACACGCCAGAATCTGCCATATAAGACATCGGACATTCTTGGTTCAAGGTAAGGTTTTGTAAATTCTTCCACTACAATTTCTGCTTCCAGAGGTTCCCCGGTTATGGAGTCTGAAACATGACCTGTAAGCATGGAGGCATCGGTTTCATAGCCCAGAGTGCGGCTAAGAAGCCAGTAAGCTCCAACTTTACATCTTTGGCAGGTATCATCCACCAGCCATACTTGGGAGCCGCCAGGCTGCAGGTTTGAAGTGCCGCATTCAATCAAGAGTTGGGTAGTGCTATGAGATTGATAAAACCAATCCTGAGCATTTCCCTTTCTGCCAAGTGTTGGAGACGGTTCATAATAACCACTACCGTCTTCAGTAACGATCAATCCGGCTACTGTTTCACCAATATTTTGATTTACAGCAAAATCAGGTGGTTTCTTGTTACCTTTTCTTTCCCAGGAATAAAAAACCTGTTCTGAAAAAAGTCCGCTGCGAGAAGAATGCCAGTTAATAGAAAAAATAAAATGTTGAGCATCAGCCAGGTCTCTTATCGCTTGTGTGCCTCCCTCAGAAAAAGAGGCTGGTCCTCTGTAGTAATCATATTCTTCATATCCACCCGGTTCATAAAGAGTATCTCCATGCACCCAGTTAAAGGAATAGTTGCGATTAAGGTCTACACCATCAATGTCATTACCGGGACCCTGGACAAAATCAAAGATACCGTTATTGTTATTATCTCTTTTATTCTTGCGAAATGAAGTGTCCAGGCTATCCATAACAACCTGCAGACCTTCCGGATTTATACTTGGCACAAACCAGATCTCTAGATTATTAAGCCATATAGTGTAGGGGTTCATGTAGTAATTATTTAAAATTTCTTTAATCATATACATCGTGATTTCCACACCCAAGATTTCTTCTGCATGGCATTGCCCTACAAACAAAACAGCAGGTTCATCTTCATTAATAGCGGGATTATCAGATAGCTTTACAGCCCAGATAGGTAAGGGCTCCTGGTAAGGTGCACCCGTAGTTGAACCGATGGAATCGACCATAACAAACTGGGGATAAGCATCCTGTAAAGAATCAATTTCAGTTTTTATTTCGTCGTATGTATGGTAGCGGGGATCAACTCCGGTTTGTGCAATAAGAACCTGAACACAAAGAACAAATATTGTTAAAATAATTATTTTTTTCATAAAATTCATTTAATTGGAAAGGATTAACATCTTATGGGCTCGGGATATATAATTATCTGATTCAAATCTGTAAAAATATACGCCATTTGGAATTTTTTCGGATGATTGCCAAAATATATTCCCATTTTCAATTTGTGTGAAGTTAATTTTTACAGATTTCACCAATGTACCCTTGATATTATAGATTTTAATATTTGGATTTATATAATTTTTTTGTTTTAAATTTAGATAAAAGTTAACACCTTCCCCACCCGGATAGCAGGGATTAGGATAATTTTTTATTCTCACTAAATCATTATTTCCCTGCGGTTCATCATCTACTGCTTCCTCATTAACTTTAACTTTTTGAGCATAAATATTATAGATATCAGCTTTGCCACTGGAGCGTGTATCCTGCCAGATAAGAACTGCTTGATTTTCTCCACAGTTGGAAACTTCCGGTCCAATTTGTCTTTTTATCGCATCACAAACTATGTGAGGTTCATCCCACTCAAGATCCCCTGTACTTGTTACATTTTGTGAATAAATATCGGAATTAAGTGTATCACTAAAATCTTCCCAGACTACATATACATTTTCACCAATCTCAGCCAGTGAAGGCTCAAACTGGTTATTTGCTGCAGCAGAAATCACGTTCCCGCCGCTATTCCATTGTTCATTACCGTCAAAATTATAGTTTTGCATATAAATATTGTAATCTACTCCATTGCGGAAATCTGACCATGTCATGAATATGGAATTGGATGCAATAAATTCCTCCGAGTTTTGATCATTGGGCAATTCGACAAGTGGAATGCCATCTTGCTGCCAGTCCACAGTTGCATCTTCATTCACAATTTGTCCATAAATATCAGCATTGCCGTTTCTTTTATCTTCCCAAATAACCAAAAGTCCCTCATCGGTCATTATACCTTTAGGATTTTTCTGAGAACCAGCAGCTTCACACACAGCCAAACCTTCCTCTGACCAGCCTGGAGCAGTATTGCCATTTTCATCCATCAATTTTACATAAACATCAAACTCTGGCCAGTTATCATTATACCAGATGAAATAACGTCCTACAACATCGGATAATATATCTTCTCCGGTGGATCTGTTGGCAATTTCTATGCCTTCTGCTGCCCAGTCTAAGGAGCCATTAACTACTTTTTGTCCGTAGATACAGGCGGGATTAAGCATATCTCTAAAATCAGACCAGCCTACATAATAAACTTCATCTCGAGTATTTTGATATTCATAGGAAATATGCGGATTCTGTTGTTCAAACATAAAATCACCCATTTTTAAGCCAGTGCCCAGCCATATTCGGGAACCTGAGTTGTCCACAGCCTGACCATAAATCTGTTTGAACCCGGAACGATTTTCTTCCCAAACCATAGCTGTTTGTGCGGAACCTGGTTTTACTACAAAATCCGGCTTTACCTGATCATATCCTGTATTTTCGGTGACTGCCATGCCATTCTCCTGAAATATATTAGTACCAGAATTATCTAGTAACTGTATATAAATCTGTAATCCGGTAGTAGGAAATCTACTATCTTCCCAGATGATAGAGAAATAATCGTTATTCTTTTTTATACCGTAATTTAGTGCATTTCCGCATAAACCGTAAAATATTGTTTTTCCGTTATCCTGCAGATATTCAGCACCCGTGGAATCGACAATCTGGCAATAAAGACCTATAGAGCCTGTGCGTTTATCTCCCCAAACTGCATAGGCTTTACTTTCTCCGTCGTAACGCAATAAGGGTGAAAACTGCTCCCCATCTGCATTACATATAATTTTCCCATTATTTTCCCAGATGGTATTGCCCTCTGAATCTACAAATTGCATGTAAATATTTTCATTGGGATGTCCTCCGTCCTGTCCGTCTTCCCAGATAAAATAGCAGCTTCCAGCAGCTCCACCTATGAGCCTGGGTTCCAGCTGGTCGTTGGTTGCTGTGGTTAAAGCCACTCCGTCTGCATTCCAGAGTAAATCTCCTTCTGTACTGACTTTTTGTGCATAAAGGTCAAAAGTATAAGGGTCATTTCTACCGTCTTCCCAAACAATGAAAACACCTGTATCAGAAGATCGGGTTATTCTGGGATTTTTCTGCTTACTGCCAGCTCCTACATATACTTCAAGGTCCTCTGTCCAGAGCAAATTTCCATCCAGATCGATTTTTTGTGCCATAATATCACCATCATTCTCGTATCTTTTATCTAGCCAGGTGATAATAAAACTACCAGTTCCATCAGGCGAAATTTTGGGTCTTTCCTGGGCATTCTGGGCATCTGAAACTAAAATTCCTCCTGCTTGCCAGTCAAAAGATCCGTCTGGCATAATTCTTTGGGCATAGATATTGGGATCAGTTGCTTCTCTGGTATCGTGCCAGACCAATATTGCACCTCCTGTACCATCAGCCCAGAAGGTATGCTGATCCTGGTTTCCACTCTCTGCAGCAAGGGGATTACCATTAACAGACCAGCCTGTAGCCAGCTCCCCCGTAGAAAGAATATGAGTTCCGTAAATATCAACTCCACCCGGATTTCTGTGATCATACCATAGAATGTAGGCACCTCCTGCGGTATCATTTACAATATTCAATGTTATTTGCACATCTTCGGATAAACAAAGAGGAACACCTGTCTCGTCCCACAAAAGCTCTCCCTGGCTATTCAGTTTTTGGCAATAAACATCTCCTGCTTCTTCATTGCGAAAATCAATCCAGGCAATCACTACACTTGTATCCTGAGTATTTATAACTACCGGATCTTCCTGCCGATTGATCTCTCCATTAACAAGAACACCGTTTTCATCCCAGAGTAAGTTTCCTTCGCTGTCAATTCTTTGGGCATATACATCTCTATCTCCATTGCGTGTATCTGACCATGTATATACCACGCTTCCGTCGGACAATTCCGTACCGGCGCGAGCCCATTCTATGTTGGAACCCTGTCTTATGGGAACCCCATTTTCCTGCCAGAGATTTTCCTGTGCAATTAAATTTCCTGAAAAGCTAAAAACTGCCAAAATTAGTATGATTAGGGTAAATTTTTTCATATTTTCTCCTGATTTGATGTATAATTTTTTAGAAGACCAAACACTTTTTTACATCGATAATTTTATCATCTGCCATGAGTTTATAAAAATAGATACCGGTTCCTACTTTGATTCCGTTTTTTGAAGTAAGGTCCCATTCAACTTCGTAAAATCCTCTATCCTGGTTTTGGTTTACCAGTTCTACTAATTGTTCTCCTTTTATATTGAAAATTGCCAGCGTAACCTGTGAATTTTTTGGAATTTGGTAGCTGAAAAGTGTGCTATGAGAATTTAGCACGGGATTGGGTTTATTTTGTAAAATTGCAAACTTATTAGGCATTTCAGCATCCGGTTCAATAGCATGAATATATTGTAATGTATAGGAAAATTGATTATTCTGCTCATCAATCGTTATCTCTTCATCTATTGGTCCATATCCGTTTTTAGTAATCTCTAGATCATAATTTGCCATAAAAACATCCTGGAATTGAATATTACCATCAGCATCTGTTGTATCGATAAAATTCTTATGATATACAGAATCCAGTCCTGCAATTGAAACTGTGATACCTTGCGGTATATTACCATTTGAAAGTTCGACGTCAAAAGAGACATCGACAAAACGGTTTAGAGTAAAAGAATCTGTCATAGCCATGTCACTTGTACCTGTTTCATAAACAGCTTTTACTCCATAGCGATATTCACCGTCCGGTTCTTCATATAATGTATCGATAAAGCTGGTATCAACAATATTTTCCGTGAGCAAATTCCAGCTCTGTTGATTAAATTTTCTAAAAACCGAATATGATTGGAAAACTTTATTTTTGGACAGGTTATTAACTGAATTCCAGCTGATTTCCGCATTAAACAGTTCTGTAATACTTACCCAGATATTATCCGGTGGTTTTATATATTGGAGCACAGGATTTACAGTTGTGGTTTGATCTTCTAAAACTTCTATCTGCTGAGTATAGGAATCGTAACCGCTGAGAGCGGCTGTGAAGGTATAAGTACCGGTAGGAACTGATAGGGTATAAACGCCGGAGGCATTGGGAGAAGTAGAATAATCACCTACTTCGATAAGTACATCCTGCACATTTCCGGAGCCACCTAAAAGTGACACAGAACCGGAAACAGTTCCCTGTGGACCGCTCTGGATAATTAAATTTACCGGAATGGTAACAAAACTAAGATTGGGATCATTGGTTGAAATATCAAGGTTGCAGGTGTAAGTAGTATTTGGTTCCAGGTCCTCCGTATTAACAGTTAGCTCAATATTTTCACTTTCATCAGGGAAGATTAAACCGCTGGTAATATCCAGTGTGAGCCAATCTATAACACGGGTTATTTTCACTGCCAGTTCATCATGAACATAGCTTGTATTATAAGCAATTTCCAAACCGATATCGCCATCTGCATTTTGGAGTCCAAGCGTACTGCTATCAATGTCTCCCGAAACATCTCGATATTGTAATTTTATATCTCCATCAGCTGTTAAGATTATTTCAAAGTCGTAAGTACCGTTCCAATTACCCGGATAATGGATTACATCGTCGAACCAGACCACAAAACTATCTTCATAATTTGTATAGTAATAGACATTTCCTCCCTGGAGCGGATCCAGGTCGTCCCAGAAGCCAAATATTGCAGGTTTGGGAGCATCCTGTCGCGGAATACTGTAATTATGATAATCAGTCCAATCGTCACCAAAGCCAATCCAGCCATTAGGATTTACAATAAGTTCATCGTAGGTTTCTCCGTAAAATTCAAAATCAAAGCCAATATCCACAGGGGGTGCTGCATAGTCGTTATGATCAAAATTTAGTTCAGTATAATTGCCACTTATATCTACCCAGTTGTACTCCGGACCATTGTTTTCATCAGAATCAATCCATTCATAACCGTATGAATCCTGACCACCGCTGCCTTTATCGTCATTCTGATATTCCTTAGTTATGGAATAATACAAATTGGATGGGCCCTGGTTTTCCACAGTGAGTATATCTGAGGTAGAAGCACCAGGTTCAAGTTCAAAATTAAACACATCCGGTTCCAGTACAGCGATAGGTGGATCTAGAACCTGCGAGCCTTTGGTTGTAAATAGAATTGCCATTTCATCCTCCAATTGCATAGCTGCAGGAGGATATTCGTTATTAAAAGTGTATTGAAGACCGATAGTTCCGTTATGATTCTCTATGCCTATAGTTGAATACTGACCGTGATGAACATAACCCCCCGAGTAGGAGCCGGCATTTACATTATTTATCTCTTTATACTGCACTAAAATATCGCAATCACCGGTAGGGGTAGGATAGTAATTTTGGTCAAAAAGTATAATTTGAAAAGTTTCCATAGCATTATTATAATCATTGTGTAACTGTGACCATTCGACTATAAAAATATGTTGACTTGTGTCATAGTAATAGTAGACATCCCCTCCGCTTGTTTTCAAATCATCCCAGAATCCTGCTATCATAGGAGTGGGTCCTATGGGTCCGGGCACAGGTGAATTCATGAACGAATATTGTTCTGTTTCTCCAGGAGCTATCCAACCATTGGAGCAAACAGTTAATGTATTGTAGGTAATTCCATAAAATTTTATGTTGAAGGGCATATCAATATCAGCAATATCACCTGTATTTCCATTATCATATAAGTTAAGATTCTGCCCATCGCCTCCCATATCCGGGTCAATTTCCATCCAGGTATAAGAAGGGGCAATATCATAACTTGTATCTCCACTATCATAACAATAGTATCCGTAGGCGTCAGCAGGAAGAGGGTCACCCATTTCTGATTCTCCAATTTGCATTTTACAGGTAACCGAAACAGGTAAAATATTATCACCGCTTAAATTAAGATCAAGATATAAGGTGGTTCCCGGTACAATATCCGAACTTGCTTCCACTTCGAACAGATCATTATTGTTTGTAACTGTGGAACCTGAATAGATTTCACCAAAATACCCTATACTATCGTGTATAGTAAAATTATCATGAGAAGTAGAAAGAATACCGCTTACATTCTCGGCAGTGACGTATCCTTCGTTTTTAATAGCTATTTTAAGATCAGAAGTTTCACCCGGATCCAAAATTCCGTTGTTTCCATCAACTACCACATAGCTATCATAGCGCAAATCGGAAGATTTAACAGTCAAAATTATAAATTCCTCCCAGGAATTTCCATCACCATCATTTATCTCTAGAGTAAAAACAATTTCGTGTCCGTCAGGACAGATTTCTGCGATACTAAAATCATAGTCATCATCACTGGTAGCAGTTTCTCCCGGAGCAAGATCACCAAATGTCTCTCTGTCATCGGTTATTGTAACAAGAAGAGAATTGGTGTATAAATTGGCAGCTATGTCTGATATGGCAGTATTACCGTTATTAACTAGAGTAATGGGCATTTCTATTGATTCACCCGGATTAATCTGTTGATTATCATTTCCAGAGGAAGTACCGGAGCTATCATCATCAATAACATAAGATTGAACTGCTGGAAACTGGTTGTATTGCACAATAGAAAATGTATTCTGATATGGTTTGTAATTGTGTTTGCTAGCTGTAATCTTAACTTGACCATTGCTTACGTCTGAAATGGGTATTTGAATTTCGCCATCAGTATCTGTATAACCAACTTCGAATAAGTCATCTCCTTTTAGTATGCAAACGGTAGCATTTTGGATTGGATTACCATAATCATTCTCAACTTCCACAGCAAAATAATTGGAACCCTGTGCTACTTGCGATTCGTGGTTAACCACTAAATCTTTTGGCACGTTTGTCCAAATTTCCAAACCAGGGTCTCCCATAAGGTTATTCCAGTAAGAAAAATATGTTACCCAATTATTTGGATTTTGCGGAAAGCATTGCCACATAGTTATTTTACCACCATTAAGAGCTCCTCCCAGATAATACATTCTATCCTGGTAGATAGTTTTAGCAACTCCGGCGGAGAGTGCGTTATTAAATGTTGTATGCGTATCCATAGTAGCGGTTCCAACTGTTCCAATTGTACCTTTGGGAGTGCTGGGAGAGCCGGCTTTTGTAAAGGCTTCGCTTACACAATCCGAGGTGCCTTCAAAATTACCTGTCCCACAGGTGGAGACAACGGCAAAAGGCAGCATATAGCCATTATTTAAATTATATACATCACTTACACTCCAGCCGCTCATTCCATACCACCCGCGATAATTAAAATAACTGGCGCCATTATTAAAGCCATTGCTTATTCCTGAAACAAAAGGACTACTATAAACCTCATCAAAGGTGAAATAGCTCATATTGTCCTTTATCATCTCTTTTATGTATTTGCTCACAATCACGCAGGAGGGTCCGGATGTTGAAGGATCGCCTACCAGCAAAGAAGTAGTAAACCAATGTGAATCGTCCATGTAAGGATTTTGTTCGTATGATAAAATTTTATTTATAATGGTTTGAAATTCGATTAGGGAATTAAATGATAATCTGCCAATCATTACATCAGCCAGAAGATCATTTCCTTCCAAAAGTGCGTAATATTGATCACCTTCACCGCCTCCTTCATGCGCTGTGGGAATACTATATGTACCTCCTGCATCTCCAACCAGGCAAACGAATTCCGGAGGATCATCCCAGTTATCATAAGCATTCTCAATATAGTCCTTTATAGAAGTTGCTCCCGAACCAGTAACTGCTGTGCTGGCAGAATAGACCTTAAAACCCTTTCGATGTTTCCAATCCATCAAATATGAAAGATAATTGCTTACATAAGGCTCATCGGGATAAATAAAAAGATAACTGGGCAGCTGATATCTATCTGTTCTTACATTTTCATAATTTAGAATATTTGCTTTGTAAAGCGGTTCAAAGGAACGAGAAATTTCATGATTTTCTTTTATTAAGTCCCCCTTGCTGTTTTTGTAAAAAACCTTTATATCCGCTTCCTCTATAACATTTATTTTGTTTTTTGCAGGATCATATTGAAAAGGATAAATGCTAACGTTTACAACATTAAAATCTCTTAGTACAGCAGCAGAACTAACACTTACCTGTTTTTTGGGAAATAGTTCGTTTCTTGTATAAAATTGTTTGTCTTTATAAAATTTTGTTTTACCTTCCAGGGTCGGATTCTGAAAGGGATAGGGTTTGGCTGCCTTAATTTCGGTACCGTGGATATTTTTTAATTCCACAATGATGCTGGCACCTTCGGGAACAGCAATAATTCTGGAAACTACCGGCAAATCGGGTTTTCCAGTTAGAGCCAATCTTCCCTCATTTTCCAAAACAATTCTCTTATATTCCATGCCCTCTTTTGAAACGGATTGCAAAGAAAATTCAGGCAGTTTAAATTTTAGAGAAGTATAGTTTTTATTGGATTCTAAACATTGCATATTTGGGTGGGTTTGACTAATAGCACCAAATCCAAAATCAACATTTATCAATATAATTAGGAAGTAAATTATTAAAGCTGTTCCCATTTTTTTCATTTTATTATCCTTAAATTTTAATATTGTATGAAAATTTTATGAACTCCAAATCTTGTTGCTACAAATAGCGTTGTACCTTTTACCACAACATCATAGGTATAGCCAATGATTTGATTATCAATTCTGTCTTTGTATTGGGGTTTTGCAGGATTGTAAATATCAAACAAATAGATGCCTCCACCACCAGATGCCACTGCCAGATAGTTTCCAGCTGCATCAATGCCCTGCGCATACCCGGATGTATCGTATTGGTAAACCAGTGCCGGTGCAAGTGGATCAGAAATATCTATTACCTGCAATCCGACTTCCCGAGCTGCTACATACAAGAAGTTATTGTGCAATTTTACATCACGAGCTTTGCCGGGAGTGTCGATATCTGCCACAAGTTCTCCTGTATTTCTGTTTAGTACATAAACTCCTCTCTCATCTCCCGTTATGTAATAATACGTACTGTCGTAGTCAAAACCTTTAACAGCATTCGGTAAATTATAAGAGAATGAGCCCATCCAAATATCATTATAAGTCCCGAATCTTATTTTGTTATCATGAGTCCAGATAACCTGCATCTCATTTGAATCAGATAAATGACAGATAAAATCTTCTATACCACCAGTTTGTCCTGTTATATTGGGTTTGGTTTGAGGGTTATTATAATCTCTGATGTCATAAACCATAATGGCAGCGGGACTACCATATACATCATAGACAAAAAGCGTACTGTCCTCCTCCACAGCCTGTATCAGTCGTGCATTTTCGATATCCCCATAAAATCTTGTGATTAGAGTATCTGCATTTCGATCATGTATAGAAAAGCCCGCCTGGTCTTCTGCAATATAAACGTATTCATCAGTAACATAAGTATCCATGGCATAACCTTCGGCAGGATAGAGATATTCCAGGTTAAGAATTTGAGCCTTAGCAGCAGGTTCATTCAGTTTTGCACAACCAGCAATTAGAAGTAAAATTAATAGTAAAACAGAGATAATTTTCTTCAAAAGATTACTCCCTTCGTTTTTATTCAAAAAAATTTGATTAAAAAATGCTATCCCTAATAATAACGTCAAGAATTATTAATTTTTTTTAATTAATTGTAATGTTTTTTAGGAAGCAATTCTTTATAAAATACTTAATTAAAGCAAATTGTGGACTATTTTCCCATTCACCATTGTCAGCAATGATCTGGCATCCAACCAAAAAGTAGTATCGTATTTTGTATAATCCTCAACAACAATGAGGTCAGCAAGTTTTCCTCTTTTGATTGAACCCCGCATTTGTTGATCCTGGGAGCCCAGTGCTGCCTCAATTGTGTAAGCTTTAATTGCTTCTTCCGCACTTATTTTTTCTGACGGAATCCAGCTCTCATTCCGAGGATCATTTTGATATTTTCTTTCAACAGCTGCATAAATACCATGAAAGGGGTTAATGGTCTCTACTGGTACGTCCGAACCAAACCCGATCTTAGCGCCTTTATCTAACATTGTTCGAAACGGATATGAATTTCTACCGAATTTTCCCACTTTTTTTTCTGTAGCCCCTGCATCCAGATTTACATGAGCCGGTTGCATGGCACAATAGATTTTATTTTGAGCCACCTTTTCTTGCTCTTTTGGTCTGGCGATCTGGAAATGTTCTATGCGAGGAAATATTGTTTGGGAATTGATTTCTGGATTATGCATAAGCTTAATGATAGCATCTGTAACGATTTGATTGCAGCGGTCTCCAATGGAATGAGTTGTGGGTGATATACCATTTTGGGCTGCATGTAAAATTAAATTATAATATTCCCTTGCACTTCTAACTAGATACCCGAAATTATTTTTGTCTTTTTTATAAGGATGGAACATATAGGCAGTTTCTGAACCCAGAGACCCGTCCATAAAAATTTTTACTCCACCAATTTTTAACCAGTCATCTCCTGTATATGATTTTACTCCTTTTTTAATCATCTCATCCAGAATGTCCAGCGGAAAATGCCAGCAGACTCGCAACTGTAAATTTGTCTCCTGGTATAAATCATTAAAAATTTCATATGAATCTTTTTCTTCCATAATATGAATCCCGGTAAGCCCGAGCTCATGTGCTTCGGATATAGTTTCTTTTACAAGCTGCTTTTTTATCTTACCAGAAAGCTTGGGTTTGACTTCTTCAATGAGTAACCAGGCTCGTTCTTCCAATATGCCGTTAGGAGAGCCATTCGGGTAGCGCCCTATGTTACTGCCTTCGGGTAATTTTTTTTCTTCTAGATCCATTTTCTCCAGAGCTTTACTATTACAAACAAACGTGTGCAGGTCTTTGCTGGCTAAAGAAACAGGAGTATCCGGAAATATTTTATCCAAAAATTTTCTATCCAGCCTTTCTACATTCTTTAACTCATTTCCATTCCATTCTTTACCACTTACCCATTTTTGGTCAGCAGGCATGTTTTTTTTATACTCTTGCAGAATTTCCCCAATCTCATCTAGAGTTCGAGCTGATGACAAATCAATTTCTGATTTTGCCAGAGCGTATTGAACAAAGTGGGTATGTGTATCGATAAGACCGGGAAGTAATAATTTTTGCTCAACATCGATTTTTATGGTCTTAGCTGAGATTTTATCTTTTATCTCCTCAAATTCACCCACAGATTTTATCTTATTATCCTCAACGTAAATCGCATCAGCTTGTGTAGACACATGATTATTTAAGAACAATTTTGCATTATAAAAGAGTATCGGCATGGTAGATTTTCCTTAAAAATATTTATCTTCAAAATTTACAATTAACTCTTTAAAATCAGTTATCAACAGGTTAAATTAACTACTTTTGTGGGATGGAAGCAAAACTTTGTCAATTTTATCCTTATATAAATTAAAAATCAATACTTATTAATCGTAAAATTATAGCTTTAAAGCCAAAATCATTTTTTTTAAAAAATTCTGAACAAAACTCTTGACAAGAATAATTAAAATTATATAAATTTTTTTTCAAACCATAATGACTACATCCTCTAACAAATCTGAACGGGCTAAAAATTGAAACTTTCACAATCCGGATATCTCCTATGCCTGTAATGTAGAATTCCAACTCCAACTTTTATCGGAATAACATTTTTTATGATAATAATATTAGGAGGAAATATGAAGAAATTTGTCATAATAATTTGTGTGTTTACTATCATTCTTTTAAATGCTTTCGCCTTTGCCACGGACCATAGTGGTGATATCAACAGCAACGAAACCTGGACTGTGGCGGGAAATCCGCATCGTATTACTGGAAATGTTACAGTTGCCAATGGTGATACTCTAATAATAGAAGCAGGTTGTGTAGTTAAATTCGATGGTAATTATTATATACAAGTCCAAGGAACATTAATAGCTGATGGAACTGCTTCTAACCATATAGTTTTCACTTCGAATGAAGCAAGCCCGAGTCCTGGAGACTGGAGAGATATATATTTCAATGAGCCTGATTCTGATTGTATTCTTGATTATTGCGATATCAGTTACGGAGGTTCATCCTATGGAAATCTTTACATACAAGGAGCAGAGAATTATCTGACAATAACAAATTGTAACATTGAATACAGCGGAGATGATGGTATATATATTAATGATGCCTATACTTCTTATTCTAATCCGATAATATCAAATTGTAATATCAGTAATAATGTAAATAATGGTATTTATTGTGCTGATGATGATTCCGATCCTCAAATTTCTGACTGTTCAATTCAAAACAATGGCAGTTATCCTATTAGAACTTTTGGAGACAATATTAAAGACATCTCCGGAGCCATGACTTTCTCGGGAAATGGAAATAACGCTATCTGGGTTGGCAGTGATGATGTGACGACTGCTACATGGAATGATTTTGGTATTCCTTATGTGATCGGAGGTAATATCGAAGTTGTTGACCAGGATACTTTGACCATATCTCCAGGCATAAGTATTAAATTCTCCACCAGCACCAGAATGAATGTGTATGGAGCATTAATAGCCGATGGCACCGATTCCGAACATATAACTTTTACTTCCAATGCTGATACACCAGCTGCAGGTGATTGGTATTATATTCAATTTAGTGGTTCGGAGCCGGGAAGTATTCTTGATTACTGTGATGTTAACTATGGTGGTAAATCCGATGGAAATATCTATATTAGAGGATGTGAAGGAAATGTTACTATTACAAACTGTAATATAGAATATAGTGGTGAAAGTGGTATTCATCTGAAAGATACTTATACATCCTATTCCCAACCAACTATCTCAAATTGTACTATAAGCAATAATACTAACTATGGGATCTATTGTGATAACAACGACTCTGCTCCTCAAATCTCTGACTGTTCGATTCAAAATAATGGCAGTTATCCTATTAGAACCTACGGAGATAATGTTAAATATATTACGAGCTCTATGACTTTCTCGGGAAATGGAAATAACGCTATCTGGGTTGGCAGTGATGATGTGACGACTGCTACATGGAATGATTTTGGTATTCCTTATGTGATCGGAGGTAATATCGAAGTTGTTGACCAGGATACTTTGACCATATCTCCAGGCATAAGTATTAAATTCTCCACCAGCACCAGAATGAATGTGTATGGAGCATTAATAGCCGATGGCACCGATTCCGAACATATAACTTTTACTTCCAATGCTGATACACCAGCTGCAGGTGATTGGTATTATATTCAATTTAGTGGTTCGGAGCCGGGAAGTATTCTTGATTACTGTGATGTTAACTATGGTGGTAAATCCGATGGAAATATCTATATTAGAGGATGTGAAGGAAATGTTACTATTACAAACTGTAATATAGAATATAGTGGTGAAAGTGGTATTCATCTGAAAGATACTTATACATCCTATTCCCAACCAACTATCTCAAATTGTACTATAAGCAATAATACTAACTATGGGATCTATTGTGATAACAACGACTCTGCTCCTCAAATCTCTGACTGTTCGATTCAAAATAATGGCAGTTATCCTATTAGAACCTACGGAGATAATGTTAAATATATTACGAGCTCTATGACTTTCTCGGGAAATGGAAATAACGCTATCTGGGTTGGCAGTGATAATGTTTCTACTGGCACCTGGTTCTACCACGATGTACCCTATATAATCGGTGGTAACATAACCGTTACTGATGGAGATACATTGACTATCAATGAAGAGAATACACTTAAATTTCAAGAAAGTTTGCAGCTAAAAGTTTATGGTGTATTAGTAGCTGACGGTTCATCCTCAAATCATATTACTTTTACTTCAAATTCTGCTACACGTGAACCCGGCGATTGGGATTACATCTATTTTATTCAATCCGATCCGGGCTGTATTCTGGATTATTGTGATATTTTCTATGGCGGTCAAGGTGCGGATAAAGGTAATATCTATATTAGTGGTAGTTATGATAATGTTTCTATAACAAATTGCGATATTGAATACAGTGAATCCGCCGGCATTTATATATACGACAGATATAGCAATCCTTCTGCTCCCTTGATAGCCAACTGTACTATAAACAATAATTCTACCTATGGTATATTCTGTGACTACAACACTTCCGGACCAAAAATCAGTGATTGTTCAATTCAAAATAACGGTAGTTATGCCATCAGAGTTTACGCAGACTATCTTAAGAATATAACTGGAACCATGAATATTAGCGGGAATGTTTATAATTCAATTAGAGCAATGGGTGATCAAGTTAGTACGGGAACCTGGTTGAATCATGGTGTACCGTATGATCTTGAGGGTGACATTACTGTTAATAATGGTGACAGTTTAACAATAGCTGCCGGAGATACAATACGATTCAATGGAAGTTATGCCCTAAATATTTATGGTCAATTAAATGCAAATGGTACTGATAGCGAACATATCATAATAACAAGGTCTCCCACTTATTCCGGTTATTGGGATTATTTGCATTTCTATACACAAGAGGAATGCAATATCTCTTATTGCGATTTTACCTATGGTGGTCATGGCTACGGAACAATTTATTTTCAGGGTTCATCGAGCAATGTAAACCTCAATTATTGTACAGTGAAATATAGTAATTCCTGTGGATTATATATTATAGACGACTCTGACCCAACAATAAAGAACTGCATTATCAGGGATAACTCTAGCTATGGAATATATATCGAGGGAAATTGTCACCCTGTTTTTGGCTCAAACTCGTCAGAATGGAACGATATTTATCGAAACGGACTGGATGATATTCCAGGTTATGATCTTCGTAATGGAAATTTGGATATTTACGCAAAGTATGTTTACTGGGGAGCCGATGATTTTGCCAGTATAAATAGCACTATCATCGATCATGATGATAATGCTTCTCTGGGGATTGTCACTTTCTCACCCTGGGAAAGTAGCCCTCATGGTGATCTGCCACCTAATGAACATGCAGGATTAATTTCTTCCAGTTCCTCATCCGAGCAACGCAATTGGACAGTAGCAAACGGACCGATTCATTATGTGACTGCCCCAGTTACAGTAGATACCGGAACCACCGTTACCATCGAAGACGGAGTGGAAGTCCGCTTCACTCAATCCACCTATTTAAAAGTAGAAGGTACACTTAATGCTGATGGCTCCAACAGTATAACTTTCACTCGTTACGGCGCAGGAGTGGAATGGCAGGGAATACAGTTTAAACAAGATTCTGACGGTATTTTGGATAACTGTCTTATAGAATACGTGACCAATGGTAATGGCTATGGCATATACTGTAAATCCACTAACCCCACAATTACAAACAACACAGTGCGCTACTCTACCTATGGTTTTTGTGCAGACATCTATATCCCGGACACTTTTAACGGTAATGAATTTTATGAGAACACTACCGGAATGTACATAATTAATGCCAACTCTCCTGCTTTATCATCAACCAATACCACAAATAACAATTCATCAGTTGGGGTTCATTTTTATAATTGTACAGGAACTCCTACTATATCCAATCAAACAATCACAAACCATGCCGGAGATTTTGGTGCTATCTTTATGCAAAATTGCCATGGTTTTCAACTTGGTTCAGGCAACTCAATTACAGGCAATTCCTATCCACTCAGCATCGATATTACTTCTTACGCAAATAATCTGAGTAACATACCCACGAGTGGTAATACAAATAACATGATTCAGGTTTCTGGTGGTACTACAGGTTCCAATTTCTTCTGGTATGATTTTGATATACCCTACTTAATCACTGCCAGCCCCACTATAGCCACTGGAGACCTCCTGCAAATTAGTTCAGGAGTTATAGTAAAGTTTGAACAAAGCCAATTCATTGATATATTTGGGACACTTACGGCAAATGGAATTTCCGGTGATGAAATATATTTTACCAGGAATGATACATTGGATACCTGGAAAGGACTGCAATTCCAAAACGGAGCCAGTGGAGACCTGGATTATTGTTATATAGAATATGTCGCGTATAGTGACGGATATGCGATTTATGCTGACTCTGCTGCTCTTTCCTTAGATAATTGTACTATAGAAAACAACATATACGGATTCTACGGAGAAAACCAAAAGTCCACACTGACTAACAACACATTCCAAAACAATAATTACGGCTATTACGTCCAAAATACAAATAATCCTAATGCAAATTTCGGTGCAAATAATGTCTTTTCCAATAACAGCAGTGCCGGTATAGCGTATAAAGATTGCAGCTCGCTGGGAACAATAGAAGATCTGACATTACAAAATAATGAGGGCTACGGAGCATTCCTTATAGCTAACAGCGGCAGTTTTACTCTGGGAACTAACACCATCACAGATAATGACTGGCCTCTATCCATCGACACAGGTTCATTTCCCGCCCTTACCAGTAACATTCCCATCTCTGGCAATACAAACAACGATATAAGAGTCACTTCCGGCACAGGTACAAACACCGGCACCTGGTATAAATTTGCTGATCTTAACTACATTGTAACAAATAATACAACTCTGGGCTCTGCCGCAAATCTTACCATTGCCAAAGGTGATTCTCTTAAATTCTATTCGGACAGACAATTAGACATTTACGGAACTTTCACTGCCATAGGAGATGATATAATTTTCACCAAAGACGGCTCTCCCCAATGGCAAGGATTATATTGTTTTAACGGCTCAACCGTTAATATCGATTCCTGCCTTATACAACACGCTAAATATGGTATAAATGCCAATTCATGTAACCCCGCAATTTCCAATGCTCTTATCCAGAATTGCGATTACGGATTTTACGGCTCAAATACTAATCCCGCTCTATCAGGGAATACTATTCAGAATAATACCACCGGTATTCGCATCTATTCTACTACCAATCCCAGTCTTACTACTGTAAATACCATCCAGAACAATTCCACCGGTATCCACTTTTATAACTGTACTTCATCTCAGATATCAAACCAGTCCATTTTGAACAATATCGGCACTTACGGTGCGATTTATATGGAAGAATGCGGAACTTTTACCCTGGGTAGCAATACAGTCACTGGAAATACTTTCCCCTTAACTATAGACATTGCTTCCTATCCGGATGATTCGGGACTGGATAATATTCCTACATCGGGCAATACAAACGACGATGTGCAAGTCTACGGCGGAAATACAGGTAGCAATTCCTTATTATGGAAGGTAATGAATGAACCGCTGGATTATATTGTAAAAACTGATATAACTGTTGCCAATGGTGGTTCCTTAACAATCCAGGACAGTGTTGACGTCTACTTTGAAAACGGTGCCTGTATAAATGTTTACGGAACTTTAAATTGTCCAGGTACAGCAGCAAAAAATAAAGATCGTTCTGCCGGTATTTTATTCTCAAGATGGGAAACGGACGACAGCTGGGAAGGTTTAAGATTCCAGAGCGGCTCTCAGGGTGACCTTGATTACTGCCGAATAGAATACGCTGATTGCGGCTCCTGTTACGGGATTTACGCAAGTTCACCGGACAATCTTACTATAGACAATTGTACAATTCAATATAACAACTATGGATTTTATGGTAACCAGGTTCCATCTACCAAGTTGACCTCCTGCAGTAATAATAATTTCACGCAAAACTCAGTGGCAATCTATATCAGTAATACATCAAACAGGACAGTAGATAATACAAACACAATTTCCTATAGTGGCACAGGTGTTTACTTTAATAACTGCTCATCACCTGTTAGTGAAGCGATCATAGAAAATAATACTAATTATGGTATTACATTCACTAACTGTACTTCACCAACAATAAATTCAGATTTAACAAATTGTTCCAATGGTATATTTTTTAGTGATTGTAATTCAATTGGTACCATTGATAATATTTCAGTTACCAATAATACAGGTGATTACGGTGCCTTCCGTATAGAAAATTCTGCTGAATTTATGCTTGGATCAAACAATACCATTACAGGTAACTCCTGGCCTCTTTCTCTTGACTGCGGCTCCTTCCCTGATGCAGCCAGTACTATCCCCACTTCCGGTAATACAAACAACGACATACAGGTTATCTCCGGTGTAGGTACAAAAACAGGCACCTGGTATAAATTTAGCGGATTGAATTATATTGTAAACGGTTCTCCTGAAATTGATGATTCCCTCACCATAGATGCAGGCAATAATTTCAAATTTGATAACGGCTACTATTTCAAGGTAGATGGAACACTTATAGCTACTGGCACAAACGGTAATGAGATTACCTTTACCCGAAATGATGCCACTGATGAGTGGGCTGGCTTGAGATTTCAGTCTGGTTCAACCGGAATTCTGGAATATTGCACTGTTGAGTATGGAACATACAATTCGTATTATGGTATTTACGCAAATGCAGCTGATTCAATAAAAATTAATAATTGTCTTTTGCAAAATAACTATTATGGATTCTACGGCAAAAACTGC